>DATJIP010000077.1:0-52756 GCA_035493235.1 Steroidobacteraceae bacterium
TCGGAGCGGTGAACGACTGGAGCCGCCTGCCTGAGCGTGCGCTGCCGGACGTTGGGCTCGCGCCGGAAGACGACGCGACGATCTTCTACACCTCAGGCACTACCGGCAAACCGAAAGGCGCGCTCGGCACGCATCGGAACATCACGACCGGCATCTTCACCGCGGCGGCCGTGGCAGCACGCGCGTTCCTGCGACGCGGCCAGACTCCGCCGGATCCGGCCACGCTGCCGCAGCGGATCAACTTGCTCGCCGTGCCGTTCTTCCACGTCACCGGCTGCAATGCCTCGATGGTTCCCGCAGTGTTCGGCGGCGGCAAGCTCGTGCTCATGCGCAAGTGGGACACGGAGAAAGCGCTGCAGTTGATCGAGCGCGAGCGCGTCACTCTCACCGGCGGCGTGCCGACGATCGCGTGGCAGCTGATCGAGCATCCCGCACGCGCGCGTTACGACCTGTCGAGCATCGAACAGATCGGCTACGGCGGCGCGCCGTCCGCGCCGGAGCTCGTGCGCCGCATCGTCGAGACATTTCCGAAATCGCAGGCCGGCAACGGCTGGGGCATGACGGAGACGTCGGCATCGTTCTGCGGCAACACCGCAGAGGACTACATCAATAAGCCTGCCTCATGCGGACCGGCTCCGACTGTCGGCGCGATGCGGGTGATGAGCGCGGACGGAGCGCGCGAGCTGCCGGCCGGCGAAGTCGGCGAGTTGTGGGTGCGCGGCCCGATGATCGTGAAGGGTTACTGGAACAATCCGCAGGCGACCGCACAGACGTTCGTCGCGGGCTGGCTGCGCACCGGCGACGTCGCGCGCATCGATGCCGACGGCTTCTGTCACATCGTCGATCGTGCGAAGGACATGCTGATCCGCGGCGGCGAGAACATTTACTGCATCGAAGTCGAGAACGTTATGTTCGAGCACCCGGCGGTCATGGATGCGGCGCTTGTCGGCATTCCCCATCGCCTGCTGGGTGAGGAGCCGGGCGCAGTCGTGCAGTTGAAGCCAGGCGCGAATGCGACAGAAGAAGAGCTCCGTGCGTGGGTCGCGAGCCGGCTCGCCGCCTTCAAGGTCCCGGTGCGAGTCTTGTTTTGGCGCGACACTCTGCCTCGCAACCCCGCGGGCAAAATCCTCAAGAACGAGCTGAAGGGCGCGTTCAACTCCCTCACGCATCTGTAAAAAAAGCAAGCGCCGCCAGATGTGCGCAGTCGGTCACAGTTTCACGTTTCTTGTGTATTCCTGACGCAACAAACGCATTCTTTTCGCCGAAAAGCCGTTGACGCACTGCGACTCGGTCTAGCACCTTCCCGCCTGTAAAAATTTCCGACGCCGGGTGCCCGAGCGGCGTCGGGGTAGCCACCACCACCGTCAAAGGCAACGCGCGCCGGCACCCGCGTGCGAATGGGAGTCATCGAATGAGCATGCGTAACCGAATGGAGCTTCGCGTCGCGATCGCGGGCATCTTGGCCCTCTCGGCGGGCGCCGTTGTGGCCCAGGAAAGCAAGGCACCGGAAACCATGGTGCTGGAGGAAATCGTCGTCACCGCGGAAAAGCGCCAGGCGAATCTGCAGGAAGTGCCGGTTGCAATCTCCGCGTTCACCAGCGAGACGCGCGATCTGCTCGGTATCACCAACATCCAGGACCTCACCGATTTCACGCCCGGCCTGTCGTACGCCAGCACGCTCGATCGCATGAGCCTGCGCGGTGTCGGCCGTCTGACCAACAACTACGGTTCGGACCCGGGCATCGCGACGTACTCGGACGGCTTCTATACCGCGAGCAACGTCGAAGCCGGCAAGCCGCCGATCGTCACCGACCGCATCGAAGTGCTGCGCGGGCCGCAGGGCACCCTGTACGGCCGCAACTCGATCGGCGGTGCGCTGAACATCGTTTCCAAGCGGCCGACCGACACGTTCCAGAGTGAAGTGCGCGCGACGGTCGGCAACTACGACACCCAGACCTATTCGGGCGCCATCTCCGGGCCCATCACCGACTGGATGCGCTATCGCGTCGTCGGCTATGGCGGCGGGCAGGGCGAGGGCTTCTTCAAGGACGCGAACAGCAACGAGACCGAGGGCGGCCAGAACGACGACACGTATATCGAAGGGCAGCTCGCGTTCGACGTCGGCGAGAACATGGACGTGTGGCTGAAATATGCGAAGTCCGAGTGGGATCAGGCGCGCCGCGTCGATCGCCGCATCACGCCGAACGACATCGCGCCTTCGTTCTTCGGCGTGCCGACCACAGTGTTCGGGCCCGCCGGCGCGACCGCAGGCTTGTTCCCGAACCCGACGTTCGGCTTCACGGGTGAGAATCCCGCGCTGACCGACGAGCGCACCTACGACACTGACACGCCGTTCCGCACGACGCTCGACGGCGTCGATATCTTCACGCTGGAGACGGTCAACCACTTCAGCGGCGTCGACCTGAAGTACGTCGGCGGCTACCAGGGTTACACCTACCAGCAGATCTCCGACTTCGACGGCATCGACCGCGATCCGTTCGTCCGCACCGTGGGCGCCAACTCGATCACGATCTTCCCGACGATCGAAGCCTTCTACATGGAGGACAAGGAGTACTACAGCAACGAGCTGAACCTGATCTCGACGGGCGAAGGACCGTTCCAGTGGATCGTCGGCTTGTACCAGTACCACGAGCAGGTGAACCAGAATCAGGGCATCCGTGCGCCGCTGCAGCCGGAGCTGCAGAACCCGCGCGCGGCGCCACCGTCGGTGGCGAACGGCTTCAACCCGCCGCCCGGGCCTGAGCATCCGGATCACAACCTGCAGATCGCCGGCGCGCTGCTCGAAGCAGACGCGGCCGCCGTGTTCAGCCAGGTCGACTGGCAGTTCACGCAGACGTGGAAGACGACGGTCGGCCTGCGCTACACCGAAGACAAGAAGGAAGCCGACGAGTACCGCACGCGCGTCGTGTTCCTGGGCAACCCGGCGTTGCCGTTCTCGTTCTACCAGGAGGACGTGCGCGGCCACCTCGAGGGCGACTGGAATGCGGTCACCGGCACCGCAGGCCTCGAGTGGCAGCCCAGCGAAGCCACGCTCGCGTACGGCAAGTACACGCGCGGCTACAAGAGCGGCGGCTTCAACGCCGGCGCGATGGCTGGCGCGAACAGCTACACCAAGCCGGAGTTCATCAACGCCTATGAAGTGGGCTTGAAGGAAACCTTCGCGCAGCGTTTGACGACGAACATCTCGGTCTTCATGTACGACTACCAGGACGCGCAGTACCCCTCGACGGTGCGCGATCCGAACACCGGTCTGCAGGAATCGCGGTTCTTCAACCTCGAGAAGGCCACTTCGATGGGCGCGGAGCTGGAGACGACCTGGGCGATCACGGATGCGCTCATGGTGCGCTTCAACTACAGCTACCTCGACACCGAGATCAAGGACGACCGCTGCTTCATCGACGGTGCGGACACCGGCGTGCTGGGCCAGATCGTGCCGGATTCCCGGTTCTGTACCCCGCCGACGGGTACCGCCGCGCTGGCGGGTCCGCAGGTCGGTCAGAAGATCGACGGCGGCTCGCTGCCGAGCGCTCCGAAGAACAAGGTCGCGTTCAACGCGAACTACACGTTCTTCACCGGCCTGGGCAACCTGACGCTGGGCGCGACCTGGATCTACAAGGATGAGGCGTACTACTCGGTCTTCTCGCGAGAAGCCTATCTGGCGCCGTCGTACGACCAGACGGACTTCCGCGCGATGTGGAACGGCAGCGACAATCGCTACACGGTGATCGCGTTCGTCAACAACGCGTTCGACGACGTGGGCTACGAAGCCGCGGGTGCCACGCAGTCGGCGTGGGGCACGCAGAGCCGCACGCTGTCACTGACGGCGCCGCGCACGTACGGCCTCGAGTTGCAGTTCCGCTTCGGTAACTAACAAGAAGGCGACGGCCCGACCTACAGTCATTGCGCTGTAGGTCGGGTTTCAGCCCGCTGCGCAGGGATGCGCGAATGCCGCGGGCGCAGGATGCGCTGGAGCGGCCGACTTCTTCATCTCGTTTATCTCGAGAACAATCCCGTCAGCACCGGCTTCGCGTACAGCGCCGGCGCCCGCGCCCGATCGACATCCGGTATCCACCACCTGATCTCCGCCGACGCATTCAGCGTCGCCGTGAGCATCTGCGCGGCGATGTACGGATCCACCGCGCGCACCGAGCCCGACGCTATACCGTCGGAGATCAGCGAGGCGAAGCGATCGCTCACACGATTGGACGCCTCCACCATCTCCAGGCAAATCGACTCTGGCAGCGCCGTAAGCGCCGAGGTGCGCAGCAACGGGCCGCGATCAGAAAGCTGGTAATCGACCAGCGCGGAGGCTGCAGTCGCGAGCTTCGCCAGCTCGTTCTGCTCGCCGTCGCCAACGGCGCGCTGGACACGTCGCATGACTTCGAAGCTGCGCTTGAAGCAATCGACCACCAGGTCGTCCTTCGCTTCGTGGTGGTGGTAGAACGAGCCCTTGGTGACGTTCAGGCGCGAGGAGATTTTCTCGACCGAGGCGCCGCGGTAACCCTGCTCGTTGATCAGGCGCGTCGCCGCGATCAGGAATGTCTCGCGCGGCGTGAGCTCTTGCGTAGCAGATTGCAGCACCGCGTCGAGCGATAGAGGTTGCGGCTGCCAGGTGTTGCCCGGCGCTGCGAGACCATGCACGAAGATGTCGTACATGCGCTCGCGAATGCGGTCGTAGTCCTCCAGGTCGTAGCGCGGCAGCCAGGCGACGGCCCAGAAGATCTGCTCTGTCAGGATCTGCGCGCGCGCCGTGCGCGCTGGCTCGTCGAGCCACGCCAGCTCGGGCGCAGTAAAGATCTCGCGAATCTTCGCGAAGAAGCGCATGTACGCTTTCAGCACGACTCCACGCTGCGGCTTCTCCAGCGCGCGAATGTCGTTGAACACTGCAATCGCCGGTGCTGCGCCGGCCGCGATGCGACGTCGCAGGTCCAGCCACACTTCGAGCAGACGTTGCACGCGTGCGTGCGGCCCGCTCGCGTTCAGGACGTCGGTTGCGAGCGCGTCGCAGCGCTCGATTCCATCCAGGAAGCACGCGACGGCGAGATCTTCCTTTTTCTTGAAGTAGTAAGTGACGCTGGTCGTGATGAGCCCGACGCGGCTCGCCACGCCGGCAAGCGTCATCCCCTTCACGCCGTGGTGATTGAGGATGTCGCTCGCCGCCGCGATGATCGCCTGCTTCTTGCGCTCATAGCGCGCAGTCGCGGCGGTACGGGTGGCGGCTGCGGTCGTCGCCATGTTGCGGGTCAGAAGATTTCGAACAGTCCCGCAGCGCCCATGCCGCCGCCGACGCACATCGTCACGACGCCGTACTTCGCGCCGCGCCGCTTGCCTTCGATCAGCAGATGGCCGGCCATGCGCGCGCCCGACATGCCGTACGGATGGCCGATCGAGATCGCGCCGCCGGAGACGTTGAGCTTGTCGTTCGGAATGCCGAGCTTGTCGCGGATGTACAGCACCTGGCTCGCGAACGCTTCGTTCAATTCCCAGATACCGATGTCGTCCATCGACAGGCCGTTCGCCTTGAGCAGCTTCGGCACGGCGAACACCGGGCCGATGCCCATCTCATCGGGATCGCACGCCGCGACCATCATGCCGCGATAGGCGCCGAGCGGCTTGAGGTTGCGCTTCGACGCTTCCTTCGCCTCCATCAACACCATCGCGGCCGCGCCATCGGACAGCTGCGAAGCGTTGCCCGCGGTGATGAAGCGGCCTTCCTTGATTCGCTGCCCGTTCTTGAACACCGGCTGCAGCGCCTGCAGGTCGGCGAGCGTCGTCTTCGGACGATTGCCTTCGTCGAGCTTGATCGTGACTTCCTTTTCGGAGGTCGTGCCGGTCTCTTTGTCGGTGATGGTCATGATCGAGGTCAGCGGCGCGATTTCCGCGTCGTAGCGGCCTTCGGCCTGCGCCGCAGCCGTGCGCTGCTGCGATTGCAGCGAGTACTGATCCTGCGCCTCGCGGCTGACGCCATAACGGTCGGCGACGATCTCGGCAGTCTCGATCATCGTCATGTAGATCTGCGGCAGGTTCTTTACCAGCCACGGATCGGCGGCGCGGAAGCGATTCATCTTGTCGTTCTGCACCAGCGAGATCGACTCGACGCCGCCGCCGAGAGTGATCTGCATGCCGTCGGTCACGATCTGCTTCGCAGCCGTCGCGATCGCCATCAGGCCGGACGAGCACTGCCGATCGATCGTCATGCCCGACACCGTCACCGGAAATCCGGCACGCAGCAGGCCCTGGCGCGCGACGTTGCCGCCAGTCGAGCCCTGCTGCATGGCGCAGCCGACGACGACGTCGTCGATCTCGGCCGCAGCGATGCCCGCACGCTTCACGGCCTGCGCGAGCGCGTGGCCGATCAGCTCCTGACCCTGGGTGTTGTTGAAAGCGCCGCGATAGGCCTTGCCGATCGGCGTGCGCGCTGTAGAGACGATGACTGCTTCACGCATTGAAATTGCCCCGGTTTACTTCAAATCCTGGAAACGCTTGCCTTCAGCGGCCAGCTTCTCCAGCAGCGGTGAAAGGGTGAAGCCCGCACCGAGCTTCGGCCCATACTCTTTGAGTTTCGCGACCACGGTTTTCAAGCCCACGGTATCGCCGTAGAACATCGGGCCGCCGCGATACACGGGCCAGCCGTAGCCGTTGATCCAGACGATGTCGATGTCCGACGGGCGGATCGCGATCTTCTCTTCGAGAATCTTCGCGCCCTCGTTGATCATCGGGTACACGCACCGCTCGAGGATCTCCTGATCGGAAATCTTGCGCGCGCTCGCCCCGGCCTTCGCCATGAAGTCCTTGATGATCTTCTCGGTGACCGGCGACGGCTTGGCGTTGCGCTCGGCGTCGTAGTCGTAGAAGCCAGCGCCGGTCTTCTGACCGCGCCGATCCATCTCGCACAGCACTTCGCGCACGGTCGAGCTCTTCGACTTCTCCTTGCTCCAGCCGATGTCGAGACCGGCAAGGTCGGACATCGCGAACGGTCCCATCGGCAGACCGAAGTCGTACAGCACTTTGTCGACGTCCCACGGCATCGCGCCTTCCATCAACATCGCCTGCGCTTGCTGCTGGCGTGCGTACAGAATGCGGTTGCCGACGAAACCGGGGCACACGCCCACGAGCGCGGCGATCTTGCCGATCTTCTTCGCGAGCTGCATCGAGGTCGCGATGACGGGCTTCGAGGACTTCGCACCGCGCACGATCTCCAGCAGGCGCATCACGTTCGCCGGCGAGAAAAAGTGCAGACCGATGACCGACTCGGGCCGCTTGGTCGCGTTTGCGATCTCGTTCACGTCGAGACCCGAAGTGTTGGTCGCCAGGATCGCGCCTTGCTTGACGATGCGATCGAGCTTGCCGAACACCTCTTTCTTGACGTCCATGTTCTCGAACACGGCTTCGATCACCAGATCGCAGTCGGCGAGCGCTTCGAATTGCAGCGTGCCGGTCAGCAGGCCCATGCGCTTCTCGACATCCTCGGGCTTGAGCTTGCCGCGCTTCGCAGTCGTCTCGTAATTCTTGCGGATCACGCCGAAGCCGCGATCGAGCGCGTCCTGCTTCGCTTCGACCAGCGTCACCGGAATGCCGATGTTGGCGAAGTTCATTGCGATGCCGCCGCCCATCGTGCCGGCGCCGATCATGCCGACCTTCTTGACGGGAATCGTCGCGGTGTCGTCCGGCACGTCCGGCACTTTCCACACCTGGCGTTCGGCGAAAAACACGTAGCGCTGCGCGGCCGACTGCGTGCCGGTCATCAGCTCCATGAACAGCTTGCGCTCCATCGCGATGCCTTGATCGAACGGCAGGTTCACCGCTGCCTCGATGCAGCGGATGTTGTACTCGGGCGCGAGGAAGCCGCGGAACTTGCGCGCGTTGGCTTTGCGGAACTCGGCGAAGATCTCCGGCTTGCCGCGCGCGGCCTCGACCTTCTCGTTCATGTCACGCACTTTGCGCAGCGGACGTTTCTCTGCGATCACTTTCTTCGCGAACGCGATGCCACCCGCGCGCAGCTCGCCTTCCGGCACGATCTCATCGAGCAGGCCGGCGGCGAGACACGTCTTCGCATCGACGTGCGCGCCGGACGTGACCATCTGCAGCGCCTGTTCCGGACCGACGATGCGCGGCAAGCGTTGCGTGCCGCCCGCGCCGGGCAGCAGACCCAGATGCACTTCAGGCAAGCCGCACTTCGCAGACGGCACAGCGACGCGGTAGTGACAGCAGAGCGCAGTTTCCAGACCGCCGCCGAGCGCGGTGCCGTGAATCGCGGCAACGACCGGCTTGCTCGAATTCTCGATCGCGTCGCAGACGTCGTGCAGGCTCGGCGACTGCGGCGGCTTGCCGAACTCGGTGATGTCGGCGCCGGCGATGAACGTCCGGCCATCGCAGATCAGCACGACGGCTTTGACGGCGCTGTCGGCGATCGCCTGCTGCATGCCTTTGACGATGCCATCGCGAACCTGCTGCGACAGCGCGTTCACGGGCGGCGAATTGACGGTCAGCACGGCGACGTCGCCCTGCGCGGTCAGATCCGTAACGGCATTGATGGCCCCCATCGTGAGTCTCCCCTCAAGAAAATTTTCGAAAATGCGGTTTGGTCCGGCGGGCCGGCATTATAGGCAGATGAGAGGAGTCAGGCTGAAGCCTGACAGTCCGCAGGGCAGTTCAGGGCTCGCGGCCCGACTTTTCTTTACTCAGCTGCCGCGTCTTGCAGCCGTAGATCTGCGGATCCGCCTTACACACGTCCGGCGGCCCGTATTCCTGCCAGAACGCGGGCAGGCCCGCCGCGCCGACGATCTGCTCGAAGCGCACGTGATGCCGCAGGAACTCGGTCTGCGGCATCCACAGCATTCGCAAGGGGACCGGCTCGTGATCGCGCTGCAAACGCGCCATGCGGTTGAAAACGAACTCGGCGCGACGCAGGGCGGTGCCGCACAGGATCTCCGTCGTCGCATCGATGCGGCCGTCGCTCGCTGCACGCGTGATCGACTGCAAGGCATCCGGGATGCGGCCGCGATCCGTTGCGGCGCTCAGCAGCGGCTCGGCCCACTCGCGGAAGTCCTCGTCGCTGGATGCGCCGCGCAGCAGCTTGCGTGCATTGTCGACGTCGCCCGCGAGAATCGCGGCGAGCGCTTGCACGCGAGCGACTTCGGTCGGCGGCTTGTCGCTCGCGTCTGGCTTGCTCGCGCCGGCGTCCAAGTACGCCAGGCATTCGCGTGCGCCGACATTTCGCGATTGCAGTTGGACCGCGTGCTCGATCAACGGTCGCGCTGCTTCGTAGCGCCCGGCATCGACGAGCAGGCAGCCGGAACCTTCGAGCGCCGCAGCGCTGTTTGCATCGAGTGCGAGCGCGCGATCGAACTGCTCGCGCGCCGCGGTCCAATCTGCGCGTCGCAGGTGAACGAGCCCGAGCGCTGCATGCGCCTCGGCGATTTCATCGTCTGCTGCCAACGCGCGTTCTGCGCTAGTCTTCGCGAGCTGCGCGAGCGATGACTCATCCTTGCCGCTGAGGCTGAGATACGCGATCGCGAGCGCGGCGCGAACGCGGACGAAGTGCGGCTGATGACGCGCGAGCGCTTCGAGTCGCTCGACGATGCGCGCACTCTGCGTTGAACCAGGGCGCGTGAGACCCTGACCGTTGGCACCGAGCAGTTCCAGCGCATCGTTGAGATAAGCGTCGTACGCACTCGCGTCGTCGGTACCGATCAGCTTCGTCCAGTCGGGCGAGCCGCCCTGTGCACCGAAGAACTGCGGCAGGCGCTGCGCGAGCGCCTTGATCATCCCGAGATGTTCCTGGGGCAGCGACAACTGCTCTTGCCGCTCGATCACGCTATCGGGTGCCACCAGCGCGAGCGTCGCGCTCTGCGAATCCGTGAGCGAGACGCGCAGCGTGAATGCATCGCTCGCATTATCGATTGCCGCGACGCGCATCCGACCGCGAATCAACAGATGGCGCAGCTCGTAGCCGAGCCATGCGGTCTCGGCGGGCGGCCGCGCCGACGCCACTTCGATGCGCAGAGGCTTGGAGCTATGAAAGATCTCGCGTGCCGGCGCTTGCGGCGGCGGGGCCGGCGGCGGTGCGGGCTTCAGCCACCACGCGATCAGTGCCGCCGCGAGCAGCGCTAGCACGATGAGCCCGCCTATGCGCCATCGATTCATGCGCGAAGGTTGCCGAGGGCGCACGGGCCGCGCAAGCTCTGCGACTCCTCCGCTCGAGCGTTACGCCATGAATCGACCGAATCTGTATCTGTTGCGGGCCGCCGATATCGCTGCGCGATCGCAGACCTTCTCGCATCCTTGGAGCGAAAACTCCGAGATGACGGGATACCAGATGGGCAAGGCGACCGGCCTGCGACGCACCGGCGTCAACCTGGCGCGCATCGCGCCGGGCAAGGAAGCGTTCCCCTATCACTCGCACTGGCAGGACGAGGAGTGGCTCTACATCCTGGAAGGCCGCGGCCTCGCGCGCATCGACGGCGCGGAGTACGAAGTGGGGCCGGGAGACTTCATGGCATTTCCCACGCCCGGCGTCGCGCATTCGCTGCGCAATCCGTTCGAGCGCGAGCTGATCTACCTGATGGGCGGTGAGAGCCGCGAGCTCGACGTTGCGGATTTTCCGGATCTCGGCCGGCGCATGTTCCGCCACGCCAAGGGCGTGGAGGTTTTCGATCTGACCGAAGCGAAACCGCTGTGATTTCTTATGGTCGAAAGCGGCCAAGGCCCTTTCCACAACGCCGTCAAAAGGCGCGACTTTTGCCGGCTAGCGGTAGCGATTGCCACCCTGGTCCTGCACCATCGCCAGCTCGGCGCGGCGCGGGACGCCGGTGAACGTCGAGCCGCGCACGTACATCTTCGCGCGGTCGTCCGCCTGGAACGACGCGTTGCCGCCTTCGATCTGGCTGTTCGAGACGTGCACGATCGCGTCCTGCACGACGATGGCGGTGCCGGTCGCGACGATGTGGCTGTTGGTGATGAACACTTCGCAGCCGCCGCGCACCGTGATGGCGTCGCCATCGACGTAAATGTCGCGACTGTCGAGCTGCAGCTGGCGTCGCCCTTCACAGATGAACGGATCGACGGCGCGGCGGCCGCCGCCGGCCTGATTATTCGCCGCTGCGCTCGTGCCGGAGCTCTCGATGCTGACGCCCGGGCCGCTCACGCGGAGCTTCCCGCCGCTGCGATCGACCGTGTAAGCGCCATTGCTCGTGATCGTGCCGGGTTGGGCCGCTCCGCTATCGGGCGCAGTTGCATGCTGCGACGCTGCGCGCATCGATTCATTCTGCGCGGGTGCCGGCTCGGGCTCCGGCGGCGGCGCGGCTTGCATCTGCATCGGCTTCAATTGCGACGGCGTTACCGCGGCGAGCTCGTTCGCCTTGATCGCCTCCACCTCGCCGGTGCTGCGATGTTTGATCGTGACTACACCGGTCAGCGGGTCGGTCGCAATGACTTCGAGATCCGGATTGCGCTCGATCGCTGCGCGTGCCCACGTCATCTCTGCAGTCGCGTTCGTGCTCGCACTGGTGCTCGGGGCGTTCGCGGCGGCTGCGACGGACTCGGACTTCGGCGCTTCGCCGCGATTGCAGGCGGCGAGTGCCAGCGCTGCGATGACAGCGAGACCAACGTTGGGAGAAACGAGGCGCGTGAGCTGAGTGGACATAATTCACTCCACAGTCGACTGGCGCCTATCCTCACCCCCTCAGGCGCGCGAGTCCACTACTCACACCGCCCGAGCGTCGTTACGCCGGCAGTTTTTTCAACAACTCTGCTTCGCGCTCCGGCGTGAGGCCTGCACGCAGCTTCTGCTTTTGTTCCGCGGGACGCTGCTCGTGCCACGCGAGCAGATCGCGCACCGTCGTCTCGACTGAGCGGAAGCGCAGACCCTGTGCAACAGCGCGCGCCGAGCTCACCAGCGATGCGCCGGCAAATTCGCCCGTGGGCGGCGACCACGTCGTCAGCTCGCCGCTTTCCAGCAGCTTGTTGTCTTCGAGGAATTTCAGCGGCGCCCAGCGGATTTTCGTGTTGGCCTTGGTCACGTGCTTGGCGGCGTCGAGCACGTCGCCCATCGTCACGGCGCCCGGCGGATTGCAGAGGTTGTAGCGACCGGCGATGCGCTGCTCGACGCAGCGGCGCGTGAACTCCGCGAGATCGCGCACGTCGATGAACTGCATCGGATCTTCCGCCGTGCCTGGCGCGAGCATTTCGCCGCCGCGCGCGACACGCCACGGCCAATAGGTGAAGCGATCGGTGTGGTCGCCCGGCCCGACGATGTACGTCGGCCGAATCACTGCCTGGCGTTTGCCGAACGTCTGCTCGACGATCTGCTCGCACGCGGCCTTGAGCCCGCCGTAGTTCTTTTCGGTGATTTCTTTCGCGTCCGGATCTTCGAGCGGCGCGAGCTTGTAGTCCTCGTCGATGCCGGGCGGCGTCAGGTCCGCGTACGCCGAAATGCTCGACACGTAAATGTAGTGCTGCACGTGATCCTTGAGCGCGTCGACGCTGGCACGCACCTGCCGCGGGAAATAACCGGAGTCGTCGACGACGACGTCCCACTCGCGGCCTTTCAGCAAGTCGACCGAGCTCGCCTCGTTGCGGTCGCCGAGCAGCGTCTCGACGTCGGGGAACAGTCCGGGATTGCGCTTGCCGCGGTTGAATAGCGTCAGCTTGTGACCGCCGTCGCGCAGCTCACGCACGAAGTGCGGCCCGATGAAGCCGGTGCCGCCGAAGATCAGCACCTTGAGCGGCTTCGACTTCGCGCTCTGCGCGAATGCGCCTTCGTGCAGCAACAGCCCGGCTGCAGCGACAGTGCTCATCTGGATCAGTTCGCGTCGGTTCATGAGATCCCCTCGATTCACTTATTCGAAGTTTGTGTAGTCGTGGCCGGAGCTGCTGCCGCAGGTCCCGGCGGCACGTACTGCCCGATCCACTTGCGCACGGAGTCGTACCAGAACAGCGAGTTCTGCGGCTTCAGCACCCAGTGATTCTCGTCCGGGAAGTACACGAACTTGCTCGGTATGCCCTTGTTCTGCAGCGTGTTGAACAGCTCGATGCCGTTGTTGATAGGCACGCGCCGGTCGAGCTGGCCGTGGATCACCAGCGTCGGCGTCTTGAAGTTCGCGGCGGCGAGATGCGGCGAGTTGCGATTGAAGCGCTCGAGATCTTCCCAGTACTCGCCAAAGCGCTTCTTATCTGCGCCGCCGTCGCTCGCATTCTGCGCGTAGCTGTCATAGACCGCAGCGTGCGCGACCAGAGTCTTGAACGGATGCGGACGACCGAGAATCGTCGCGGCGAGATAACCGCCGAAGCTGCCGCCGCCGGCCGCCATCCGCTCCGCGTCGATCCACGGCTGCGCCGTGAACCACTCGGCCGCTTTGATCGTGTCCTGGTAGGGCAGGTCGGCCCATTCCTTGGTGATCGAATCCGCCCACGCCTGGCCGAAGCCGCTCGAGCCGTGGAAGTTGTGCCAGGCAGTGACGTAGCCCCAGTTGGCGAACACCTGCGCATTCCAGCGCCACTGCATCGCATCGGTCACGCCGTTGTGCGGGCCGCCGTGCAGCAGCATGTACAGCGGCCACTTCCGGTCCGGCGTGAAGTTCGGCGGATAGACGATCCACATCTGCACGTCATCGCCGTTCGCACCTTTATAAGTGACGCTTTCGACGCGCCCTTGCGTGAGATCGGCGAGGGCCGCGTCGTTGAAGTCGGTGAGCTTGGTCGCCGCGCCGGTGCGCGGAATGATGCTGACCAGCGTCGGCGGCTCGGTGAAGCTCTGGCGCAGGCCCACGATCACCGGTCCGCTGCCCGCGATAGCGAGCGAGCTGAAGCTGTGCTCGCGCGTGACTGCGCGCGGCACGCCGCCGCCCACGTCGAAGCGGTAAATCCGCCGCGTGCCGGCATCGTCGATCGAGCCGAACAACGCATCCGAGTCCGGCGACCACACCAGGCCTTGCGCCGAGCGATCCCACTCATCGGTCAGCCCGCGGACTTTGCCGCTGCGCCGCTCGAACAGCATCAGGCGCGCGCGATCGGCATAGAAGTCGCGGATCGCCTGGCGCTCGAAGGACAGCAAGCGGCCGTCGGGGCTGTACGAAGGCGAATCGTCGCGCGCGGGGTTGTCCGTCGTGATGTCGCGCGGCGCGGCGCTGCGGTCGACCGGCATGACGAAGATGTCGAAGTTCGGCTCGACGCCGCTGCGGTCTATGTCGGAGGCGAAGGCGATCTCCAGTCCGTCCGGCGCGATGTCGTAGGAATTTGCGCCGGGCTCGGCGACTTCCAGTGCCACGCCGGTCCCGAGCGTGAGCGCCTGCGGCTCGCCGCCGTCGATGCCGATCGCGTAGACGTGCGTCTCGCGGTGGTCGAGGAAGTGGTCCCAGTAGCTGATCGGCGCCTTGTCCCACACCAGCGCGCTCATCTTCGGCTCGGCGCGCTCCTTCATGCGCTGCTCCTGCTCCGTCCAGTTCTTGGCATCCGGCCAGACCTGCGACAGGAACGCGATGCGCTTGGAGTCCGGGAACCACTTCGGCGCGATCACGCCGGTGGGCACGTTGGTGACGCGGCGCGCTTCGCCGCCGTTCACCGGGATCACATAGAGCTGGGGCTGCTTGTCGTCGCCGCGTTTCGAGACGAAGGCGATGAGCTCGCCGTCCGGGCTCCACGCCGGCGCAGAGTCGCTGCCGGCGTCGCTCGTGAGCTGGCGCGCTTTGCCGGGCTTGGTCGGCACCAGCCACAGGTCGGCGTCGCCCTTGTTCTTGTCGACGTCGTACTTGGTGACGGGGACAACCGCCAGCCGGCCGTCGGGAGAAATCGCAGGATCCGCCAGGCGCTTGAGCTGCCACATCGCTTCGGCCGTGTACGGCTGCGCGGCACGAGCGGCCGGCGCGAGCGCCACGCTGAAGGCGATTGCGAGAATCGCGCCGGTAATGCTGCCTGACTGTGGTTTTTGCTTATGACAATGCATGGCAATCATTCGCACCCTCTGCAGCCGTGGGCCAGGACGGCGGAGTATCTTAAAGCGCGAACCGCCGATCCGCTGTGCAAGTGAGAAGTGGGTCCATATCTTCGCGAGGGCTGCTCCGTAAACTGGCTGGACTACTAGAGAGAGGGGCGTTCCGAAGTGATCCAGGCCAAGCATCGCAACCGTTTGCCTTTGCCGCAGCCCGCCGTCGTTCACGTCCGCCGCTCGTACGCCGAAAGCCGCTTCGGTCAGATTCATCTTTGGACGGCCTATCCGTCCGGCGGCGGCTTCGATGAGCGCGTGCCGGTCATTTGCCTGCATCACGCCGGCGGCTCGGGCCGCGTGTTCGCGTCGATGCTGCGCGAGGTCGGGCACGACCGCAGCATTTATGCCCCGGACCTGCCGGGTCACGGCTCGTCCGACTCCTCGGGTTCGAAGAGCTCGGTCATGGACCTGGCTGCTGCCATCGGAGATTTCGTGGACAGCCTGAGACTGCGTGCGGTCGACGTGTTCGGCTATCAGCTGGGCGCGCTCGTAACCGCTGAGCTGGCGATCGCCCGCCCGCAGCAAGTGCGTCGCGTGATGCTGTGGGGCGCGCCGTGTTATTCGCCGCAGGAGCGGGCGGGTCTGCTCCAGGCCGCGACGACGCCCGGAACGCGCGAGGACGGCGGCGACGTCGTCGAGGAATGGCAGCGCATGCTTCAGCGCAAAGGCGCGAACTCGCCGCCGGCCGCACTGGCCGAGGAGCTCGGCGATCGGCTGCGGGCCGGCGCCAGCGGTACGCGTGCCCTGGCCGCCGCTATCGAATATCCGACACTGGAGCGTCTGCCGCTCGTGAAGCAGCCCGCGCTGGTTCTGCGGCTGCGCGATGAATCCTGGGATCAGTCGCCGCGCGTGCGCGCTGCATTGCCGGCCGGCTCGATGCTGGACATTCCGGATTACGGCCAGGGCTTCCTGAGCGCCGCTCCGCAAAGGTTCGCTTCGATTGCCCGCGAATTTTTGGATAGATAGATCACGTCGGGCCGAAGCCCGACCTACCGGAGCATCCGCTCCCAGCTCCACGCGCACGCCAGGCCAGCGATCACCGATGTGGTCGCCCAGCGCGAAGCGAGCGCGGCGATCGTCGCGACCGGCAGGCCGCGCGCCAGCGCAACTCCAACGACGCTGGGCACCGCAAACGACAACCAGCACAGACTGCCGAACGACAGGCCGCGGACCCACCACGGCACGTCGACGACCGCCGCCAGTCCCCAGCTCAGCCAGAACAACAGCGCGAACCCCGTGCCGTAGAGCATGTGGAGCAGAGCGTCGGACACCTGCAGCGCCGGCACTGCGACGCCCGGGCGAACGGCGGCGTACGCCGACGCAAGAATCGAATGCAGCAGCACGCTTACGAGCCCGCTCAGGCCGCCGGTCAGCAGTAGATAAGTGAGGTCCATGTCAGCGCAGTGCCTGCTGCAACCCCTGGATCAGCTTTTCTACGTCATCGTGCGTGCTGAAGACGTGCAGCGACAGTCGTAGTGCGCCCTCGGGGCGGTTCGGCCAGCGAATCGCACGCACGTGCACGCGATGCGTGCGCTCCACCGCCGCCGCGATGTCGGTCGCAACCTTGCCGGACACACGGAAGGTAAGGATGCCGGCCCATAAGCCCGGGCGCGCCGGGGTCAGCAGCTCGATGCCAGTCACCTGCTGCAGCCGCAGGCGCGCGTAGATGGCGAGCTCGCGGATGCGCGCTTCGATCTTGCTGCGACCGACCTGCTGCTGGAACTCCAGCGCCGCTTCGACACCACGCAGCGCAGGCCAGGAGTAAGGCACGATGTTGCCGAGCTTGTGCAAGGCCGCCGGCACGCCGGTGTTGCCGTCCGCGTCGGTCGGGGTGAAGACCGGCGGGACGCTGTCGAGTCCGCGCGGCTCGGTCGGCCACAGGCGATCGAGCATCTCCCGGCGCACATACAGCGCCCCGGTGCCGTGACTGCCGCCGAGCCATTTGTGGCAGCACGTCGCGTAGAAGTCGCAGCCGAGGTCGCGTGCAGCGAACTCCAGCATTCCCAAGGCCTGCGCACCGTCGACCACGGTGAGAATGCCGCGCTGGCGCGCGAACGCGCTCAGTTCTTTTACCGGAAGCACCGCGCCGTCGTCGTATTGCACATGGGAGAAGGCGAGCACCTTGGTGCGATCGGTCACCGCGCCGGCGAACAGCCCGAGCGCCTGCTCGGGCCCGGTCAGCGGCGTCGGCAGCTCGATCTGCTTGACGACCACCCCGCGCCGACGCGCCAGCACCAGCCACGGGCTGAGCGCGGCCGGGTGCTCGCGCGTCGTCGTGATCACTTCATCGCCCGGCGCGAGATCGAGACCGGCGATCGCCTGACCCAGCGCCTCGCCGGCGCCGCGGGTGAACTGCAACTCGTCTGCCTCGCAACCGAGGAAGGTCGCGAAGCGCGTCGCCAGGCGAGTGGTCTCATCGGCCCAACGCTCGGTGGCGTTCGCGAGGCCGAGGCTCTGCACCTCGCGTGCGCGGTACTCGGCGGCCATCGAGGCGCGCAGCGTCGGGCCGCCGCTCGCGACATCGAGGTACGCGCTCTGCAGGTCGAGCATCGGTTGTGTGCGAACCCACTGCCACAGCTCGCGCGACGAGGTGGGCATGATCTGTACCGGCGCGACGTTCTGGGCGGCGACGGGCTGCAGTGCTGCCGCCGCGGCGACACCGGCACCAGCAGTGAGCAGAGCGCGACGGCTGAGCGAAGAAGAATTGCTTTCGGTCATCGAGCGATTATCGCAGGAGCGGACGCTTTCCTGTTACCGTACCGACGCATGTCACACGAGTATCTCGAACGTATTCTGAAGGCGCGCGTGTACGACGTGGCGATCGAATCGCCGCTGGAAGAAGCGCCGCGCCTGAGCCGCCGCCTCGGCAACGCCGTCCTCTTCAAGCGTGAGGATCTGCAGCCGGTGTTCTCCTTCAAGGTGCGTGGCGCGTACAACAAGATCGCGCATCTGTCCGAGACCATCGCCCGGCGTGGCGTCATCTGCGCTTCCGCCGGCAACCATGCGCAGGGCGTGGCGCTCGCCGCCCGTCGGCGCGGCATTCCGGCGACGATCGTGATGCCCCAGACCACGCCGCGCATCAAGGTCCAGGCCGTGATCGACCTCGGCGGCGAGGTGGTCCTGCACGGCGACGAATACGACCAGGCTTACGATCACGCGCTGGCAATCGCGCGCGAGCGGCAGCTCACGTTCGTCCATCCGTTCGACGATCCGGACGTCATCGCGGGCCAGGGCACGATCGGCATGGAGATCCTGCAGCAGCAGCCCGGCGACACGATCGATGCGATTTTCATCGCGGTCGGTGGCGGCGGCCTGATCGCCGGCGTCGCCTCGTACGTGAAGTATCTGTTCCCGAAGATCCGTGTGATCGGCGTCGAGCCCGAAGACGCGGACGCGATGTACCGCTCGCTGCACGCCGGCAAGCGCATCACGCTGGACCGCGTCGGCATTTTCGCGGACGGCGTCGCCGTGCGGCGGGTCGGCGAGGAGCCGTTCCGCCTGGCGCAGGAATACGTCGATGAGGTGATCACGGTCACGACCGACGAGATCTGCGCGGCGATCCAGGACATCTTCGAGGACAACCGCTCGATCGTCGAACCGGCCGGCGCGTTGCCGGTCGCCGGCATCAAGCGTTACGTCGCGCGCGAGCAGTGCCGCGACCGCCGCTTCATCGCCATCAACTGCGGCGCGAACATGAACTTCGATCGCCTGCGCCACGTCGCGGAGCGCGCCGACATCGGCGGCCAGCGCGAAGCGCTCGTGGCAGTGGAGATTCCCGAGCGCAAGGGCAGCTTCCTGAAGTTCTGCGAAGTGCTCGGGCGTCGCAACGTCACGGAGTTCAACTATCGCTACGACGACGGCGCGGCCGCGCAGTTGTTCGTCGGCCTGGCGCTCGCGGAAGGGCGCAAGGAGAAAGAGGCGCTGCTGGTCTCGTTACGCGAGGCGGGCTACAAAGTCGTGGACATGACCGACAACGAAATGGCGAAGCTGCACGTGCGCTACATGGTCGGCGGACGAGGGCGCGGCATCGAGCACGAGCGGCTGTTTCGATTCGAGTTCCCGGAGCGGCCGGGCGCGTTGCTGAAGTTTCTGCATGCGATCGGCACGCAGTGGAACATCACGCTGTTTCACTATCGCAATCATGGGTCGGATCACGGGCGCGTGCTGGCGGGCGTGCAGGTACCGCCGCCGGAGAGCGTGGATTTCGATCTGCACCTGAAAGAGCTGAAGTACGTGTACGCGGAAGAAACGGACAACCCGGCGTACCGGACGTTTTTGCTGTCAGGCTGAAGCCTGACCCACAGCAGCCCGACTCCTTGTGGGTCAGGCTTTAGCCTGACTCCTATCGCCTGGCGTCTAGCTGTGCGAGCGCTTCGCGCGTTCGCTGCGTGATCACCGCATTCTCACCCTGCGCCTGAACCAGGATCGGATAGCTGTCGCGCAGTAGCTTCGCAGCTTCATCCGGTCGCCGTTGTGCCATCAGCACTCTGCCGAGCGAGCTGTTCGCTGCCGCCACCTGCGGGCTGTTGATCGCGAACGACTTCGCCGCGATCTCCTTCGCGTGCCGCAGCGTCTGCTCCGCTTCGGCGAGACGATTCTGTTCGAGCATGCAGCGTCCGAGACCCGTCAGCGCCGACGCGACGTACGGATGATCCGGCGGCAATGCCTCCGCATAGATATCGAGCGCCGCGCGGAAATCCTGCTCGGCTTGCGCTTGCTGCTGGCGATCCAGGCGGACCATGCCCAGGTTGACCAGGTCGTGGGCGACGAACGCGTGCCGCGGCCCGCGCGCCTGGCGATCGAGCTCGACCACCTTGCTCAAGATCGTCTCGGCACGCTCCAGCTCGCCGCGACGCTGCAGGAAGCGTCCGTAGTTCGCTGCTGCATCGATCGTCTGCGGATGTTTCTCGCCGAGCACGCGCGTCAAGGTCTGCATCGACTCCTCGTACAGCGGCGCTGCTTCGTCGAGCTTGCCCTGTTCGTGGAGCGCGACCGCGAGGTTGTGGACGTGCTGGCCGACTTGCGGGTGGTCGTTGCCGAGCGTCTGGCGGTCGATGTCCAGCGCCGCGCGATACAGGGTCGCGGCACGATCGTGCCAACCGCGGTAGGAGTACAGGCCCGCGAGCTCGTTCATCACCGAAGTCGCGTCGGTCGTGCGCTCCTTACCGTGCGCGCGATACATCTGCAGACTCTGGTTATAGAGACGCTCCGCTGCGTCGAAGTCGCCGCGCAGCTGCGCGAGCTTCGCCTGCGCCATGATCGTCGGCGCGATCTCGAGCGCATCCGCGCCGAGCAGTTCGCGTTGCATGTCGAGCGCGGCATTCAGTCGCGTCTCGCATTGTGGGAGATCGCCGCGATCGCAATAGGCATCGCCGAGCTCACGCAGTGCCACTGCGACGTCGGGATGACGCGGGCCATGAATCTTGATGCGCGACTGCAAGCCTTCTTCGAGCAGCGCGACGGAGTCCGAGTACAGGCCGAGACTCTGATACACGGTGCCGATCGTGCCGAGCAGCGTCGCGCGCGTCTCAGGCTGATCGGCGAGGCCGAGGCTCACGCGTCGCGCGCCGATGTCGAGCAGCTCACGCGCGGTGACTTGATTGCCGCGACTGCGCGACGGATCGGACAGCTCGAACAGCTCGACTAGAAACGACGACACCTGCTCCGCGCGCGTGCGCTCGGCATTCGAGACATCGCGCTCGTACGCAATCCGCTGCGCCTGGACGAACGTGATCGTGGCAAAAGCAGCGAGCGTGATGATCGCCACCGTCGAGGCCGCGACCGCGAGCTTGTGGCGGCCAACGAACTTGCGCGTGCGATAGAACCAGGTGTCCTTCGATGCGATGACCGGTTTGCCGTTGAGATGACGCTCGAGATCCGCAGCGAGCTGCTCAGCGGAGCTGTAGCGTCGCTCGGGATCCTTGCGCATTGCCATGCCGATGATGCTGTCGACTTCTCCGTGCAGGAATTTCTGCAACCGTGCCGGAGTCGTCGAGCGGCACGCGACGATGTCGGTCAGCAGCTCCGGTGACTCGCGCGCCGTGCGCGAGACCATCTCACTCGGCGTCGGCGCTTCCTGGTCGCAGATGATCTTTTCCATCTCCAGCAGGCTCGATCCCAGGAGCTGGAACGGCCGTCGTCCGCACAGCAGCTCGTACAACAGGACGCCGAGCACATAGATGTCGCTGGAGGTCGTGATCACATCGCCACGCACTTGCTCCGGGCTGGCGTGCGCGGGTGTCATGACGCGGTACTCGGCATGCGTCACCGCGAGCGTCGCGGCCGATTGACGCGTATCGAGCAGCTTGGCGATGCCGAAGTCGAGCAGCTTCGGCACGCCTTGCGGCGTGATCAGGATGTTGTTCGGCTTGAGATCGCGATGGACGATCAGGTTTTGATGCGCGTAGTGCACTGCCGAGCACACCGTGCGTACCAGCGCGATCCGCTCCTCGGGCGCAAGGCGCCGACGATCGCAGTAAGCGTCGATCGGCTCACCGTCGATGTACTCCATTACGAGGTAGGGCGTGCCGTCCGGCGCGCGACCGCCATCGAGCAAGCGCGCGATGTTCGGGTGCTGCAACGTCGCGAGGATCTGCCGCTCCATGCGCAGACGTCCCTGTACCTGGCGCGAGAACACGCCGCTGCGAACCAGCTTGATCGCGACCTGTTGCTGATATTCGTCATCGGCGCGCTCGGCGAGATACACGTCGCCCATGCCGCCGGTGCCCAGCTTGCGCACGATCCGATAAGGACCGAGGCGCTGGCCTTCGAGCGAGCCGGGATCGTGCGAGCCGCTCTCGCCGGCGGCGACCTCGTCCCAGAAACCGGACTGCGAAACGTCCTCGCCGAGCCCGAGCAGCACGTGCGACAGCAGCGTCTCGTCGGCGCCGCAGGCGTGGCGCACGTACTCCGAGCGCTCGCGCGGACCGAGCTCGCGGGCGCGCTCGATGATCGTCGCAGCGGCATCGGGGGCCGGGTTCATGGGCGGCAATCATGCATCAGGCTGCGGCATCACGTGTAATATTGAAGCGCTGACTAACCCGAGGAGTCCTCATGGCGACGAAGAAGAGAAAGAGTGGGAAGAAGAAGGCGGCGAAAAAGAAGTCTGCGAAGAAGCGCGGTCCGGCTCGTTCGCGCATCGTGCGTCTGCCGCAGTAACCGCCAGCTCTGGTGCTGCCTGCCCCGCGCGGGCAGCACTGTCTCCTAACACTCAGCCATAGCAATGTCCTACCAAGCGCGGCGCGCGCCGCAGACGGAAACGCTCGCCCTGCGCGGACTGAAGTTTCAGTTGTATCGCTGGGCCGGCGCGGATCCGCAGCCGCTCGTGCTGGTGCACGGCTGGGGCGATACGAGCGAGACGTGGCAGTTCGTCGTCGATCAGTTCTCGCCTGCGCGTACCGTGGTGGCAATGGACATGCGCGGCTTCGGCCGCACGCAGCGGCCTGACGACGGTTACTGGTTCCCCGACTATCTCGCCGATCTCGACGCGCTGCTCGATCATCTGTCGCCGGATGCGCCGCTCGATCTCGTGGGCCACAGCATGGGCGGCAACATCGTGATGCTCTACGCCGGCGTGCGCCCTCAGCGCGTGCGCAGAGTCGCAAGCCTCGAAGCATTTGGCTTGCCGCGCACGAACGTGGATCAGGCGCCCGTGCGTTACGCGGAATGGCTCGACGACGTGAAGCGCGGCAACTACTTCGCGACGTACGACACGTACGAGCAGTTCATGCGCGTGCTCGCGCGCCGCAATCCGCGCACGCCAGCCGATCGCTTGGAGTTCGTCGCCCGCTCGTGGGCGCGCCAGGGAGCGGACGGTCGCATCGAGTTGTGGGCAGACCCGAAGCACAAGCACGTCAATCCCGTTCTGTATCAGCGCGATCAGGCGGAAGCGTGCTGGCGCGCGATCGTCGCGCCGCTCCTGCTGGTGCTGGCCGAAGAGTCCGAGCTGACCAAGCGCATGGCGGGCGAGCTTGGCGAAGAGCACCTGCGCAGTCTGTTCGCGAAGCTCACCACGGCGATGATCCGCGGCGCCGGTCACATGATCCATCACGAGCGGCCGGAAGAGACTGCCGCGCTGCTCGAAGGATTCCTCACCCGTCCGTAAAACGCGCACGCACTGCGCGCCTCCGGAACCCGATGAATTGTCGCGCGTTCCTGCTTCGAGTCGGGGCAGGAGCGCGGACGCCGTCCGAGGGCTTCCGGTCAAATGGCTACGAGTGACGGAGGTTTTTTATGCTGTCTTGGGCTTTGACGTTCTTCATCGTTGCGATCATCGCCGCGGTGCTTGGTTTCACGACCATTGCGGGTGCCGCAGCCGGTATCGCCAAGATTCTGTTCTTCATCTTCCTCGTGCTGACGCTGGTCGCGCTGGTTGCAGGCGCATTGCGAGGACGGCCACCTGTCTGAGCAGCCCCGCGCTGCCTGCGACAGACCGGAATGCAAACGGGGCCCAAATGGGCCCCGCTTCATTGTTGGCTCAGGTGAATAGGAGCGCCTGGCTGACCGCCACGCGCACCGTCTCCGGCACGAACGGCTTGGTCACCAGGAACGTCGGCTCGGGGCGCTCGCCGGTCAGCAGCCGCTCCGGATAAGCTGTGATGAACACGATCGGCACCTGCACCTCGCTCAGGATCTGGCGCACGGCATCGATACCCGAGCTGCCATCGGCGAGCTTGATGTCCGCGAGCACGAGGCCCGGCTCGGTTTTACGAGCCGCGCGCACTGCTTCGTCGCGGGTGGTCGCGATCGCCGCGACCGTGTGTCCCATCTCGCGCACGATGCTCTGCAGATCGAGCGAGATGATCGGCTCGTCCTCGATGATCAGCACCTTGGTGCTCGGCTGATCGGAGATCTCGCGCACTGCCTGCGCGACCATCTGCTTCACGTCTTCCTCGCCGACATCGAGGATGCGTGCGGTGTCGGTGACGTTGAACCCTTCCATCGCGGTCAGCAGCAGCGCCTGGCGCCGCGCCGGGGTCAGCTCGCCGAGCTTCTTCTCGACGCCCGCGGTCTGCGTCCGGGACGTGGTCGCAGTGCGCAGGTCGACATTGGCGCTGCCCCACAGCTTGTGAAACAGCCGATACAGCCCCACGCGGGGGGTGCTGTCGCTGCCGATCACCGAAGGATCGGCGACGATCGTTTCCAGACAGGCCCGCACGTAAGCGTCGCCGCTCTTCTGAGTGCCGCACAGAGCGCGGGCGTAACGACGTAAGTAAGGCAGATGTTCGGCAATAGCGTGAGCCAGAGCCATAGGCACTCCTTCGATTCTTCCTCTGAGATTTTCTGAGCGCAGCGTTGCGCGCGCCGATAACCGCGGCTGTAGTATGTGCGAGAGGGGGGAAAGGTTCCTTCCGACTTGGAACTTTTTCAATCGTGGGGCGTTCCGGCTCGACATGCGAATTCCACGCGGCGCGTGCCGCGGCGCTCCGGTTCGAGTCCATCCATGGTCATGAGCGAGAAAATCAAACCAGGCGAGCAGCCTGAAACGGCTGCCGCGAGTACCGAGCAGGTCCCGGACTGGCTCCAGAGCCGGCTGCGCCGCATGTTCAGCGACGTCATGGACGAGCCCGTGCCAGACGAGTTCAAGGCGCTGCTGAAGCAACTCGAGGACAAGGAGCGCGGCTCCTGATCGGGCCCGTGCCGGTCTTCCGCAACCCCCTGGACGGCTCATGACAGGACACGATCATTTCCTGGAACAGGTGACGGCATTATTGCCGGCGTTGCGTGCCTTCGGCCGCTCGCTGTGCGGTGATCCGGCACGCGCCGACGATCTGGTGCAGGACACCGTGCTCAAGGCCTGGACGAACCGCGAGCAGTTCCAGTCCGGCAGCAATCTCAAGGCCTGGCTCTTCACGATCCTGCGCAACTGCTATTACTCCGAGCTGCGCCATCGCAAGTTCGAGATCGAGGATCCGGATGGCGTGTGTGCTGGCCAGGTTGCGATCGCGCCGGATCACGACGCCAAGCTGCACCTGCGCGACCTGAGCCGCGCCTTGCAGCAGCTGCCGGTCGATCAGCGTGAAGCGCTGATCCTGGTGTGTGCCACGGGCCTGTCGTACGAGGAAGCAGCGGATGTCTGTCAGGTGGCCGTCGGCACGATCAAGAGCCGCATCGCGCGAGCGCGCGACCGGCTGGTCGAGCTGCTCGGCGACGACGCCGCGCTGGTGACCGGACACCCGGTGGTTGGCGCGCTCGCGGACGTCGAAGGCGCGTCGGAGCCGCGTTCGGGCGGGCTCTGAGGTCCTGCTCAGCGGCTCGAGCGCTGCTCGGCGTCGGTCCCGCCCGCTCCCGGTAAGAGGCTGCAAGATACTCGCCGCGGGGCTCATTTGAAGACGCTCAAGACCGCATTGGCACCGCGCTCCTGGTTCGGACGCAATGCCGGTCTGCGTCCGCGGCTCGTGGTGATCGTCGGCATCGCGATGCTCGCGCCGGGCGCCCTCGCGGTGCTGCAGGCGATCTCCAGCTACGGCAGCAGCATGCGGATCATCGAGCAGAACCTCGCGCAGGCGGCGCAGCTCGCCGCGAGCGAAGAGGTCAACGTGATCGCCGCGTCCCGCGAAATCCTCACCAGCCTTGGCGCGCAACCGGACGTGCGTGCCGGCACCGGCCTCGCCTGTCGCCGTGCTCTGCAGCGAGCTATCGGCGGATTGGATCAATACGAAGGTGCGCTGGTGGTGAACGCGGAGGGCGTCGTCACGTGCGCATCCGGGCCGATGCCGCAAGTCGTCAAGGTCGACGATCGCGTGTGGTTCCGCGACATCATGGCGGGCGACGGCTTCGTGGTGAGCGATCTCATCGTCAGCCGCTGGCTCGGCAGCTGGGGCATCGTGACTGCCGTGCCGCTGGTCGACGATCAGGGTCTGATCCAGGGTTCGGTGTCGCTGTTCATCGGTCTCGACTGGCTTGCGCAGCGCTACCAACGAGGCGCCCGCTCGGAGGACGGCGCGGCCTTCGCGCTGCTCGACAGTCGCGGTGAAATCATCACGCGCGATGCGAGCCGCTCGCCGGCGAAGTCGCCTCTGCCGCGCAACAGTCTCATTCACGAGCAGCTGCGCGATCAGCTGCCAGCGGGCCAGACGCGCACGTTCCGCGCGCGCGGACACGACGGCATCTGGCGCCTCTACGCTGTCAGCCCACTGCTCGGGGGCAGGATCTTCGTGATCCGCGGCACGCCCGTGCTGACTGCGATCGGGCCGCTGGCGCTGCAAGTCGCGTGGGGCGTGCTGACGCCGCTGCTCATGTGGGCGCTCGCGATCGCAGTCGTGTGGTTCGGCATCGAGCATCTGGTCGTGCGCTGGATCAGTTATCTCGAGCGCATCACGTCGGCGTACGCAGCCGGCCGGCACAACGTGCGACCGGAACGCGTCAGCGCAGCGCCGGCGGAGATTCGCAGTCTCGGCGAGACGTTCTCGCGCATGGCAGATCTGATCTCCGCACGCGAGTCCGAGCTGCGCGAGTCGCTCGCACAGAAGGAAGTGCTGGTGCGCGAGATCCATCATCGCGTGAAGAACAACCTGCAGCTGGTGATGAGCCTGCTCAATCTGCACGCGCGGCGCATTCGCGATCCGCGCGCGGAGCTGGCGTTCGCCGAAGCGCGCAGTCGCATCAACGCGCTCGCGACGCTGCATCGACGTCTGTACGAATCCGAGAGCCTGCAGGAGATCGACCTGAAGTGGTTCCTCGAAGATCTGTGTGCCGAGCTGCGGCGCGGCGGGTTGTCGCGTGGCCGGTCGGTCGAGCTGATCACGAACTCGCCGAGCGAGGTGATCGGCCCGGAGATTGCCGTGCCGCTCGGGCTGCTGGTGACCGAGGCGATCACCAACGCCTACAAGCATGCGTTCAACGAGGGCAGCGGCGGTCACATATATGTAGAGGTGCGGCGGCCTTCGCAGGACAAGCTCGAGCTCGCGGTCCGCGACGACGGCTCCGGGTTCGACCCGGCGGCGGGCGAGGACAGCACCGGTCTCGGCCGTTCGTTGATCGAAGCGTTCGTGCGGCAGCTGCGCGGCGAGTTGGAGATCACCGGCGATGCAGGCACGTCGCTGGTCGTGCGCTTCCCGGCGGCGGCGAGGAATCAGGCTGAGAACACGGCGCCATCTCCGGGTCCTACGCCTGCGACGCCCATCGAGCCGCCGGCGGCGGCTGCGCCGGTCTCGAGTTCCGAGTGAATTGATCGCGCGACGCTCCGAGCTGGCGAACTGGTCGTATATCCAGTAGCATCCAGCCCATGTCGTCTCCCACTCGACCCAGTGCGCGCACCGGGCGCGGCGCCGTCTCGAATCCGGAAGGGCGCTTCGAAGCGACGCGCTCCGAAGCGGTCGACGACGGCTGGGGTAGTCTCGACGAGGAGTTGCCGCCGCTCGCGACGACCGTGCAGCCGGAGCCCGCTCGCTCGATCATCTCGCGCAACGACTCACCGGACATTTCCTTCGATCAGTCGATCAATCCTTATCGTGGCTGCGAGCATGGCTGCGTTTATTGCTATGCTCGTCCTTCGCACGCTTACCTGAATCTCTCGCCCGGTCTCGATTTCGAAACTCGACTCTTCTACAAACAGGACGCCGCGCGCTTGCTCGAGCAGGAGCTGGCAGCGCCAAGCTATCGCTGCTCGCCGATCACCATCGGTGCGAACACGGATCCTTATCAGCCGATCGAGCGCGAGTATCGCGTCACGCGCAGCATCATCGAAGTGCTGGCGAAGTATCGGCATCCGTTCTCCATCATTACCAAGAGCGCGATGATCGAGCGCGACATTGATCTGCTCGCGCCGCTCGCCGCGGACAAGCTCGTGTACGCGATGGTCAGCGTCACGACCTTGTCGAATGAACTAAAGCGCACGCTGGAGCCACGTACTGCTTCGCCAGCTGCGCGTTTGCGCGCGATTCGCAATCTGCACGAAGCGGGCATACCGGTCGGCGTGATGGTTGCGCCGATCATTCCGGTGCTCACGGATCACGAGCTCGAGCGCATCCTCGCGGCTGCCGTCGCATCCGGCGCACAGTCTGCCGCGTACGTGCTGCTGAGATTGCCTTACGAGTTGAAGGATCTGTTCCGCGAATGGCTCGAGCACAACGAACCGTTGAAGGCGAAGCACGTGATGTCGCGCTTGCAAGCGATGCGCGGCGGCAAGGACAACGATTCGCGTTTCGGCGTGCGTCAGCGCGGCGAAGGCGAGTATGCGGCACTGCTAGCGAAGCGCTTTGCCGCTGCATGCACGCGTCTCGGCCTCAAGCAGCGCGAGCGCTTCGCGCACGATCTGACGCTGTTCCGGCCGCCCACGCTCGGGCCACAACTGTCGCTCCTTTAGGACAATGCACGCCTGACCAATCGACTTCGGCTCGTGCGTATTTGACATTTGGAGCGTGCGGAACGTTGTGCACTTTCCCGGCATTGACTGCGGGACGGTTGGCGTATACTCGTTTCGCAGCAGATCGTCCGACCTGCGCCGAGCTTCACACCGGGGATTTCGCTTGAGCCTCCTGGAGAGAGTCAGCATGCAATCCGTCTCAGGACAGCGCGCCCTGCGCTTGGCCGTCGCTGCCGTTTTGTGCTCAAGCGCTGCCGGGTGCATGACTGCCAAGATCGAAGAGATGCGTGAGGCGCCGACGCAAATCACGCATGACGAAGCAATCGTGCTGCTCGCCAAGCCTCATCTGGAAGGCACGGGCACCGAAGACAAATTCCTCGACTGCCTGGAGCGCGAGCTGGTCGGCGAAAGTGTCTCCGCCGACGTTGCCAGCCGGCAACGTGCCGGCAAGCAAGTCGACCCGCGCAGCAGCCTGAAGAACGGTCCGTTCCAGATCTACGCCGATCACAATTTCGTCGACGCGCTGTATCCGTGGCTGGAGCCGAGCACTGCGCCCGCCAACGCGCAGGGCTTCAGCACGTTCCTGGCGCGACCGGGCGTGACCGAGCGGGTCAATTCCATGGGCGTGCGTTACATCGTCTGGGTCGATGGCGTGACCCAGAAGACCGATGGCGGCGGCAGCATCGCTTGCGCAGCAGGACCGGGTGGCGCCGGTTGCCTCGGCCTCGGCTGGTGGGAAAAAACTTCCGACTACGAGGCGACGATCTGGGATCTGAAGCAGGGCGTGAGCGCGGGCAGCCTGACGACCGACGTGAAGGGCACGTCGGTAATGATCGGCGCCATCGCACCCATTCCGCTGATCGCGCCGGTGCAGAGCACGGCCTGCGATCGCCTCGCCGGGCAGCTCAAGGCATTCCTGCTCGGCTCGAGCGCCGAGGAGAATACGGTGGTCTCGCGACCCCAGTAGTCGAATCTCCTTCCCTAGACCGCATTGAACCTGCGGTCGGTGGCGCGGATCGAATGTTTGTTGAGCGGGGGCGGTCAGCCCGCGTTCAGCTAGCGGGTCGCACAGTCGGAAACGGCGGCAGCCGCGGCTGGTGTGGCGGGGAACGAGGAGAAACGATGCAAATTCAGCGCTCGCGCAGGTCTCTGCCCGTGGTCGCCGTGCAGGTGACGGCAGTCGGCGCTGTCTGCGCGTTTCTCATGGGTGGCTGCCCCCAGCAGCAGCAGCAGTCGTCCTCCGGCGGCCAGTCCTCATCGATGCCGTCCGGCTCTTCCGGCGGCGGTGGCAGCAGTTCCAGCATGCCGTCCTCGTCCTCGGGCGGCGGCGGACGCTCCGGTTCTTCCATGCCGAGCCCCGGTGGCTCGCAATCGTCTTCGCAGAGTCGCAGCGGATCCTCCGGTGGTCAGAGCGGCTCGAACATGCCGCAGTCCAGCGGCGGCAGCAGCTCCGGTGGCGCGCAGAGCGCGGGCGGGGGAAGTCAGAGCGGTAGCCAGAGTGGCAGCCAGGGCGGTAGCGCCGGTTCGCAGGGCGGTCAGAGCGGTCCGAGCGGCCAGAGCGGCGGTCAGACTGGCCCGAATGTGACCGTGGGCGCGCAGCTCCCGGGCGCCGGAATGCCGTCAGTAGGCATTCCCATGCCGAGCACTGGCGGCCAGAGCGGCGGCGGTGGTGCCGAGGGCAGCCCGCAGAACCAGAGCAACTCCCCTGATGCTAACGGCGGCGGTGCGGCCGGCGGCGCGCAGAACGAAAGCATTTTCCGTGGCTCGAGCGGCGGCGCCTCCGGCGCGCAAACGCAGAGTGCGGGTGGCGGGGCCCAAGGTGGGTCGCAGGGCGGCGGTGGATCCCAAGGTGGTGGCGGATCCCAAGGTGGTGGCGGATCGCAAGGTGGTGGCGGATCCCAAGGCGGCGGCGGATCGCAAGGCGGCGGTGGCCAGGCCGGCGGTGGCGCCGCGGGCGGTATGCCTAATGCTGGTGGCGGTGGCTCTGCCGGTGGTGCTGGCGGATATCCCTCTTCGGGTGGTAGCGCGGGCGGTGGCGGCGGCGGTGGAATGACCACGCGCGAGCGCAGTGCCCAGATCGATCGCGAGCTCGATGCGTCCCTCGGTGTCTTCGACGGTCGGATGCGCGACGAGCAGGCGACGATCGCCGGCCAGCGTGGCGACCGGAATGGCGGCGGTGGCGGCGGTGGCAACGGCGCGGGCGCTGAAGAACAAGCAGCCGGCGGCGCGGCGGGTGGCGCCGGCGGTGCCAACGGCAAGAACGGCGAAGGCGGCGCAAGCGGCCAAGGCGGCGCCAACGGCGGTCGCGGTGGCCAGAGCGGACAAGGTCAGGGCCAGGGTGAAGGTCAAGGCAATGGTCGCGGTACCGGCGGCCAGCAGGGCGGGGGCGGTGGAGTCGGTGGTGGCGCAGGCGGCGGCTCGGGTCCGAATACCGTGCCGGCCGACATTCCGGACGGCAGCGACGACGACATCGTCGCGCGCCAGCTGCGCGAAGCAGCGCAGAAGGAAACGGATCCGGAGCTGCGCGACAAGCTGTGGCAGGAATATCGCGACTACAAGAAGAACACGGGTTGATATCGGGGAACCAGTTTTTCAGGTCTAAGCAAATGAATCGCTCAATCGCACTCGTTCTCGCTGCCGCGACGCTTGTTTCAACAGCACTGGGCACTGCCGGCTGCGTCACTCACGAAACCCGGCCGCAGGCGCGCATCAATGCGATTCAGGCCTCACAGGAAATTCCGCAGGACCAGTTGCTCGACGTCGCGGTGAAGCTGTTCGACGAGAACGTGCCGACGGACGAGAAGAAGATGGAGCACGAGCGCATCTTCCCGGAAGTGCGCAAAGCCGAGGCGCGCTACTTCCCGATGCAGATCCGCAATACGCTGGAAGGCAGCGGTCAGTGGGGCCAGGTGCGCGTTGTGCCGGCCGACGCTGCCGCACTCGACGTGCAGGTCTCCGGCAAGATCATCGAGTCGACCGGTCAGATGCTGCGCATCGACGTCACCGTCGTCGACGCCACCGGCCGGCTCTGGTTCAAGCGCGAATACCAGCAGAACGCCGATACGCGCTCGTACAAGGATCAGAGCGGCCAGCCGCGCGATCCGTTCCAGAATCTCTACAGCACCTTCGCCAACGATCTGCTCGCCTACCGGCAGCAATTGCAGGCGGCGGATCTCGAAAACGTCCGCCGCGTTTCCGAGCTGCGCTTCGCGAAGGATCTCGCTCCGTACGCGTTCGACTCTTACCTGACGCAGGACAAGAAGAAAGCCACGTATCAGGTCGTGCGCCTGCCGGCGGATGACGATCCGCTGCTGGTGCGCATGGACCGCATCCGCGAGCGCGACTACGCGTTGATCGACACGGTCAACGAGCACTACTCGCTGTTCGCCGAGAACATGTCGGAGCCCTACACCAACTGGCGCCGCTACAGCTACGCGGAGCTGGAAGCAGAGGACGAAGCGAAGCGCTCGGCGCTGACGCGCAAGCTCCTCGGCGCCGCGGCGATCGTCGGCGGCCTGGTGGTCGGCTCCGAAGCGAACACTTATGCCGGGCAGGCTGCGGCCACCGGCGCGATTTTTGGCGGCGCGTATGCAATCAAGAGCGGCTTCGACAAGGGCGCGGAAGTGAAGATGCACTCCGAATCCCTGAAGCAGCTCGGGGAATCCTTCCAGGCCGAAGTCCAGCCGATGGTCGTCGAAGTCGAAGGGCGCACTCTGCAGCTCAAAGGCACGGCCGAAGAGCAGTACCACGAGTGGCGGCGACTGTTGAAGGAACTCTACGAGAACGAGACCGGTCTGCCGGTTCAGACGCCTGCAGCGGCTCCGCAGCCGGCTGCCCCCGCCGCACCGAACAGCGGCGGGTAAAGCGCCACCGATTTCTTTCGACACGACACATCGCATCATGCTGGAGAGCGGGCAGGAACTGTCTGCGAGATTCGTACTCGTCCGACGTCTGGGTACAGGCGGCAGCGGCGAAGTCTGGCTCGCACAGGATCGCGAGCGCGGCTGCTTCGTCGCGCTGAAGATCCTGCGCGACGATCTGATGCAGGACGTGGCCGCAGTCGCAGCCCTGCAGCGCGAGTTCGAGCATGTCCGGACGCTCGACCATCCGAACATACTGCGCGTCGACGGTGTGCATCGCTCCGGCCGGCACACCTGGATCGCGATGGATTACGCGTCGGGCGGCGACCTTTCCCAACTTCGCGGCCGAGGCTATCGCGAGATCCTGCTGCACGCGGCGATGCCGATCGCAGCGGCACTAGCGCATTCCCATCGTGCCGGCATCGTCCATCGGGACGTGAAGCCGTCCAACGTGCTGCTCGCGTCCGATGGCACGCCGCGGCTCGCGGACTTCGGCATGGCGCTGGTCACGGCAGCGACGCCCGCTGCGAACGCCGGGCGCGGCTCGCCGTACAGCATGAGCCCGCAGCAGGCGGCCGGAGCGGCTGCGAGCCCTGCCGACGACACCTACGGCTTCGGGGCAATGCTTTACGAACTACTTTCGGGCTACCCGCCTTTTTATGGCGATGGCAAGCTCAGTCAAACACCCGCGGCATTGCCAGCAGCGGTGCCTGCGCCGCTCGCGCAACTCGTCCTGCGGATGCTCGCCGAATCTCCGGTAGACAGACCCGCCGACATGCAGAGCGTCGAGCGTGAGCTGGCTACCATACTGACTGCTCCGCCCATGACATCGTCCGAACCGGTCAATCAGCCAAACCCGAGCCCCGCTCCGATCCGCGTCGAGCCGCCGAGCACGCGCGTGCCTGGGCAGAGCGAGCCGCTGCGCGGCGCATGGCAGCGCTCGACAACGCAAAGCGCGAGCGCGGACGAGCTGCGCCGGCAGGGTTTTCGTCGCGGACTCGGCGCGGCAGCGGTCGTCGCCGGCATCGCCGCCATTGCCTTCGTATTCTTCGCACTGCCGCGCTTTTTCCAGGCGGAGCAGCCGGCGCAGTACAAGCAGGCCGCGTCGTCGGTTCCCGCGAAGCCAGCCGCGCCGGAAGAACCAAAGAAAGAAGTCGATTTCGCCGCACTCGCGCGCGCCAAGCAGGATGCCGACGATCGGCGCGGACCGCTCGAGGAACGTTTGAAGAAGCTCGCGGCCCGCGCTGCCGAGCAGTGGGGCGGCGAGGAGTTCAAGCGCGCGAACGACGAGCTCGCCGCCGGCGACAAAGATTACGAAGCGCGCGAGTACGTCACTGCACTCGAGCACTTCAACGCGATCGATCCGCTGCTCTCGAAATTAGAGAAGCGCGCTGGCGAGGTGCTCGCTGCGCAACTCAAAGCTGGCGCCACCGCCTTGCAGGAAGGTCGTTCGGCTGATGCGAAGACCGCCTTCAATCTGGCGACGAAGATCGAGCCCGGCAACAAAGTAGCGGAGCACGGACTGAAGCGCGCCAACACGCTCGACGAAGTGCTGAACCTCGTCGCGGGCGCGGAGCGCATGGAAAAGGAATCGAATCCGGTCGGCGCCGTCGAGCAGTTTCGCAAGGCGCTCGCGCTCGATGCCGAAGCGCCGCGCGCCGCCGACGGCATCGCGCGCATCGAAGCGAAGTTCGCATCCGACGCCTTCGCCAGCACGATGGCGCGCGGCTACGCGGCGCTCGCCAAAGCGGACTACACCGGCGCGCGCTCCGCCTTCGAAGCAGCGCGCCGCGTGCGTCCGAATGCGCCGGAGATTCCGACTGCGTTGAAACAGATCGAGCAGGAGCAGCGCACCGGCACCATCTCCGAGACGCTCGGCGTGGCACGCGAGGCCGAAGGTCAGGAGCGTTGGGCCGACGCGCTCAAGGAATATCGCGCCGTGGCAGAGCTCGACTCGACCGTGGCCGCCGCGCAGGAAGGCATTGCGAGAACCGCGCCGCGCGCCGCGCTCAACGAGCAGCTCGAGCTGTACCTGACGCAACCCGAACGGCTCTTCAGCCAGCCGGTGCGCGCGGCGGCGCGTGACACGCTGGCTCGCGCCGCGAGCATTCCCAATCCCGGTCCACTGCTGCAGAAGCAGACGGCGTCGCTGAAAGACTGGATCGCCCGCGCCGACGTTCCGGTCTCGATCGCGCTGCAATCGGACAACATCACACAAGTAACCATTTATCGCGTCGGTCAGCTGGGAACGTTTGCCGAGCGCTCGCTCGACCTCGTGCCGGGCAGCTATACGGTGGTCGGTACCCGGCCTGGCTATCGCGACGTACGACGCGAGATCAACGTCCGCCCGGGCGCAGCGCCCGAGCCGGTCGTGATTCGCTGTGAGGACCGCATTTGAGCGAGCTGGTCGTTCGCGAATCTCTGGGCGAGCGCCGGTTTGCGGCGACGGAATTTCCGATCGCAGTGGGCGGCGCCGGCAGTGCCATCGTCATGGCTGGACGCCCGCCGGGTCCGGAGGCCTATCTCGGCTTGCACGAGGATCAGCTCTTCGTGCAGCCGGCCAACGGCGCCGAGATCCTGCACAACGGCGTGCGCGTGCAGAGCTCGACCTGGCTGCGTAGCGGCGACGTCGTGAATCTCGGCGCAGCGCGCCTGCGTATCGCTGCCAACGACGACCAGCTCGTGGTCGAAGTCGACGATGGCAGCACCGGCAACATCACCGCGCCGCCGATCATTCCCGAGAGCGCGCGCCTGCAGGGATTGAGCGATGGCGACGCCGAGCGAATCGATGCGATTCGCTTTCGCGCTTCCGAAGCCGCCAAGCCGGTTCGTCGCATCACGGTGACGCCGCTGCGCGTCGTGCTGACTGCGCTCGCCGCAGTCGTCGTGATCGTGATGTGGTTCATCTTCACGGCCATGTCGGTCAGCCTGGTTACGGTTCCTGCGAAGGCGACGGTGCGCGTGACTGGTGGACTGCCCGCCGTGCGCCTCGGAGATCGCGTGCTGCTGCAATCCGGCAATTACCAGGTTCGCGCCGAGCTGCCCGGCTACAAGCCGACCCAGCAGTCGATCAAGGTCACGAAGTTGCCGAACCAGGCGTTCACGCTGACGCTCGCGAAGCTGCCCGGCATCCTGCGCATCGATGTCCCTGCTGCTGCGCGCGTGACGATCGATGGCAAAGAAGGTGGCAAGGCACCCGGTGAGTTCGAGCTCGAGCCTGGCCGTCACAGTGTTGCGATCGCCTCAGAGCGTTATCAGCCCTTCAGCGCCGACGTGACCATCGAAGGTCTCGGTAAGACGCAGACGTTCAAGCCGCAACTCGTGCCGGGCTGGGGCGTTGTGACCGTGACATCGGACCCGGCCGGCGCGCAGCTGCTCGTAAACGGCGAGCCGCGTGGCGTCACGCCGCTGAAGGCGGAGATCATGGCAGGCGCGCATCCAGTCGAATTGCGCCTCGAAGGCTTCAAGCCCTGGACGACCGACATCCAGGTCAAAGCGAACGAGCCAATGTCGCTCGGTCCGGTGAAGCTCGGCTTGCCGGATGCACGGCTGGCCGTGCGTTCGGATCCCCCGGGCGCGAGCGTCTCGATCGGTGGCGTGTACCGCGGTCAGACGCCGATCGATCTCGAGCTGCGGCCGGACATCGACAACACCGTCGTGCTGACGCGGCCGGGTTACGAAGCAATCACGCGGGTGGTGAAGTTGAATGCGGCCGAGCAGCGCACGCTGTCGGTCCCGCTCAGCGGCGTGTTCGGCGAAGTCGTCGTCCGCGCGCAGCCAGCCGACGCACAGTTGTTCGTCGACGGCAAACTCAGCGGCGCTGCGAATCAGACCCTGAAGCTCGTCGCGACTACGCACGACATCGAGATCAAGAAGACCGGCTTCGTCGACTTCAAGGCCAGCGTCACGCCGCGTCCGGGCGTGCAGCAGCGCGTCGATGCAACATTGCTCACGCCCGAGGCGGCGCGCATCGCGGCCACGCCTGCAGTCATCAAGACGAAGTTCGATCAGCAGCTGCGCCTGATGCCCATCGGCAAGTTCACGATGGGTAGCCCGCGTCGCGAGCCGGGCCGTCGCGCCAACGAGCAGCAGCGCGACGTGGAGTTCAAGCGCGGCTTCTACATGGGCGTGACGGAAGTCAGCAACGCGCAGTTCCGGAAATTCAAGCCCGAGCATCGCTCCGGAATCGTCGGCAATCACACGCTCGATCTCGACAACCAGCCGGTCGTCGCCATCACCTGGATGGAGGCGGCGCTGTACTGCAACTGGCTGTCGGAGCAGGAGGGCCTGCCGCCCGCTTACGAAAAGAAGGGCGAGACGCTGGTTGCGGTGAATCCCATGACAAAGGGCTACCGGCTGCCGACGGACGCCGAATGGGAATGGGTGGCGCGCTACGAAGGCGGCGGCAAGCTGCGGCGCTATCCGTGGGGCGACTCGCTGCCGGTGACGCCGCGCTCCGGAAATTATGCGGACGAAACCGCACGATTGATCGTCCAGGATGTCATTCCGGACTACGACGACGGCTTCGCCGCGACCGCGCCCGTCGGCAAGTTTCCGGCGAACAACCTGGGCCTGCAGGATCTCGGCGGCAATGTCGCCGAGTGGGTGACCGACTACTATATTGTGACTGCGGACATCGGCCAGACGCTGGTCGATCCGCTTGGCCCGACGGACGGCAAACAGCACGTCATCCGCGGCGCGAGCTGGAAACATTCCGGCGTGACCGATCTGCGGCTCTCCGCGCGCGACTTCGGCGAAGGCGCACGCAACGACGTTGGCTTCCGCATTGCGCGGTACGCCGACTGAGCGGAGGTACTCATGAAGCACAATCCCCCGATGCGCATGCTGGTTCTGCTCGCCGTCTTCTCGGTGGCAGGCTCCTGGTTGCTCGCTGCCGAGTCACCGTCGACCCCGAAGCCCGCGACTGCGGCGGACACGACTCAGAGCGGCACCAACACTGACGCGACGAAGACTGACGCGGCGAAGACTGACGCGACCAGGACAGATGCTGCGAAGGCCGACGCCGCAAAGACTGACGCCGCAAAGACCGGCGCGGCAGCCAAGACTGACGCTGCCAAGGCCGACGCCAAGGACGCGAGCAAGGACGGCGACAAGAAGACCATCGCCGAGCAGGCCGAGGCGGCGCTCAAAGCCGCGTACGAGGCCGACCCCAAGGCACCGGCGAAGGGCGATCCGGATGCGAAGGACGACACGCAGACGGCGCCGGTCGCCAAAGGTCCGTCGCCGCAGCGCTTCACGCCGACCGAACAGGTTCGCGCCGACTTCGACGTCTCATTTCCGATCGACATCTGACGCAACGAGCATCCCATGGTTACTGCAGCCGTTCCGGTTCCGCGTCGCATCTCCTACCCGAGCGAGTTCGTCGTCACGCTCGGCTCGCTCATCTTCACCATCCTCCTCGTGCACGCGACCTATGTCGCCTGGATCCAGCCGAACGGCGACGCGATCGTCGCGTCGGAGCAGGCGCGCATGCACTCCGATCCGAACTTCGTGCCGGCCCGCACATTCCTCTTGGTGGTGAACGGCGGCGCGCAGGAGGCCGAGATCATCCACTTCGTGTGGGCGATGCTGATCATCCTCTACAAGTGGCTGCTGTTGCGGCGCGAGCGCAAGCTCCTCGACCGTGACCTGATCCACGTACCCGAAGGCATCAAGGTGTTGCCGGAGGACGCGAAGGATTACGCGCGGCAACTGGAGCAGCTGCCGCAGGAAGAGAAGGGAATGCTGGTCGTGCGCGCTCTGCAGCGCACGCTCGATCGCTTCGCCGCGACGCGCAGCATTCGCGATTCGGCCGAGACGTCCCGCGCCGTCTGCGATACCGAGGCCGACCGGCTCGACTCGGGGTTCGCGATGATCCGCTACGTCGCGTGGGCCATCCCGGCGATCGGCTTCATCGGCACCGTGCAACACATCAGCGTAGCGCTGCTGCAAGCCCACAAAGCTGTGACCGGCGACATCATCAGCGTGACCTCGAGCCTCGGCATTGCGTTCAACTCGACGTTCGTCGCGCTGTCGCTGACGATCGTGCTGATGTTCTTCCTGCATCAGCTGCAGCAGTTGCAGGAAAGTTTCGTGCACAACACCGATCACTGGATCGATCAGCATCTGATCCGCCACATGCAGGTGAGATAGCTTGCTCGCACTGGAGCTCATAGATTCCGGCCTGCTGCTCGCCCGTCAGCGCGGCGAGAACAGCGAGGTGCTGACCGAAGTACCGGGCATCGCGTTCCTCGGCGACGACACCACGCGCACGGGGGAAGCGGCGGTCGAGCGCATTCGTCTCAATCCGCTGCTCGCGCATACGAATTTCTGGCGCGGCCTGAGCACCGAAGAGCTCACGCGGCCTTCGCGGCTTGCACGCACGACTGCCGATATCGCGTTCGCGCAAGCAGAACAGCTGCTCGGTCCGCACAAGGCAGAAGGCGAGAGCGTGCTGCTCGCGGTGCCGGCCGGCTACAGCCGCGAGCAGCTGCCGCTGTTGCTCGGCGTGATCAACGAAACCGGCGTTCGCGTCTCCGGCCTGGTCGATGCAGCGCTCGCTGCGTGCAGTCTCGAGCCCGCGCCCGCGCGTGTCCTGCACCTCGATCTGGAGCTGCATCAGGCGATTCTCACGGTGCTGGAGTATTCGGGCGGCGATCGCTCGGGTCTCAAGCGCAGCCGTTACGAGATCGCCCTGCGCCACGGCGTGCTCGATCTGAATCAGACGGTGCGGCAACTCATCGCCGAGACGTTCATCAGCAAGACGCGCTTCGATCCGCTGCACGACGCGACCACTGAGCAACGCCTGGTCGGCCAGGTGCCGGGGCTGCTCGCTCAATTGCGCGAACAGGAACAGACCGTCGTCAGCATGCAGTTCGGCGATCGGCCGCTCGAAGTGGAGATCGAGCGCGCGCAAGTGATCGCCGCGCTCGAGCCGCATTATGTCGAGCTGCTGCGCCTCGTACAGGGCGCGCGGGTCGCTGGCATGCAGATCCAGCTGCGACTCGCGCCACGCATTGCAGCCTATCCAGGGCTCGTGGAGCGCTTCGGCACACTCCGGGACTGCGAGGTGCGGCTGCTCCCGCGCGGCGCCGCTGCGCTCGGCACGCTTCAGCACGAAGCCACTGTGAGCCGTCCCGACTCTCTGGCGCTGGTCTATCACCTGCCGATCGCGCGAGCCACGGGCGCTGAATCCACTGCAGAGCCGGAAGCGACGCCTGCGCCGCTGCGGCCGACGCATCTGCTTTTTCAGGGCCGTGCGTGGCGAATTTCTGACCAGCCGCTGGTAATCGGCTGGTCCGTCGACGCACAGCGCCGCGCGCTCGTGCTGCCGAGCTCTTCGCCCGGCGTGTCGCGTGCGCATTGCACGGTCGTCCGGCGCAACGGCGCCGTCATGATCGAGGATCACAGTACTTACGGTTCATACGTAAACGAAGAACGAGTGGCGGGGCGCACGGCACTTACCGTGGGCGATCGTCTGCGCCTGGGCTCGCCCGGCGTCACGCTCGAGCTGATTCAACTGGTGAACGACCATGGCGAAGCGCAAGACTGAAGTCTTCAGCATGTCGTTCCTCGATTGCATTACCTGTGCATTCGGGTCGGTGGTGCTCGTCTACACGTTGATCAACGCGCAGGGCGGCTTGCGCAAGGTCGCCGAGAAGCGCACGAATCAGGCCGAGGTCTCGAAGATGGAAGAGCAGGTGCTGGAGGGCTACCAGCGCCTGGTGCAGCTCCGCAATTCGCTGATCCAGACCGAATCCGAGACCGTGAAGACCGAAGGGCTCGGCACGCGCGTGCTCACCGAGACCGAGCGCTTGAAAGTCGAGCTCGCGGACTCCGACAAGCAAACGCTGTCGCGGCGCGAAGCCATCGAGCGCTTGAAAGCAGATCTGAAATCGCTCGAAGAGGGCGCGCGGCGACTGGAAGGCGCGACGACCGATCCGAGCGCCACCGGCACGCGCGTGCGCGGCTTCATCGGCACCGGTGACCGTCAATACCTCACGGGCCTGAAAGTCGGCGGCGAGCACATCCTCGTGATGGTCGACGTCTCGGCCAGCATGCTCGACGAAACGGTCGTCAACATCCTGCGCACGCGCAACATGTCCGACACCCGCAAGCTGATGTCGGACAAGTGGCGGCGCACGCTCTCGACTGTCGATTGGATCGCGGCGCAGATGCCGTTGGAATCGCAATTCCAGTTGTACGCCTTCAACACCAAGACCTGGGCCCTGCAGCCGAGCTCCGACGGCAAGTGGCTCAAGGTCAACGATCCGAACGCACTGGGCGACGCGATGCAGGCGCTGCACAAGATCGTGCCGAAGGACGGCACGAGCCTGGAGAACGCGATCACCGCACTCAACGCGCTCAACCCGCGACCCGACAACGTGATCATGATCACCGACGGCCTGCCGACGCAGGGCGCGAGCGCGCCGTTGATCCGCAAGACCATCGACGGCGACGATCGCCTCAAGCTGTTCGAGCGCGCGTTCGCGAAATATCCGCGCACCGTGCCGTTCAACGCCATCCTGATGCCGATGGAAGGCGATCCTGGCGCGCCGAGCGCGTTCTGGGTCGCGGCGCGCGCAACCGGCGGCTCGTTCATGAGCCCGTCGAAGGACTGGCCGTAGTGCTGCAAAAGTCACGCCTTTTGCAGCACGTCTGTCGAAAGGGCCTCGGCCGCTTTCGACCAGTGAACTAGGAGCGCACCGAAACCATGGCACGCCGTCTGAAACGCCGCGAGACCGAGATCTTCAGTATCTCGTTCCTGGACTGCATCACCTGCGGTCTCGGCTCGGTCGTGCTGCTGCTCGTGCTCAGCAACATGCGCACGCCGGAGATCGAGTCGTCGCCGGAAGACCAGCAGCAGCAGCTGCTGAAGTTGCAGGACGAGCTGATCGATATCAAAGGTCAGACCGACATTCTCAACCGTGACCTGAAGGCGAAGCAGATTCAGCTCTCTGACGAGAAGCTGCGCATCGCGCGCTTGCAGGGCGACCTGAGCGACATTCGCGGCAAATTCAATACGTCCAAGAAAGAGGCGGACGTCGCCAATCAGCTCGAGGGCCGGCTGGCTTCCGCACAGCAGACGCTGACCGACGAAATGAAGCGCCTGCTCGGCCAGGGCTTCCGCCGCAAGAAGGACGATGCCATCGGCGGCATTCCCGTCGACAGCGAGTACATCATCTTCTGCATCGATACCTCGGGCAGCATGTTCAATTATGTCTGGCCGATGATGCTGAGAAAGGTCGAGGAAACGCTCAACGCCTATCCGAAGGTGAAGGGTTTCCAGGTGATGAACGACGAAGGCGTCTACATGTTCACCGGCTACAAGGGCAAGTGGATTCCCGACACGCCCCAGCAGCGGCGCACGGTAGTCGAGCGGCTGCGCACCTGGAACGCGTTCTCCAACTCGAGCCCGATCGAAGGTATCGTCGAGGCAATCCGCACCTATCACGCCAAGGATAAAAGGATTAGCGTGTACGTGTTCGGGGATGAGTTCACCGGCCCGTCGATCGATTCGGTCGTCAAGGCCGTTGACCTGATCAACCGCGAGGATGAATCCGGCGAGCGACGTGTGCGTATCCATGCTATCGGCTTTCCCGTGCGGCCGGACGCCCCGCAATACACCAGCATCCGGTTCGCGACGCTGATGCGTATCGTGTGTCAGCGCAACGGCGGCACCTTCGTGGGTCTCGAGGAGCCTGACCGCGGGCGGCCGCGTTTCACCATCGGCGACAACGTGCTACCGAAACCGGGCGCACCGAGCCCGACGCTACCGAGGCGAACGTGAAGACCATCCAACATTTACGCGCGCCGCTGGTGTTGCTGGGCGTAGTCGCCCTGGTGGCGCTGGCAGGCTGCGGCCCGGTGAAGCTGGTCGCGAACACCAACATTCCGACGCCGCTGGTCGTCAAGATTCCGATCGCGGTCGCATTGTTCGTGCCGCAGGAATTCTCGACCTACGTGCACAACGAGGAGCGCTGGAGCACCGACTGGCACGTCGAGCTCGGCAAGGCGCAGACCGACGGCATCAAGCGACTGATGAATGCGATGTTCGAGCGCGTGGTTGCGGTCGACAGCGTTGGCGCCGGGCAGAATGCGGAAGGCGGGGTACGCGCGATTCTCGAACCTAGCGTCGAGGAATTCGCCTTCGTCACGCCGCGCGACGCAGGCTCGCCGTTCTTCGCGGTGAGCATCAAGTATCGCGTGAACGTGTATCTGCCGAACGGCAAGCTCGCCGACTCGTGGGGCTTCACGGGTTACGGCACGGCGCCGGCCGAAGGTCTGTCGAGCGCGCCGCCGCTGCAGACTGCAACCGCGCTCGCGATGCGCGATGCTGGCGCGAAGCTCGCTGTCGAGTTCCGTGAGCAGGCCATCGTGCGCGGTCTGTTGCCGGAAGGTGCCACGGCCGACACGCTCGTGAAGCCGGTGCCTGAGATTCCAACAGCGCCCGCGAGTACGTCGACGACCGCGCCGACGAGCACCCAGCAGCCGACTCCCACTCCCGCTCCGACACCCGCCGTCGCCGCGCCGAGCGCCGCTGCTGGCGCTCAGTCCGCGCCGCAGGAAGAGCCGAAAGAAGAAGCGAGCGACGCGCCGAAGGAAGAGCCGGCGAAAGACGAGCCAGAGAAGAAAGACAGTCAGGCTAAAGCCTGACCCACAGGCGTCTTCTTCGTGGGTCAGGCTTTAGCCTGACTCTTAGCGTCCGCCTTCGACGCCTTCCTTGCGGGTGCGGAACACTTCGCGATTCGTCATGCCGGTCGTCTGCACCGGCTCGCCGTTGACGAACTTCGGACGGAAGCGCGCGGCGCGGATTGCCGTCAACGCGTCGGAAGCTTCACGTGCAGTGCCATTCGAGCTGGTGATCTTCGCGTCCGACACTTCGCCGTCATCGGTCACCGTGAATTGCACTTCGACGAATCGCTCGTCGACCTGATCGGCGGGCAGTGCGACGCCGCGTGCGGCATGCGAGGGTGCCGGGTAGTAAACGCGCACCGGGAAACTCAGCGGCGCGGGCTCGGCCGCGGCTGTGCTGCCGGCGTCGGATGTTGCCGCTGCAGTGCTTGCGAGCGTCGCGTTCAGCGCCAGGGCGCGGCGATAGTAGGGCAGCGCTTTGTCGGGCACGTGCTTGATCTGGTACCAGTCGCCGCTCTGAATCAGCGTTGCGACCAGCGTGTCGTGCGCCGTCGGCGGCTGCACCTCGAGAATTTTTACCGCACGGTCCAGCGCTTTCTCGCCTTCGCTGTTCAGGTACTTCGGATTGATCGCCCGCGACTCGCTGCTGCTGCCGTCCGCGTCGGTCGGCATGCGTTCGCGGCTTTGCATCCTGAATCCAAGCGTCGAATAGTAGAGCTCCTGCGTGTAGGTTCCGGCGAGCGCGCGCAGCGGCTCGACCACCGTCGGGTCGTTCGGCCCCAGCTTCTGCTCGACGAGCATGATCGCGTGTCGATAGATCGTGCGTGCCCCGAGGAAGTCGCCGACGTCGGCGTGCCACGCGGCTGCGTAGCACAGGATCGGCACCTGCCGCGGATCGCGCCGACCGTAAGCGCGCTCGCCGAGCTGCATCAAGTAATTCACGTGGCGCTCGGCATCTGCTGTTTGCCCAGTCTTGACCAGGCTCTCAGCCAGCTGCCGCAGCACGTTTTGCTGGCCGATGTCGTACAGACCGTAGCTGCGACGATCGATCAGCAGAGCACGTTCGAGCGGCGGCACGGCCTCTTTGTGTTTATTGGCCGCTGCCAGCGTGTAACCCAGGCCGCGCAACGGATCGAGCAGCTTCGGGCTCGCCGCGCCGGCGTGCAGCTCGACGATCTGCGCCGCCTCCGCGAACGCCTTCTCTGCCGCGTCGTAGTTCTTGGCGCCGTAGTTGGCGTTACCGAGCAGCGCGAGCGCATCGGCAAGTGCGAGCGGCTGCTGCTTGGCATTCTCGCGGGCCGTAGCCACGAGCTGCTCGGCGGCGGCAATGGCAGCGCTCCAGTCTTTGCGGTCGACCTGGGCCCAATATTCCTGCTGCGACTCCGGCCGGGCCGGAGGCTGGGCGGCCCCGGCAGCGGTGAAGGCTGCCAGGAGAGTCGCAACGACAGCGCAGAACGGGCGCAGCATGGGTCGGTTGGGGCGATGGGCTTTCAGGTCTGCCACAGGCTACTTTCTGCGACCGACCGGCACAAGCAGGGTTCGCCGGGCAACTCAGCAGGGCGCCGGCGCGGCCTTCGGCACGTAGATCGAATTCTTCACGGTCGCGAAAACTCGCCGCACCATCGGCTCGAATTCCTCGAGCGGCATGCTGACGAAGCGCGGATCGAACGCCGGGCCGTCGTACAGCCGACAGAATTCCTCGGTGGCTGCGTACCACGGGTGATCGCGGAATTCCTCGCGCATGTTGCGGTCGAGCCCGAGATGCTGGAAGAAGTAATAGCCCTGGAAGATCGCATGCTTCTCGACCATCCAGTGGTTCTGCTCGGAGACGAACGGCTTCAGGATCGCCGCGGCGACGTCAGCGTGATTGCGCGGACCGAGGATGTCGCCCATGTCGTGCAGCAGTGCGCACACAACGTACTCTTCGTCGCGGCCGTCACGATGCGCGCGCGTTGCCGTTTGCAGGCAATGCTCGAGCCGATCGATGGCGAAGCCGCCGCAGTCTCCTTGCAGCATCTTCAGGTGGGCGAGTACGCGATCGGGCAGCTCGACGATGAACGGCTTCATCGCCTGGCTGATGCGATCCCAGTCTTCCTTAGTACCGTCGCACATCGAATGGAAGCGCGCGCGCGGCATGTCGCCATCGGCCATGGCAGCTCCGAGTTCAAAGAGATAGTTGAGCTCGAAAGTACGAGTCGCCGGCGTTGACTGTCAACCCGTCGCCGCGCCTGCGCTGCAGGCTGCGATCAGGCGGCGTAGCGAACTGGCGAGGATTCGCGAGCTGCGTCGGTTCGTGCCGCTGTGGGCGCGGGTGTCGCCGGTGCGTTGCTCAGCGTGAACGCACTGACGACCTCCAGCAGCGCGCGAACCTGTGCGCGCAGCGAGCGGGCGACGGAAGCCGTCTGCTCCACGCGCTCGGAGTTTTGCTGGGTATCGCTGTCGATCTGATGAATCGACTGGTTCAAGCGACCGATGTCGTCGTTCTGCGCACGGCTCGCCGCACCGATCTCTTTCATGATGCCGGTGACGCGCTCGACCGCGCTCAGAATCTCCTTCATCGTCGCGCCGGCGCCTTCGACCAGCTTTGCTCCGCGCGCGACGTCGTCGAGCGACGCGCCGACGAGTTTCTTGACTTCGTTCGCTGCTGTGGCCGAGCGCTGCGCGAGATTGCGCACCTCGCTGGCCACCACCGCGAAGCCGCGACCTTGTTCGCCTGCGCGCGCGGCCTCGACGGCCGCGTTCAGTGCCAACAGATTCGTCTGGAAGGCGATCTCGTCGATCACGCCGATGATGTCGCCGATCCGGCGCGACGAGCCCGTGATGGCCTGCATGGTCGTGACCACTTCGCCCACGACTTCGTTGCCGCGCGTCGCGGTGCCGTGCGCTTGCGCAGCGAGCCGCTCGCCTTGCAGCGCGTTGTCGAGATTTCGCTGCACGCTTTCTTTCACGTCGCTGGCGCTGTCGCTCGTGGCGCGAATCGCGGCCGAGCGCGAGGACTCGCGATGAGTCAGATCTTCGCTCGCTGCAGCAATCTGCCGTCCGTCGGCGTCCAGCGTCTCGCTGACTTCGCTGATCCGCTGCACCAGGCTGAGCAACTGTTCGCGGCTGGCATTGAAGGCGCCGATCAGCTGGCTGACTTCATCGCGGCCGCGCGCCTCGAAATTCGCGGTCAGGTCGCCGTGCGCCAGCTTGCGCATGCGGAGGATGAGCGCGCCGAAGCCGCGCAGGTTGGACAAGTAGAAGCCCGTGATGAGGTAGATCGCGAGCAGCAGCGACAACAGGGTCAGGCCGAGCAGCCGATTGCGATGCGACTCGAATCCGTCGATCCGCTTCAACAACAGTCGATCGAGCGCGCCGACAGCGCGCGTCGACAGCGACAACACTGCTCTGGAAACCTCGCCGTCATGCGCGCGCTCCAGCTCGGCCGTCGAAAGATCAGTTGCCAGCGCCGGGTTTGCGGCGATCGCGCGCTTGACTGCGGCAGCGAGCGAATCACGCAGCACTGCGGCGCGTGCGACGTCAGCCTGAGCCGCGGCTGCCGCGAGCTTCGGCGCGTAGTCCATCACGATCGCCATGATGTAGTAGGAATCGAGATCGGGATCGAGCGTCAGCTTCGAGTTGTCGCTGACCTGCGTGAACAACTCGAGGACTTGCGCTGCGTCTGCGCCGACGGACAGCTTGTCGATCGTCGTAGCGACGTCGAGCGCATCGCCCTGACTCGTCGCGAGACTGCCGAGCGCATCCAGCGCATGCGGCTTACCGGTCGCGCCCGGCTGCGTCACTTGCTGCAGCAACTCGTTCAGCGGTGCGACGTAGGCAACGCCGAGTCTTTCATCGCGGGCGAATTCGATATTGCTCTGTGCATACGCGAGCACGCCGTAGATGGCGACGCACAGCGGCACCAGCAGAGCAGCGCACACGATCCCGAATTTCACGGGCAGCCGTACGGCCTGCATGATGCGCAGGCCAGGTCTGAGCAGGGATTCCGCAAACACGTTCACTGCCGGGTGATCGGCAGGTGCGGGCATTTCTTGAGAGTCGCGACTAGCGCTTGCGATGCGGGATGAATGCACGCGCTCGCAGTGTCGCCATCGGCCACAGCACTTCCGGCGCGGCTTTCCTGTTCGCGACCAAAGGTGTTGGCTCGCGCAGCTGGCTGTCGATCCACTGCCAGCTGGCGCCGCCGACTACGGCAATAGCGAGCAGCAGCATCAGCAGTGTCATGCCGACCAGCTGATTGCGCCGCGATTCGAAACCGTGGAGGCGCGTTGCGAGCAGCCCGTCGAGTGCATGCGCCGAGCGCGCCGCCAGATCCAATGCCGCGCGGCTGAGCTCGCGCCCCGCACGGTTTGCGGCTTCGATCTGCTCAGGCGCGTAACGCGGCGCGTCGACGAAATCGACGAAGCGCTCGTACGCCTCGTTCAGTTCTTTGGTCGACAAGTCGCTCGCCAAGGCCGGGTTCACTGCGGTGGCCGTTCTTGCTGCTTTGACGACTGCCTCGTGCAGTCCGCGCGCGCGCGCCACTTTCAACTGAGCCGCGGCGACTGCCAGGTTCGGCGCGGACTCCATGACGAGTGCCACGGTGTAGTGCGCATCGAGATCCGGATCGTTCGAGAGCTTGGAGCTATTGCTGACCCGCGAGTACAGCGCCAGGACGTTGGCAACCGTGGGTTGCTTGCGCAGTTCCGCGATCTTCGGCGCGAGGTGCAGCGCGTCGTCATGGTCCGCAGTGAGACTTTCGAGCGCATCGAGTCCACGCGGCGCGGCGGGCGGCGGCGACTTGGTGACTTCCTGCAGGAGCGCGTTCAGCGGTGCGACGTAGGCGACGCCGAGCCGCTCATCGCGCCCGCCCTTGATGTCGTCCGCGGAGAATTCGACCGCGCCGTAGATCGCGACGCACACGGGCACCAGCAGCAGGCCCGCGAGGATCTTCAGCTTCACGGGCACGCGCACGGTCCGCGTCAGGCGCAGCCCGTTCGGCATCATCTCAGGGGGTGGATTCGGGTCCTGCAAAGGGCGTACGTCCTGAACTAGAGTCATCGGCAGCAGCGGCGATTTGTTGAGCCGTGGCCGCCCCTTACGGAACCTTGGTACCCGGGGCAGGCGTTGAGCCCAGATCAGCGGCTGCGCACTCGCGAACCATGACCGACGACCCGCTCTGGTACAAGGACGCCATCGTCTATCAGATGCACGTCAAGGCGTTTCATGACGCAAATGGTGACGGAATCGGCGATTTTGCCGGCCTGGCGCAGCGGCTCGATTATGTTCAGGAGCTGGGCGTCAACACGCTGTGGCTGCTGCCTTTTTATCCGTCGCCCCTGCGCGACGACGGCTATGACATCGGCGATTACACCAACGTGCACCCCGATTACGGCACGCTGGAGGACTTCCGCCAGTTCGTCGCCGAGGCGCATCGGCGCGGGCTGAAGGTCATCACCGAGCTCGTCATCAACCACACCTCCGACCAGCACCCGTGGTTTCAGCGGGCGCGCCGCGCGCCGCCGGGGTCGCCGGAGCGCGACTTCTACGTGTGGAGCGACGACGACAAGAAGCTCGCCGGCACGCGCATCATCTTCACGGACACGGAGACTTCGAACTGGGCCTGGGACCCGGTTGCCGGCCAGTACTACTGGCATCGCTTCTTCTCGCACCAGCCCGATCTCAATCACAACAATCCGCGCGTGGTCGAGGCGGTGACCGAAGTCATGCGCTTCTGGATGGATCTGGGCGTGGACGGCATGCGGCTCGACGCAATTCCGTATCTGTGCGTGCGCGAGGGCACGAACAACGAGAACCTGCCCGAGACGCATGAAGTGCTGAAGCGCATGCGCGCGGCGATGGATGCCGAATACACCGGACGCGTGTTCCTTGCCGAGGCGAATCAGTGGCCCGAGGACGTGCGCGAGTACTTCGGCGACGGCGACGAGTGCCACATGGCGTATCACTTTCCGCTGATGCCGCGCATCTTCATGTCGGTCGCGCTCGAAGACCGCTATCCGGTCGCGGAGATCATGCGGCAGACGCCGGATATTCCCGAGAACTGCCAGTGGGCGATCTTCCTGCGCAATCACGACGAGCTGACGCTGGAAATGGTCACCGACCGCGAGCGCGACTACATGTACCGGATGTATGCGCAGGAGCCGCGCATGCGCGTCAACGTCGGCATCCGCCGGCGCCTCGCTTCGCTGCTCGGCAACGACGTCGATCGCATCAAGCTGATGAACAGCCTGCTGCTGTCGATGCCCGGCTCGCCGATCATTTATTACGGCGACGAGATCGGCATGGGCGACAACATCTACATCGGCGATCGCAATGGCGTGCGCACGCCGATGCAGTGGAGCATCGATCGCAACGCCGGGTTTTCGCGCGCCGATCCGCAGCGGTTGTACCTGCCTGTGATCATGGATCCGATCTATGGGTATCAGGCGGTGAATGTCGAGGCGCAGAGTCGTGATCCGGGGTCGCTGCTCAACTGGACGCGACGCATTCTCGCCGTGCGTCGTCAGCATCAGTGTTTCGGTCGCGGCACGCTCGAGTTCGTGCGGCCGCAGAATCGCAAGATCATCGCGTACGTGCGTACGTTCGGTAGCGAGATCGTGCTGTGCGTTGCGAACTTGTCGCAGACGGCGCAGGCGGTCGAGCTGGATTTGTCGAAGTACAAGGGACGCGTGCCGGTCGAGCTGATGGGGCGCAACGCGTTCCCGCCGATCGGCGAGCTGCCGTATTTCCTGACGCTCGCGGCGCATGGGTTTTTCTGGATGTTGTTGAGCGATTCGGCGCCGCCGCCGTCGTGGCACGTCGAGCGCTTGCCGGCGACCGAGTTGCCGGTGCTGGTGTTGTCGCAGGAGCTCATGACGTTCCTGCCGGATCAGGTCGGCGGGCCGAGCGCGAGCAGCGTCGCTCGGCGCACGCGGCAGCAGCTCGAGCAGGAGGTTCTTCCGGAGTTCCTGCGTCCGCGCAGCTGGTTCACGCATCACAACGGTTCGCTCAGCACGACGCGTCTGGGGCCTGCTGCTCTCTGGCGCAACGGGCACCGGACGTTTTTGCTGTCGTTCGTCGATGCCGAGATCGGCGGCACGCGTCAGCGATACTTCCTGCCGCTCGCGCTTGCCTGGGAAGACGCTCAGGACAGCGGCGCGCTGCGCACGGTGGAATGGACACTTGCGAAAGTGCGTGAGCATGCGCGTGTCGGCGTACTCATCGACGCTTTCGCGGATCCATCTTTCTGTCTCAGCGTCGCGCATTGCACGGCGGCGAATGCGAATGTGCCGTTTGCCGGCGGCGAGTTGCAGTTCCGCTCGACCGGCGACGTGCCGGCGCTTGCGGAGGCGCGCGGTCAGTCCACCAACCATCTCGGGGCGGACTCGACCAACACGAGCGTGATTCTCGACGACAAGATATTCCTCAAGGCCTATCGCCGCGCCGAGGCTGGGACGAATCCCGACGTCGAGATGACGAGTTTCCTGACGCGTGCCGGCTATCGTTCGATCGCAGCACTCGCGGGCAGCGTCGCGCACGTGGCAGAGCACACCACCGTGCTGGCCGCGTTGTTTGCGGCCGTCGGTCACCAGGGCGACGTCTGGACTTACACGCTCAATCATCTGGAGCGCTACGCGACCACGATGTTCGCTGCGCAGAGCGCGTCAGCGGGAGACTCGCCCCACGCGTTGTTCGTCGCGCAGATGCACACACTCGGACGGCGCATCGGTCAGATGCATTGCGTGCTTGCGAGTGCCGATCACAGCGATCCAGCATTCGCGCCCGAAGCATTGAAGAGCGCGGATCAGTCGCGCTGGTACAGTGCGATTCATTTCGAAGCGGACAGCCTGTTGCGCAGCGTGCGCGAACGCAGGTCGTCGCTAGACGAGCGGTCGGCGCTGTCAGTGCAGAATCTGCTGGTGAACGCCGAGCTGCTGCTCGCGCGCCTTCGCGAGCTGTGCAGCGGACCGATTGCCGGCTCGAAGCTGCGCCATCACGGCAACCTGCATCTCGGCAAAGTGCTGCTGGTCGCGGACGATTTCCTGATCACGGGATTCGAAGGCGACGCCTCGCTGCCGCTCGAAGAGCGACGTAGCAAGGATTCGCCGCTACGCGACGTCGCGACTGTGCTGCGGTCCTTCGACTACGCGCGCGCGAGTGCGCTGGAACGCGTCGGCATGGGTCGTCCCGATCTGCGCGAGCCGTTAGTGCCCGCATTGGACGATTGGTTACGCCAGACCACAGAGTTCTTCCTGAAGGGCTATCGCCGCGCAACCGCCGAGTCGAATTGCGTGCCCACCGATGACGCGACGTTCACGTCTCTCATCACGCTATTCCAGATCCAATGCGCTCTCCACGAACTGCGCCGCGAACTCGATCGCCGCCCTGCCTGGCTCGATGTCCCCATTCGCGCACTGCTCGCGCTTGTTAGCGCCCTGTAGGTCGGGCTTCAGCCCGACTCTCGGCTCGCTTGGCCGCTCGGGAGAGTTCGTCAATCAAACCCTCGAAGGCGAACAGGTTTGGCGGGGGCTCTGTTGCGGTTACGATGATTTCCGCCTTCTCTTCCTTCGCGGCCTTCGCTTTGCGAACGTTGGGGTAGGCACCCAGCTCAACGAAAGAAGCTGCATCCTGGAAATACAATGAATGATCACGCTCGCCGTCCAAGCCCTGACCAATGTAGGCGACGGAGCGAACGATCGGGATCGATAGCTGCGTATCGATGTAGGTGACGATGAAATAGACCTGGCCGACCACCAGTTGTGCTGACTTGACGCCGAGCGGACTCAACATCGAATTTCCTCGCCGAAGCTTTCCGTGGTGTATCGAGAGCACCGAACGCGATTAGACCAATACGTCGCCGGCCAGCCCGCTTTGATCTTGAGGTGCCGCACGAACTGCACCGGGTCCGGTAGCTGCTCCCACACCGCCGGAAGAAATGTCGCGCGTCCGGTATCCGATTCCAGGATCAGCCCATCGATCGACGGCCGCAGCAGCGCGAGCAGTTGATCTTCGGTCTGGACATCGAGCGGCTCGGGCACAGTAAGCAGTGAGAGATGCAGACTCACTTGCGGCCATTCCGCTGCTGTCAGCGGCGGGAACCGATAGTCACTAAACGCCGCGGCCCAGGCGTTGCGCCACACGTCCTCAGCAAGCGGCCGCGGTGCATCGAGCGTTCCGCAGCACCCGCGCAGCTCTTCGTTTCGATGCAAGGTGACGAACGACGAGCGTCGGACTGTCAATGCAGGCGGCAGCAAGGCCGCAGTAAACGGAATCAGATTGTTGTTGGCTCGGCCGGGCGACAGCGCCGAGTCGATCGAGGCTCGCGCGAGCGCGAGCAGTTCGCGGCGCTCAGGCGTGTCCAGGTTCATGAACCGCGAACGCTCCGTAGCCTACGACTCTTGATCGGTCACCCGCCGTATCACCGGAATTGCAGCGCGCGATCTCCGCGATCGGAAGTTGGCGCTGGCCTGCGAGATACAGCAGCCCGTTGATGCCGACAGCGCCGCATGCTTGTTCGCCCGCGAGCATCGTGTCACGACGCAGTATGGCGGCGCTCGTCGCAGCATCGATCTGCTGCGCCTGTGTGTAAGCGTGATAGTGACTGAGATCCGAGCTCACGAGCACGAGCGTCGTTGAGTCGCCCCAGACATTCGCAAGCGCAGCAGCGACGTGCTCCGGTGCCACCGAGCCGAGAACGAGCGGCAGCAACGTGAAATCGTCGAACAGCAGCTGCAGGAACGGCAGCTGAACTTCGAGGCTGTGTTCCTGCGCATGCGGAGTGTCGGACTCGATCACGGCGCCGCTCTGCAGGAGCGACGCCTTCAGTGTCTGATCGATCTCGATGTTGCCGAGCGGAGTCGCAAACGAGGTGGCGGCTGGCACCGCCATGCCGCGCAAGTAAACGCGATGACTGGGCCCGATCAGTACGATGCGACGAATCGTTTGCCGCAGTGACGCGACCGTCGCGTACGC
>DATJIP010000078.1:0-2044 GCA_035493235.1 Steroidobacteraceae bacterium
CTATGCCGTCCAGCGCGCGGTAGACATAGCGCGCGATCACCCTGCCCTGCTGATCCTGCAAGGCAATGACGATGCAATGCTGGCGTCGAGCAACGCAGTGGCGCTACGAGACGCGCTGGCGCCCTTGTATAAGAGTCCCCGCGACGAGCCGCGACTGCGGCTGGCGCTAGTCGATGGCCTGTCGCACGGCTGGGCCGACTCTCCCCACGTCGATGAACTGCGCAGCTCGATAGCGGACTGGTTCAAAGCTTCTCATTGAGGAATTCGCACATGCCGATCGTCCAGCACAACCCGCCGGAGCTGTTTCCGCGTTATCGCTGCTACACGCATGCGACGGAAGTCCGTGGTGACTCGCGCCTGCTCATCATCAGCGGGCTCAACGGTTATCTGCAGGACGGCCGTACGATGCCGGAATCGTTCGAGGAACAGGCGGAGATCATCTGGGGCCACATCAAGACGCTGCTGCGTTCCGCCGGCATGACGGTCGAAAACCTCGTGTCGTTGCGGTTCTATCTCGCCGATCCGCAGTACGACGAGGCGAACGTGCGCATGCGCGCCAAGCACCTGGGCACGCACGCGCCCTCTTTGACCGTGATTTGCTGTCAGCTCCTGGATCCGCGCTGGAAGCTCGAGGTCGAAGCCATGGCGGCGACCTGATAGGCTGGGCCGACCATGTGCAGAAACATCAAAACGCTCTTCAACTTCGCGCCGCCGGCGACGGAAGAGGAAATCCGCGCCGCCTCGTTGCAGTTCGTCCGCAAGCTGAGCGGCTTCAATGCGCCGTCGGCGGCCAATCGAGCCGCGTTCGAGAAGGCCACGGCGGACGTCGCAGCAGTGGCACGCACGCTGATCTACTCGCTGGTCACGACGGCGCCGCCGCGTGACCGCGAAGTCGAGGCCGCGCGAGCCAAGGCCCGCGCGGCCGCGAGATTTGGCGAACGCTAGAGCCGTTTACTGCTGCGGCTGGTCGCCGCGCTGGCTGCCGTGCTCCCAGCCTTGCCCATGCGGCGGTCCGTGCGGGTGATCCATCAGCGCGTCGAATTTCTTGATCTGCTCGGCAGTCAGCACGCCCTGCAGCTTCGTGGTCATCTCCTGCTTCATTTCCTCGTGAAACTTCTCGCGTTCTTCGCGCGTCGGTTTCGTGCCCGAGGCCTGCAGCTCCTGGTGCTTGGCTTCGAGTTTCTGGTGCTGCTCGTTCATGATCTTCTGGACTTCCGCCTTCTGCGAATCGTTCAGGTCGAGCAGCACGGCCATGCGGTCCATGTCGGGACCCGACGGACCTTGGTGCGGGCCGGCGAGCGCGACGGCGCTGGCGAGCATCGCTGCCGCAATCAGTGCTACGCGTGATTTCATTGCAGTCTCCGTGATTGGCTGAAAGATGCGTCCAGGGGGACGCTGAGCATCAATCTACGGCGCGCTCGTCTGCCTTACCGTAAGCAATCGTTACTGACTGTAACCGCGGCAATACCAGCCTGGCTTCGAGGCCACCGCCCTCGCGATTTGCGAGCGTCAGCGAGCCGCCGTGCGCTTGCGCGACGTCGCGAGCAATGCTCAGGCCAAGCCCAGTACCACCCGTTGCGCGATTGCGCGAGCTTTCCAGCCGGTAGAAGGGCTCGAACACGCGCTCGAGCTCGGCTGCCGGAATCCCGGGTCCATCGTCGAGGACGCGGATCGTGAGCTCCTCCTCGCTGTCGGTCACGGCGATCGTCGCGTGCTCGCCGTACTGGAGCGCGTTGTCCACCAGGTTGCCGAGACAGCGCTTGAGTGCGAGCGGCTTGCCAGGAATTGCAGAGGCGGCCTGGCCTTCGATCGCGACGTCTGCGTTCACCTCGCGGTACCGGCGCTGCAACTCTTGCAGCAGCGCGCCGACGTCGACCGGAACGGTCGGTTCTTCATCGTTGAGCCCGCGGAATACGCTCAATGCGCCGCGCACCATGCGCGTCATCTCATCGAGATCTTCGACACAGCGCGTGCGCAAGGCTTCATCTTCGATCGACTCCACTCGCAGCCGCAGCCGGGTGATGGGCGTACGCAGATCGTGCGA
>DATJIP010000079.1:0-8139 GCA_035493235.1 Steroidobacteraceae bacterium
GCATCTCGAGTTCAACGCCAAAGTGATCTTCCTGTGCGCGTCCACGTTCGCCTCGACGCACATCATGTTGAACTCGGTGTCGAAGCGCTTTCCCAACGGCTTCGGCAACGACAGCGGCGAGCTCGGCTGCAACATCATGGATCACCATCTCGACGTCGGCGCGGGAGCGCTGGTCGAGGGCTACACCGACCAGTACTACACCGGCCGCCGGCCCAACGGTTTCTACATCCCGCGCTATCGCAATCTCGGCGGCGAGAAGCGCGACTACATCCGCGGCTTCGGCTATCAGGGCGGCGCCGGTCGACTCGGCTGGACGCGCTTGATGCTCGACACCACCCTCGGCGCGGAGTTGAAGGACAAGGCCGCGACGCCCGGTCCGTGGTACATCCGCATGGGCGCCTTCGGCGAGATCCTGCCGAATCACGCCAATCGCGTGACGCTCGACAAGACGCGCAAGGACAAGTGGGGCCTGCCGCTGCTGTCGTTCGATGCAGTGCTGCGCGACAACGAGTTCAAGATGCGCAAGGACATGAAGAACGACGCGGCCGAAATGCTAGCAGCGGCCGGCTTCAAAGACGTGAAGACGTACGACCGCGAGATCGGCATCGGTCTCGGCATTCACGAGATGGGCACCGCACGTATGGGCAAGGACCCGAAGACCTCGGTACTCAACAAGTGGAACCAGGTGCATGCGTGCACCAACGTGTACGTCACCGACGGCTCGTTCATGGCTTCGAGCGCGTGTCAGAACCCCTCGCTCACATACATGGCATTCACTGCACGCGCGGTCGATCATGCAGTCGGCGAGCTGAAGCGGGGGAACGTATGAGCGACACCAACCTGATGAATCGCCGCGAGCTCCTGCAGCGTGTGGCGATGTTGATGGGCGGCGCGATTTCCGCGCCGGCGGTGCTGGGCATTCTCAACGGCTGCTCGCCCAAGCCGAGCGGCGACGCCTGGCAGCCGCTGTTCCTCAGCAAAGAGGAAGGCGCAATGGTCGAGGAGGTCGCGGAGCTGATCCTGCCGCGCACGACCACGGCCGGTGCGCGCGAAGTTGGCGTGCCTGCGTTCATAGACGTGATCCTCAAGGACGCATACCCGGCCGACGATCAGGCGCGCTTCATCAGCGGCTTGAAGGATTTCGATGCCGAAGCGCAGCGCGCGCAGGGCAAGCCATTTCTCGAGTTGTCGCAGGAGCAGCGCGTGGCGTACCTGCAGCAGGTTCACGATGCCGCGGCTGCTGCCGAGAAAAAGCAAGCGGACAGCGACGTCCCGGCGGGCGAGCGCAAGCGTCCGTTCGTGTTGATGATGAAAGAGCTGACGCTGCTCGGCTTCTTCACATCGCAAGCCGGGGCGACGCAGGTGTTGCAGTACGAAGCGGTGCCCGGCAAATTCCAGGCGTGCATTCCGATCGCGGAAGCCGGCAATGGCAAGCAGTGGGCTACGGAGACGAGCCTGAGGTTCTGAACCGCTTGCGGATGATTCCTGCTTTGTTGGTCGTCTCGTAGATCAACAGCAGCGAGAGCGCGACGCCTAACGGTATCAACTCATATACAGCGCGGTACGCGAGTACCGCGCTGACGAGCTTCCCCGGCGGCACGTGCGGCAACAGCAGGAACAATGCCGCCTCCAGCACGCCCAGCCCCGCCGGCACATTGCTCACCTGACCTGCTACGAACGAAATGCAGTAGATCGCGACGAACGCGGGCCACGTCATGTTCAGCTCCGGCGGCATGAACAAGTACAGGATCGTCGTCATCAGCGAGATCTGCACCAGGCCGAACGCGATCTGCACCAGCGCATCGCGCAGCGAAGGCAGGCGGATCGATTGACCGCGGATGGTGATCGGCTCCTTGCGCGAAGCGACGAACGCGAGCCAGCCGACGTCTTTGGCGAGGCCGAACACACCGAAGACTGCGACGATTGCGACCGGCAGTTTGAATGCGCGGGCCGCATCCTGCAGATGCAACAACAACGACAGATCGATCAGCCAGCCGACGCCGAAGACGTACGGCATGGCGACCAGCAGAATCACCGCGCCGACTTCGCGGATCGACAGCCCTTCGGGCGCATACATGCGATAGCGCAGCGCGCCGCCGCTCGCCATCGCGACGCCGATGGCGCGGCCGAGCGGATTGGCGATCACGGCCGTGCGAAATGCCTGGCGGCGCAAGTTGCGGCCACTGGCGATGCGAACGGCGATTCCCTCGTACAGGCCGACGGTTGTGTACACGCCAGCCGAGCACAACAACGCCACCAGCATGATCGGCACAGGCACCGCGCGCAGGTCCAACAGTACCTGATCGAGGTCGATCTGCTCGATGCGCTCGACTAGCACCCACGCGGCGAGGCCGGCGATCGACAGCCATACCAGCGGCGCAAAACGCTTGAGAACTTTCGTCATCCGGGCGGGCCTACAATCTCTGCATGAGTCTGTTTGCCAATCTGGTCGCCGTTTCCCGACGGGTCGGCGCAACGACCGCGCGGCTCGCGAAGGTGCGCGAGCTGTCAGCTGGTCTGCGCGCAGTCGAGCCTAACGAGATCGACACGGCCGTGCACTATCTGTCGGGTGAACTGCCGCAGGGACGATTTGGTATCGGTTACGCGACGTTGCGCAAGGCCAGCGAGCGGGGCGGAGTCGCGGCGACGGCGACGCTGACGATCGTCGACGTCGATCGCAGCCTGGGAGAGGTGGCCGGGCTAAGCGGCTCGGGCTCGGCGACCAAGCGTGCCGAGGCGTTGCAGACGTTGTTCGCGCGGGGCACCTCGGCTGAAGTCGATTTCCTGATCCGGCTGCTGGTGGGCGAGTTGCGGCAAGGGGCGCTCGAAGGCGTCATGGTCGATGCCATTGCAGCGGCCGCTGCCATACCGGCCGAGCAAATTCGTCGCGCGGCGATGTACGCGAAGAATCTCGGCGCGGTCGCGCACGCGGCGCTGACGCAAGGCGTCGACGCGTTGGCGCAATTTCAGCTGCAGCCGCTGTCGCCGATCGCGCCAATGCTGGCACAGTCCGCTGCGGATGTCGGCGCAGCCCTCGAGCAGCTCAGCGGCGAAGTTGCGTTCGAATGGAAGATGGATGGTGCGCGCATCCAGTTGCACAAAGTCGGCGACTCCGTGCGCATCTACACGCGCAGCTCGAACGAAGTGACCGCGGCAGTTCCCGAAATCGTCGAAACCGCGCAGCGCCTGCCGGCGCGCGCAATGATTCTCGACGGCGAAGCGATCTCGTTTACGACGGCGGGTCGGCCGCAACCGTTTCAAGTCACGATGCGTCGTTTCGGCCGCAAGCTCGACGTGGAAAAGCTACGCGGCGAGCTGCCCATGCAGGCGTTCTTCTTCGACTGTCTGCATTTCGAGGGCGAGACGCTCACCGGTCGAGCGGCGCGCGAGCGCTTCGCTGCACTGGAGCGCGCCGTGCCTTCGGAGTTGATCATTCCGCGACTCATCACGAGCTCCGCGGCAGCGGCGCAGAAGTTCTACGACGCGGCGCTCGCGGCCGGTCACGAAGGATTGATGGCGAAATCGCTCGATGCGCCTTACGAGGCCGGCAATCGCGGCGCGAGCTGGCTGAAGATCAAGCGGGCACACACGCTCGATCTCGTCGTGCTCGCAGCGGAATGGGGCCACGGACGGCGCACCGGCAAGCTGTCCAATCTGCACCTCGGTGCGCTCGATCCCGCTACCGGCGAGTACGTAATGCTCGGCAAGACCTTCAAGGGACTGACCGACGCGCTGCTCGAATGGCAGACGAAGGAGCTGCAGGCACGCGAGATCAGCAACGATGGCTTTACGGTGTACGTGCGACCCGAGCTCGTGGTCGAAATCGCGTTCAGCGATCTGCAGGCGAGCGCGCGCTATCCGGGCGGACTTGCGTTGCGACTGGCGCGCGTGAAGCGCTATCGCGACGACAAGCGGGTCGCCGAGGCCGACACGATGGAGACGGTCAGGAAGATATTTGCGGCGCAGACGTGAATGCTGCTTCGTTGCGCATCGGCTGCCGCTGCCAGTACGTCAACGATCGCCACACCCATTCGCACGGGCCGAAGCGGAAGCGGCGCAGCCACAGCGGGCTCCAGATGATCTGCACGACCCAGATCGCAGCGACCACGTAGTAGAGCTCGTGGCGCTGCAGGTGTCCGTACAGCGCGAGTCCGGCACCGGTGAACACGAACATGCAGATCAAGCTCTGCGTCAGGTAATTGGTCAGCGCCATCTGGCCGACAGCGCTGAGCGTACGCATCGCCGGCGACAACGCCGATGTCTGGAACAGCAGTCCGATGAGTCCGACGTGACCGAGCGTCATCGGAATCCTGCCAAGGTCGTATGTGAGGTATGACGTGACCAGCGCCTCGACGCTGAAGTCGTCACGAATCAAGTTCGTGGTCTCGAACATATTTACCGCGAGCCCGATCGCGTAGCCGACGAGCGCCATCGTGGCGTAAACGCGCCGCGACGCTGCGCCGGTCAGCACGCCGTACTTCAACAGCGCCATGCCGAGCAGCATCATGCCCAGTGACTCCATCAAGCCGTGCTGCAGGAAGAACACGCTTTCGAAGTGCCAGCTCTCGGCGGCGACGACACCGAATGCGCTGAGATAGCTCGCGCGCATCCGGGCGACGACTTTCTCCAGCTCGTCGCGCGCAGGCTTGAACTCTTCGTTGGTGCGCGCGAGCGTATCGATCGCCTGGTTCTCAGCTTCCGACAGGACCTTGCCGGCGCTGCGCGCTTCCTGTGCTTGCTCCGCAGCGACGACGGTCTCGTGATAGCCGCGCCACTCGCCGATCGTCACACCGGTCTGCAGAATCATGATGACCGCCGAGGCCACGACCAGCTTGCGTGGCGCGACGTTGCGGAACACGAACAGCAACAAACCGGTGACGCCGTAGTAGTACAGGATGTCGCCCGACCACAGCAGCGCGTACGCATTCACCAGGCCGAAGAAGATCAGCCACATCGTGCGCCGGAAATACAGATCCGCAGGCAACAGGCCGGTATGGCGCGCGGCGTGACGCTGCAGGAACAGCAGCGCGCCCGCGCCGAAGAGCAGCGTGAACAGACCGCGCATCGTGCCTTCGAAGAACAGCGCGGCGATGCGCCACGTCGTCAGGTTGATGCCCTGGTAGCCGCCCCAGTTGGTCGGATCGTCGTACGACTGCGGCAGACCGAAACCAGTGATGTTCATCAGCAGGATGCCGAGCACGGCGATGCCGCGAGTGGCGTCCAGCATGCCGATGCGCTCGTCGCGCTCGGTGGGGGCGAGAGAAGTGCTCACGGGCGAAAGTGTGCACGCTGCTGTCGGGGAAGTCATCTGGCGCGAAAGCAGGTTCGTTCATCGCGAATCTTTGACCGGTCGTCGCGGCAGGCGTTGACTGCCGGCCAACGAATTTGCCGGAGAAGACGCCCATGCGTCGCACGCTGCCCCGCTCGATTCTTTGCGGCTTCGCCCTCGTTGTCGCGGCAACCGCCAGCGCAGTGCGCGCCGAAACTTTCCAGTTCGCCGACGTCGTCGGCTGGTGGTCCGCCGAGCCCCAATATGGCGGCGACAGCTCGCGCGTCGTGCTGCACTTCCTCGAAGACGACGGCAAGCAGGCGGTGCGTATTTCGCTGCTCGGCATCGGCGGCTACGAAGTGCCGATCGGCACCGTCGCGATCGACGGCATGACGCTCGACATGAAGCCGTACCCGTTCCCGCTGCGCTTCGATCCGCAGGCGGGCACGTTGAGCGGCGTCCTGGCCGAGGAGGCGGTGCCGGTCTACAAGATCCCGGTCGAGTTCCGTCGCATCGAGCCGCTGGCGAAGCCGGCGCCGCCGACCTGGGATTTTCCGCGGCCGCACGTGCGCTGGACGTTCGATACCGGCGCCGCCGTCTGGGCTGGCATCGAGCACGACGCCGCGAGCGGCATGATCTACGTCGCCAACGATGCCGGCACGTTGTACGCGCTCGACGCGAAGGGTACGAAGCGCTGGGAGTTCGCGACCGGCAAGCCGGTCAAGGCACGTCCGGCCGTGATCGGCGATTCCGTGTATCTCGCATCGGACAGCGGCTTTCTCTACCGGCTCGACAAGAGCAGCGGCGCAGAACGCTGGCGCGCGAAGATCGACAGCGGTAGCCCGGAGCGCATTCCGCCGTACAAGGAAGGCAGTCGTTGGGATCGTTATGGCTCGAGCATCGTTGCCGACAGCAAGCGCGTCTACCTCGGCAGTCGTGACAAGACGCTGTATGCGCTGGATCTAGCCACGGGCAAGGAGCAGTGGCACGTGCAGACCCAGGACCTCATGACGGCCACGCCCGCGCTCTATCGCGACATGGTTCTGTTCGCCGACTACAAAGGCATCGTGCAGGCAGTGGGCGCGAGCGATGGCAAACAGCGCTGGAGCTACGACGCGAAATTGCCGGTCGCCGGCGATCTCAGCGTCGATGCGGATCGCGTGTTCGTCGGCAGCCGCACCTACGATTTGATCGCATTGGATGCAGCGAGCGGCAAAGAGCTGTGGAAGCACTATTACTGGTTCTCATGGATCGAATCGCCGCCGGTCGTGCGCGACGGCGTCGTCTACACGGGCTCTTCCGACGGCGTCGGCGTATTCGCAATCGATGCACGGGACGGCAAGTTGCGATGGAAGGCTGCGGTGCCGGGCTGGGCGTGGCCGCGCACTGCGGTCAGCAAGCAGCTGGTTGTCGCGGCAACTGTCGGAGCAGGCAAGTATCCCGGCACGCGCGCGGGATCGGTCGTTGCGATCGATCGCGCCACCGGTGCGATCCGCTGGATGTATCTCGATCCGCCGAGCCAGGAAACGGTGGAGAAGAAAGCGGAGTGGGGCTTCGCGGCGGCGCCGACCATGAGCAACGGCGTCGTCTACGCAGCCGACCTGCAGGGCCGCGTCCACGCGATCGACTGCGACGGTCAAGCCTGCAGCGGGCCAAACCTCTGACGAACAATTGCGGCACAATGCCCCCGGCCCGGTCATCGGGTCGGGTTTCGGGGGCATCGTGGGTTCGCAAGTCTCGGCCGCGCTCGTCCTGTTCGTCGCCACCATCGCGATCAGCCTCATCGGTCTGTTCGGCTCGCCGAAGCTCATCGATCGCAGTCTCTTCCGCCCGTACTGGTTCCTGCGTCGGAAGGAATACGACACCGTCATCATGAGCGGCTTCGTGCATGCGGACCTCATGCACCTGATCTTCAACATGATGACGTTCTACTTCTTCGCGTTCCCGCTGGAGCGCTACATGGGGACGATGCCGTTCATCGTGTTGTACTTCGCGGGCTTGCTGATCAGTCACGCCGGGACGTACTACAAGCAGCGCCGTAATCCGGAATACGCGTGCCTGGGCGCATCTGGCGCGATTTCAGCCGTGCTGTTCGCGGCGATCGTCTATTTCCCGGAGCAATCGCTGATCATCCTGCCGATTCCCATCCCCATCCCCGCGCCGCTGTTCGCGGTGCTGTACCTCGCATACACGTACTACGCATCGAAGAATCCGCAGGGGCGCATCAATCACGATGCGCATCTCGGCGGTGCGATTACGGGGTTGCTGTTCGTCGCGGTGACCGAGCCGCGCGCGTACGGAAATCTGCTGCAGTCGATTTTGTAGCGGCCAAAAAAGCGAAGCCCCGTCGCAGAAGGCGTGGCTTCGTGCCATAGGCCGGACTCGTGAAGAGATAAGGCTTACGGCGTTTGGAAGAGCTCGGTTCTCGTCTTGCAACGACACTTCGCCGCTTCCGAAGACATGACGCGCGGCGGACGTTCGAGGTTCCAGTCCGAATATGCGCTGGAATGCGCAGCGTAGGATTGCGCAAAGCAGTGGATTTCGCGTTGCGTCCGTACATCAAAGCCCCGCAATGACCTTCGGCAGCGGGGTCTCACGCTTGCTTATTTACAATATCGAGTGCTAGCGTCTGCGCCCTCTCTCGGGAGGTCGTCATGGATATAAGAACGTTTCGTGCCCTGGCCGGTAAGAATCGCTACGCCCTGTTCGCCTCGGCGTGTTTGATCCCCGCCACATGTATACAGCCCGCATTCGCCGCTGAGCAGCAGCCGGAAGAGGTGATCGTCACCGGCTCGCGCATCCGGCAGAGCCCGGTCGAAGCGACCGCGCCGGTGCAGACCACGACGTCTGCGGACATCGATCGCAGCGGC
>DATJIP010000080.1:0-7433 GCA_035493235.1 Steroidobacteraceae bacterium
CTCGATACGCGCGAGTCTGTCGCGCGTGTCGTTATTGGCGGCTTCGAGCGCCGAAATTCTAGCTTCCATACCGCGATCATCGCCGTCACCGCGACAGTTGTCAAACGGTGGACGGAGGGCTTCGGTGTCGGCACTTCCGAAGCGACGGCGCATAGTTGAAATCGTCATCATTTCAGGCGAAGGTGTGCCGCAAACCGTTGAGGGATTTCAGGCGGTAGCGGCACACGAGAACCACTCGATACTAGCCTTGAAATGTCCTTCTTGGGCAATAAAGCCCGTTTTCTAGGACTGGATCCGACGTTTTTTCATGTGTGTGTCTCGTAGTCGCCAGTTCAGCGGGCGCACAGGCCATCTGGGGCGATCAGCAAGAGAGCGATCACCCCCCGCAGGCAACCGCTTCCCCGCAGCAAAGCCCTGGCGATTCCTCGGTGGCCGGGGGTCTCCGACACGCGAAGCCAGTACGGCGGCCCTAGAATTTCCGATCCGAACTGCTCATACCGCCCAGCTCGCGATCCGTTCTTCGGCAACTAACTGCGTCATTGCTGAGCTTCGTGCGATACGTCGATGGTGGTCATTTCGCCGGCCGCGCAACCTGCGAGCCGACGCCGGGGTGTATGCGTCCGTGAATCGAATTCATCGAGTTATTTCGCGAGATCGCCATTACCCACTGGCCTTTCGCTTTCCAGTGACCACATCCCAAGCTTGCCGAGCGAGGCAGCAAGTTGGAGTCGTGCCGATCGCCAATCGGTGAGCGCTTGAATCCGTTGCCGTTTTGCGCCAGCGAGCGCAGATTGCGAACTGAGGAGCTCGAGGATGCTTCCAACGCCGATTTGGTAGCGTCGCAGCGCCGCCTCATACGAGCGTTGCGACAATACGAGCAGCGTCGCGCTATGATCCAGGTTCTCTGTCGCTCCCTTAATCGAGTGATAGCTGCTCCAAACGTCGAGGCTCACCTGCTGACGGACTTCGTCGAGCGAATGAAGCTGCAGCTCCGTTTGCGCGTTGGCCTGCCTCACCTGATACGAACGAGAAAACCCTTCGAAGATGGGAATGGTTAGCTGCAGCCCGAAGTACCATTCTCGATGCGTTGCCGGGAAGGCCGGGAATCCTAGCTGAAGGCTCGTTGGTTGATTGTTGAAGCCGTACTGGGCAACCAAGCTCAAGCGCGGCAACCCCTCCGCGCGGACCTGCGCCGCCTTTGCCCGCGCCGCTTTCACTTTCGCCTCTGCTGCCTTCATACCTGGCGAGTCACGCAGTGCCGCCTCGATCAGCGCGTCGACGGATTCCGCAAACACCTTATCGGGCGTAACGCCGTCGCCGACATCCGGCAAGTTGATGGATGTCGTGGGGTCGAGATTCATATCGGATGCGAGCGTACCTAACGCGTTTTGCCACTCGGTCTCTGCCTTCGTCCGATTCACCACCGCCTCCGCATGGGCAGTCTGTGCTTGCAATCGGTCGCTGATTGCCGCGACTCCCCTATTTACACGCGCGGTTGCCGCACCGGCGTTCGCTCCAGCGGTTCTTTCGATCTCGCGCGCGGCTGTCAATGCTCCCTGAGCCGCCTGTGCCGCATAGAAATCCTTGGCAACTGTCGCGAACACTGTTTGGAGTTCCGCTAACTGATTGGCCTGCGCCGCAGCCAGCAATTCCGCCGCATTGCGCAATCCAGCCGATCTTCCACCAAAGTCGTACAGCACCCAGCTCAGCGAAACACTCGCGTTCTGCAGGTTCGCTACATAGTTGGAGTCGAACTGTGGGTGGCCGATGACATGATTTTTCGCACCGTCACGGGTGCCCCGCCAGTTGCCGTTCAGTGTCGGTAAAAATGCCGCTCGCCCTTGGCCGACGGCCGCAGCCTGAATTTTCACGCTCGCCCATGCCTGGCGGGTTTTCGGATGACTGCATAGTGCCCGCTCGACGGCATCTTGCAAGCGCAGTGGCGCCGGAAGCTCGCCGAACGCACATGTCTTTCCATACAGCATGTCCGCAGCCGGTGTTGTCGACACGGAGCGCTCCGCGAGCAGCGGATCGAACGCCTGCACCGGCATCGAGCCCGCTATCGCTATGCACCCACCCAGCATTGCAACGAACGTCTTCAATCCCCGATTAACGTTCACGCAAGCTCTCCTGAGCGGTCTTCATGACCGGGTCGAGGAAGTAACTTGCGACGCTGCGCTTGCCGGTCTTGATCTCCGCCGTCACTGCCATACCCGGCGTCAAATTGACCCACGTATCATTCACGCGGATGCGGTTCGCCGCAAGCCGAACCCGCACCGGAAATGTCAGCCCGCTACGGCGATCGCGGACCGCATCGTTCGACACGGTCTCGACTATCCCCTTCAAGTAGCCGTACCGCGTGTACGGAAACGCCTCGACCTTGACGATCACAGGTTGCCCGACCTTGATGAAGCCAACGTCCTTGTTCTCGATGTTAGCTTCGACCTCGAGGGTATCGTCCGGCACCACGTCCATGACGGGCGATGCCGCGGTGGCCACGCCGCCGAGTGTATGGATCCGCAGCTGCTGGATTGTGCCGTCGACGGGCGCAATCAGGCTCAGCAGTTTCTGCCTCGTATCTGCCTTCGTCTCGTCGTTTCGGCTTTGCGCCAGCTGCTGGGTCGCCTTGTCGAGCAGCTCCATCTGTTGACGCCGAAACTGCGAGGTAGTCGCCGCGATCTCGGCGCGCTGCTGAACGATCGCCGCCTCCAGCTGCCGCGCGTGGCTACGCTGGGCCGCGAGCTCGTGTTCCTGGCTCAGTGCCGTCTGCTCCTTGTCCAGGTATTCCGTCTTGGCCACGTACTTGTCGGCCGCCAGCGCTTGATAATCGTTCGCCTGCTGTCGCGCGAGCGGTGCAGTGGAGACGAGCTTGGCGATATGCTGCCGGGTGGCGGAGAGCTCGGCCTCGCGCTTCAGCAGCTCCGCTTGCGCGCTGCTCATTCGGTCCCGGTACTCGATGTAGACGCTTTCCGCGAAATGCTGCGCCTGGCGCGCCTGCTGCTCGTTCGCGCCGTCGACCTTGTCGAGCACCGGCATCTTCGCTTGCGCCTGTGCTGCCAGCAGCGAGCGCGACCGCTCGGCGGTGAGCGCCGCGTCGACCCGCGTCAGGCGGGCCTTGTCGGCATCCGCCGCCGCCTGAGTCGTATCGAGTTCCATTAGCAGCTGGCCGGCGTGCACGCGCTGGCCATCACGCACCAGGATGCGGCGAACGACCCCGGTCAGCGCCGGCTGGATCGTTTTCACCTGTTCCTTCGGGATCAGCTTGCCGGGTGCGGCTACGACGATGTCCAGCCGGCCAACTAACGCGACCACGACGATCAGCGCCCCGAGGATCATGATGATACGCATCGTCCACGTCGGCAGCGGATGCGCCGGCGTCTCGACAAGCTCGAGGTGCGTCGGCAGGAACGCTCGCTCGTGTTGCGGCCGGGGCTGCGCGTCAAAGGTGCGGCGGATCCGCCACGATTCGCGGAATACAGCAGCGTGGCGCGCGATCAGTGCGCCCAGCGCTTGAATTTTAAAAGTCATCGATAACAGAGGAAGAAAGTATCAAGCGTGCTGAAGCGACACCAGACGGGCGTAATATCCTTGCAGTTCGAGCAGCGACTCGTGCGTGCCCTTCTCGACGATGCGTCCTTTGTCCATCGCGACGATGTGATGCGCGCGGCGTACCGAGCTGAGCCGGTGCGCGATGATGATCACGGTCCGGCCTTCGCACATCGCCTGCATGTTGCGTTGGATGACGCGTTCGGTCTCGAAATCGAGCGCGCTCGTCGCCTCATCGAAGATGAGAATGCGTGGGTTGGTCACCAGCGCACGTGCAATCGCGATCCGCTGCCGCTGGCCGCCGGAAAGGTTAGAGCCGTGCTCTCCGACGATCGTGTCGTAACCTTCGGGCAATTCGGAAATGAAGTCATGTGCACCTGCGAGCTGCGCGGCGTGGATCACGACATCGAGCGGCGCACCGGGATCGGTGATGGCGATGTTCTCGCGGATCGAACGATTGAACAGCAGGTTCTCCTGTAGCACTACGCCGATCTGCCGCCGCAGCCACGCGGGATCCGCAAGCGCCAAGTCGATGCCGTCGATTCGTACCCGCCCCTGCTCGGGTACGTACAGACGCTGCAGCAGCTTGGTCAGCGTGCTCTTGCCCGAACCCGAACGGCCGACGATGCCAACGACCTCGCCCGCCGCGATATCGAGCGACACGCCGTCGAGGATAGTCGGACCGTCAGGGCGGTAGCGGAATCGGATGTCCTGCAAGCTGATGTTGCCGCGCACGGCCGGCAGTGTCTGGCGGCTTTGCGACAGCTCGGTACGGGTGTTGAGGATATCGCCGAGCCTGCTCATCGAGATTCCGACTTGCTGGAAGTCCTGCCACAGCTGCGCGAGACGCAGCACAGGCGCGGCGACGTGCTGCGCCATCATGTTGAAGGCCACTAGCTGGCCGACAGAGAGCTTCCCTTCGATCACGAAGCGCGCGCCGAGAAAAAGCGTGACGAGCGAGACCAGCTTGCCCACGAGCTGGATCAGCTGCTGGCCGACATTGCCGAGCGACGTGACACGGAACCCTGCCGACACGTACCCAGCCAGTTGGTTATCCCAGCGGCGCGTGAATTGTGGCTCGACGGCCATCGCCTTGATGGTCTCGACGCCCGACACGGTCTCGACGAGAAACGACTGATTGTCTGCAGTGCGCGCGAATTTCTCGTTGAGCCGCTGGCGCAGGATCGGCGTAATCATCATCGAGATCGCCGCATACACCGGTAGCGACACGACCACGACGAGCGTGAGCCACACGCTGTACATGCACATCACGGCGAGGAAGATGATCGAGAAGAAGAAATCGATGAGCGCCGTCAGCGCCTGCCCGGTGAGAAAGTTTCGGATGTTCTCGAGTTCGCGCACGCGCGCGACCGTGTCGCCGACGCGACGGGCGCCGAAATAGGCGAGCGGCAGCGTCAGCATGTGCCGGAACAGCCGCGCGCCCAGCTCGACGTCGATCCGGCTGGCGGTATGCGCGAACACGTAGTTGCGGACCCCGCTTAGCAGCACCTCGAAGACCGCGCTGATCAGCAGCGCGACACACACGACGTTAAGCGTGTGAAACGCGCGGTTGACCATCACTTTGTCCATCACCACCTGAAACATCAGCGGTGAGACCAGGCCGAAGACTTGCAGCACCGCCGACACCGCGAGCACCTCCAGCAGCAGGCGGCGGTATTTGACTACGGCTGGGATAAACCATGAGAAATCAAATCGCGCGAGCTGGCCCGCGAGTGTCTCGCGCGACGCAATCAGCAATACTTGCCCGCCGGAGCGCGCAATCACTTCGCCGGGCGTGCAGACGGTCGGGCCCGCCGCGTTGGCCTCCGCGATCAGCGCCTTGTCGGCGTCGCAGGCAGCAAGCACGAAATGCGCGCCGTTCGTATCGAGCATCAGCGCCGGTTTTGGGAGCGATGCGAGCCGCTCGACAGTTGCTCGCACGCGTCGCGTCTTGAGGCCGAGTGAGCGTGCCGCCAGTTCGAGGTCCACTACGCCGAGCACGTCGGTCGACAGCCCGCTCGCGTGGCGCAGTTGCTCGATATCAGTGGGAATCCCGTGGAATTGCGCGATGAGGACAAGAGCCGCCAACCCTGGATCAGGCGACGACGGTGTTCGTTGAAAATCGTTCATGTTGAATGAGACATATCGGGGTCGACCCGAGCATCATCCCGATCCGCGGCCGCGACCGCGGATGGGCGACTGCTTGTAAATATCAATGCCAGTTGGCGGCGAGGACGGGTTGCAGCGTTGTTTGCTGCTCCTGCGTCAGGGAAACGGTTCCTGCTGCGGGCGGAGAAAACGCCGCCATTGCTTGAACGAGGTTCTCGACACTGAATCCGGACAACAGCTTGCCGTCACCCGCGACGATGGTGCTCGGACGGTCCTCGGTCGGTGCGTACCAGTCCTTCAATGTCACTGCCGTTGTGCTGCCCGGCGCCGAGATCTGTAGATCCTGGCCAGCGTGCTGAAACCAAAGGCGCTCGGCAGCGATGTCCGGACCAAACACCAGTTTTCCAAGCCTACCCTCGTACTCGAGCTCGTAGTTGCCACGGCCGACGTAAACGGTCTCCAGCCCGCCCTTGAGCGTAGCAATGTCATGACCATCGCCTAAGCGCACGTCCGCGGTCGAGCGGGTGCTCTCGATCACGTTCCGCCCCGCGCCTACCGAGAGGTTCATGAACGCGCCCGACACCACGTTATTGCCGTTGCCGAGCGTGATGCGCGCCGTGTAGTCTCTACTCGATATGCGATTGTTCCCGTTTCCCGATACCACCGTCGCGCTGGATCCGATGAGTTCGATCGTGTTGTCGCCATCGCCGACGTTGAGCTTTGTCACGCCGCCGGTCACCTTGATCTCGTTGTCGCCGTTGCCGCCCAAGTCCGCCGACGACATCGCCCCGCTTTGCAGCAGCACGTGACGTCCCCCCGTCGTGGTTACCCTCGACATCGCGCCGAATTGGTCGATCGCGATCTGGCTATCCGCCACCGTGACTGTTTGCATGTGGCCGACCTCGAGTACATCCGGCCGGGCGGGATCAATTTCTATAGGTCTGGCTGGTGGGATCGGATCGACATTGATCGCCGGGGTCGCTTTGTCCGCATCGACGCGGGTCGGTTCGACTGGCTGAATCGGATTGCCGACGCCCGGCGGGTTCGAGCTGGTAGGTGGAACGATCACGACTCCAGCCGGAGCGGGGGCTTGCACGGCGAAGATGAAATCGGCTTCATCCAACTGCGCCAAATCGATCGCATCGACATACACAAGCTCGATCGGCTTGCCCCCCTCGGCAAGCGACTTGCTACTCACGCTAACGCCATGGATCTGCGACAGCCCGTTGATTGTCGCCCGGTTCCACTTGGTGAGCACCAGGTCGCTGAAGCTCGTGATACCGGTGCGGCTCAGGTCGATCTTGTCTATGCCATGCTTGAAGCCGCGCAGCGCGTTGCTATAGCTTGACACGCCATTCTGCTTTTCAATCACGAACGAGTTCGACTTGGCGGCATCGTGGCTATAAATCGTACCCGTCAGCGACGCAACCAAACGGCTATTCGCATCGGTCGTATAACTGACGCCTTGCGCACCGCCGTTGAGCACGATTGTGCTCTCCGTCGTCGGAAGACGCGCGTCGCCAGCCGAGCTGTCGACATAATTTGCCGGGGCAATGAAGCTGTCCTGAAACAGGAAACGGTCTGCGCTAAGCGACGCGAGCCGCTGTTCCTTGACGACGATCCGCTGCCCCTCGCCAAGCTCGATCTGCACGTCCGCGTCCTGCTGGGTCAGGACGAGGTCGCTGAACTTTTTGCCGGCAAAGCCGACGAGATCGATGGTCTCGCCGCGCCCGGCGTCGAAATTCTCGATTGTGTCCAGGCCGTCGGCACGGCGATGC
>DATJIP010000081.1:0-14457 GCA_035493235.1 Steroidobacteraceae bacterium
TAGCGAACGGCCCGTGGCCATGATCTGCACGGTCGCGCCGCCGTCGCTGGTGGCGTAGTGCGGCTCATCCGCGCGCAGTCTGACGAACGCACCCGAACCGAAGTTGCGCATCTGCGCTGGATCGAACGACGAGCCGTCGCCGATCTTCAGTGCGCCCGCCAGCACCACGATGCTCTCATCGGCCGAACGCCGATACGGTGCGATCGAATATCCCGCAGGCAGCTCCGCACGTAACACGAACGGGCCGGGCTGCGCCGGATCGCCGGTGATCGCTGCGAACTTGACGCCCGCTGGCATTCCCTCAGGTCCTGCGTGCCACGACTGATCGTCGGCCGGCAAAACGGCATGTTTCGACACTGCAGTGTTATCGCGGCTGCTCACGACGTGTGCAGCAAGCAGCAGCGCCGCCGCTGCGGCGAAGCCCAAATAATGTGATCGATCCGCCAACCTCGCATCCTCCGAATCGCTCTGGTGCGAGCGAGAATGCGAGAAGGCTGCCGGGCTCGACAGGCGCGTTCGTTACCGCCGGTCACGCACCTTCAGCAGCGGCTGCCCTGTATCGAAATCAACGGAACTAAATCAGAACTCCGCGTTCTTCGGCGCGCGCGGGAACGGAATCACGTCGCGGATGTTCGTCATGCCCGTCGCGTATTGAATCGTGCGCTCGAAGCCGAGGCCGAAGCCCGCGTGCGGGACGGTGCCGTAACGACGCAGGTCGCGATACCAGCTGTAGTGATGTTTATCGAGGTGCATCACGTCCATGCGCCGGTCGAGATAGTCCAGCCGCTCTTCGCGTTGCGAGCCGCCGACGATCTCGCCGATGCCGGGAGCGAGCACGTCCATCGCCGCGACGGTTTTCTCGTCGTCGTTGAGGCGCATGTAGAACGCCTTGATGTCCTTCGGGTAGTTCATCACGACCACCGGCCGGCCGATGTGCTCGGTGAGGAAGCGCTCGTGCTCGGATTGCAGATCGAGGCCCCATTTCACGGGGAATTCGAACTTCTTGCCCGACTGCTCGAGGATCTTGACGGCATCGGTGTAGGTGATGCGGTCGAAGCTCGACTCGACGAATTTCTCCACGCGTGCGATGCACTCCTTGTCGATGCGCTCGGCGAAGAACTTCATGTCGTCCTGCCGTTCGTTCAGCACGGCGCGGAAGATGTACTTGAGCAGGGCTTCTGCGAGGTCGGCATTGGCAGCGAGATCGGCGAAAGCGATCTCCGGCTCGATCATCCAGAACTCGGCGAGGTGACGCGGCGTGAAGGATTGCTCGGCGCGGAACGTCGGGCCGAACGTGTACACCTTCGACATCGCCAGGCAATACGCCTCGACGTTCAACTGACCCGAAACGGTCAGGAACGTGGGCTTGCCGAAGAAATCCTGCGCGAAATCGATTTGGCCCGCGGGCGTCTTCGGCAGGTTGGCGAGATCGAGCGTGGAGACTCGGAACATCGCGCCGGCGCCTTCTGCGTCGCTGGCCGTGACGATCGGCGTGTGGATCCAGTAGAACCCGTTCTCGTGAAAGAACCGGTGAGTCGCCATCGCGAGCGCGTGACGCACGCGGGTGACTGCGCCGAACGTATTCGTGCGCGGCCGCAGGTGAGCGACGTCGCGCAGGTATTCGAACGTGTGATGCTTCGCCGAGACCGGATAGTTGTCCGGGTTCTCTACCCAGCCCAGCACCTTCACGCTCTCAGCCTGCATCTCGATGGCCTGTCCCTTGCCTTGCGAGCGCACCAGCTTGCCCGTGCACGTCACTGCGCAGCCGGTGGTGATCTGCAGGATTTCGTTGGTGTAGTTCGGCAACGAGTTCGCGGCAACGATCTGGATCGTGTCGAAGCACGAGCCATCCGAGAGCGCCAGGAACGAAAATCCCGCCTTGGAATCGCGGCGGGTACGGACCCAGCCGTTGATGGTCACCACCTCATCGAGTGACACACGTCCGGCGAGGACCGCGGAGACAGATACGCTTGACATGCCAGGGAGTCCCGAAAGATTTGCAATGCGTGCAACGTCAGCTGCGCATTACACACTCTGCCGGAGGAAAAATCGACAGTGGCTATGGCACCGATTGCGGGTGCAATTGATCAGCGTCGATAGCCGGCCCCGTCGATCCTTGAAAGCAAACGATTGCTGATGACCAGTTGGGCCGCATGCCGACCCTGTGCTTCCCGCGTATGTCTGCAGTCGTTCGCCGCGGCGAATTCCGCGCACAGGCAGTGCCACCCGGCGCCGGACTCGAAGCTGACGTGATGGCTGTCGATCAGGTAGTCGGATCGTCGAATCGCTGGTGATCTGGCCGCAGGCGAAGGATGGTTGTTCATGCCTGGTAGTCTCCGCTGGCGCGATCCATGGCTCAGTGCGCTGTCGCACCGAGGGTGCGTTGCTGGCGACCAGTCTGCTCAGTTCACGTTTTGCGCGCCAGCACGCCGTCACCCTTGAGTTCAGTGACGAATCCGGCGTCCTGCAGACGGCGCGCGACTTCCCTCGGCACGTCCCGTCCACTCGTGAGCGCGTTCGGCGATCCGGTGTAATGGAACAGGAGGCCTTTGCGCTTGAGCACTCGTGCCAGCTGTTGATAGAACGTCGCTGCATACAACTCTCCGGCGATGCCGAAGCGCGGTGGATCGTGCAGTACTGCATCGACCGATCCCTCAGGTAGCAGCTCGATCGCAGTAACGATATCTGTTTGCGTGAGGCTGAGCCTGCGATCGGCGTCGCCGCTGTTCTCAGGTGACCACGGATTCAGCGCGCGCAGCCACATGACATCCGCGCTCTTCTCATAAGAGGCCACCTGCCGCGCGCCGCCGGCGAGACAACACGCAGCGAAGTAGCCGAGGCCGCCACAAGTGTCCAGGATCACTTTGTCGCGAGGTTGCACCAGTGCAACCTTGTGCTGCGCATCCGCGTACGGCGAGACATGCGCCGTCGGCAGCATCTTGATCCCGTCGATCTCGAACGTCGGTGGACCCCAATCGGTCGGGACGAGCTTGAACAACGAGGTTGTGAATCGTGCCGCGGACTCGAACGCCGTGCCGGTCCAATAGTAGATCGTTCGCTCCTTGCAGCGATCGAGATATGGAAAGCTGCGGCCGTGCCACGTCCACGCGGACGCGCCGATCTCGACAGTCGCAGTCGAGCGGTCCAGATCCAGCGAGCAGGCGACCGTCGCGACGCCGTCGCGTGCCGCGGCATGAAGGGCGTTGTGTACCGTCAGAGTGAGCAAGGGTCCCAGCTGGCGCGAGTGCATGGCGGCAGGCATATCATTGGACATGCGTTGGCTCAAGCGAATTGGTCTGGGCATTCTTGCGCTGCTGGTGGCCGCCGTGCTCGGCGGAACTGGGTATGAGATGTGGGCTCGACACCGAGTCGCGGCTGAGTTTGCGCCACCGGGAAAGCTGGTCGACATCGGCGGGCGTCGCATTCACCTCGACTGTCGCGGCGCCGGCGCGCCGGTCGTGGTCTTCGAGTCCGGGCTCGACATGTACGGCTCGCTGAGTTGGTCCGCAGTACAGGATCAGGTGGCGCAGACAACACGGGCGTGCAGCTACGATCGCGCCGGGATCCTTTGGAGCGATCGTGCACCCGGTGCGCGTAACGGTGCGGCAATCGCCAGTGATCTGCACGCGGCGCTGCAGGCCGCTGGCGAGCGCGCGCCGTATGTCATGGTGGGCCATTCGCTCGGTGGCCCTTACGTCATGACGTTCACGCGGCAGTTCGGGGATGACGTTGCCGGCATCGTGTTCGTCGACGCTTCACATCCGGACCAGCAACGAAGACTGAAAGCAGCCATCGGTCAGCAGGCCGAGCCGTCGATGGCAGGACCGAAGCTGGCCGCAGCGCTTGCATGGATGGGAGTGCCACGACTGTTCGCGGGCTCGGTCGGACACGCACGGGCGCCCGCTCGCGCGAATGCGGCAATGTCCGCCTATCTGCCTCGTTCGTTGCGGCCGATGCTCGACGAGCAGGCCGCGATCGACGCAACCTTCAGCGATGCCGGTGCTCTACGTTCGTTGGGCGGGCGGCCCCTCGTGGTGCTGACCGCGGCGGCTCCGCTGCAGGCCTCCGACCTGGCCACGCTGAAACTGACGAGTGAGCAGGGGCAGCGATTGCAGGCTGTCTGGTTCGAGCTGCACGACGAAGAGACTTCCTGGTCGTCGCACGGTCGGCAAGTTCGCCTGGGCGACTCGCACCACTACATTCAGTTCGAGCGTCCCGATGCCGTGATCGACGCAGTCCGTGAAGTGGTCAACGACATTCGCGGGCAATCCTAGCCGGCGGTGCGCGGACGCCGCTTGCCAGCTCGGCGTTCGTTCAAGCGTTCGATCATGTCTTGCAGCAGCAGCGTGACCTCGTCGTGTGTGCCGGCACGAATCCCGGTAATCGTGTTCGTGCCCTGCGAAATGACGTACCTGTGCCAGACGCCTTCCGCGCCGGGCGGCGCCGTAGCCCTGGAGATGGAGTCCACCTTGAAGGGGAGCTCGAGGAACGTCTCGGTAGGGGCCTCTTTTGCCAACGCGTGCTCCGCAGGGTGTCGTAGACTCTGCACGAGCCGTGAGGCTCGTGCAGCGGACGAGTGCTTAGAAGCGCCGTGGACCGCCGCCGTTGCCCCGGGGCTTGTCCTGGGCCTCGTTGACCTTGAGAGGGCGCCCGCCCAGGTCCTGGCCGTTGAGGTTCTGGATGGCGCGCGTTGCATCGTCACGCGGCATCTCGACGAAGCCGAAGCCGCGCGGCCGACCGGTTTCCCGGTCGTTGATCAGGGCGACTGACTCGACCGTGCCGTGTTGCGCGAACAATTCGCGGACGCTGGTTTCGGTCGCGGAAAAGGGCAGATTGCCCACATAAATCTTGCTCATACGATTACTCACTGAAGATGCGCACTCGACTGACTTCTCAGCCGGACGCGCTTGCAACCAGACAGCTGCAACAGGCAGCTGTCGCCAGGTTCGAAACGGATCTGATTTAGGTTTGAGTGGCCGCGAAAGCGCGGACGCGCCGGGGCCAAGCGAAGATAAATAGAGAAAGGTCGCGAGCCGGGGAGCACTATACACTTACTACAATCGCGCGCTTGACCATCGGCTCCCTGGACCGAATCTGCCATGGAACGCGCTGCCGACCCTGCAGGTTTCACACAGATGAGGCGCGCCACGCCTCAGCTCAAACCATGAGCCAGATCGTCGAGATGTTTCGCGAGGCTGATGCGCCCAAGGGACGCAACCGGTTTTCGTGCCCGATGCCGACCTGGGAGCTCCTCTGGGAGCTTGGCCACGCGTTCGGCTGGCAACCGAAGGGCACCACGTACGTGCTGCCGGCAAAAAGCAAGATGGAGACACCAGCGCGCCGCAATTACCACCCTGGCACTGTGTACGACCACAAGCAGGTCGAGGCCGAGGATGCCAGGGCGTGGGCGCGCGCGCTGGAAGTTGCAAAAGCATCGCCGCACGCCGCGGCGATGCTCGACGCGCGAGCCACTGCGCTGATCGGCGCCGGCGAGGGCGGCACGGAGCTGTTGCCCGGCGTCATCGACGAGTTCATCGAGTTTGCTTACGGCGGCGCTTTCGAGTTCGCAATAGGAGGCGACGCTTCATGACGAACGACAAATTCACGACGGTCCCCTTGCGCTGTCCCGCCTGTGGTCAGCAGACCCACAAGACGCTGGAGTCGGTCGTGCAGGACGGCGGCTTTCTCTGCGGCTGCGGCGCACGCAATGAGTTGGACATCGAGCGCTTCGCCGACGAGATCAGGAAATCTGCTTCGACCATCAAGGATTTCAGCCGCAACAGCTAGCGCGGTTCTGGCCCTGGTCGTATCTATTGCTTCCCGGTTGGCGCACACTGCCCGTGCGCGCACGCAACGAGGGAGCAGCGAATGCGAGACTCACGTCGGCTGGCGGCGCTGCATGCGGCACTTCGCTTCGTGATCACGAACGAGACCGGAGCAGAGCACAAGCCGATTCTCATCGACGTCCTGACACAAGCCCTGCGCGACGACGAGACCGCTGAGCTGCAGCAGCGCGCGCTCGCATTGGCACGCGGCGAGTGGCAGCAGCATGAGATCGCGCATCTGACGTCGTTCTTGCATGACCGGCTCGCCAAGAGCTGGCAGCATGCCGACGAATGCGTGACGCACCTGGCCGCGCAATTGCACCGCGATCCGCAGTCTGTTCGCGACAAGGCCACTGAGCTTGGCATGGGCGCTGCCGTGGACTATCGGTTCGCAAAGACGATCAAGCAGGCGCGCGACGAGTAGGGCGCCGACTACGCACGCAGCGCGCACTGGATTTTTCCTATCTAATTGAGCTCGAAGCGCGCACTATGCCAGCCGATCCGCCGCGGAGAACCGGTTGCGCGCTTTTACACTCGTTTGCCTGATCGTCGGCTCCGCTACAGTCTCTTCAGCGCCGGTCGCTGCACAAACGCAAAGCTCGATCTCCGCGATTCCCGATAACGCGCGCCAGCGCAGCTACGGCACCGGATGGAATTGCAACCGCGGCTTTCGCGAGAGCTCCGGACGTTGCATCGCTGTGACCGTACCGCCGAATGCTTATCTGTCTCCCGATGGCTCGTCGTGGACCTGCAATCGCGGCTTTCGCACCGAGGGTGCCGCGTGCCAGGAGGTGCGGGTTCCAGCCAACGGCTACGCTGTGGACGCCCGGTACGATCGCGGCTGGCGCTGCAATCGCGGCTATCGCGCTGTCGCAGACCGTTGCGTGCCTCCGGTGATTCCGCCGCATGCCTTTGCGGTTGACTCGAGTTTTGGCTCCGGTTGGGACTGCGAGCGCGGCTTTCGCGAACTGCACGGTGCGTGCATCGCGGTGGCAGTTCCCGCCAACGCATATCTGGTGCGCACCGGCGACGATTTTAAGTGCGAACGCGGCTTCACCCGCGTCGCCGCCCGCTGCGATCCGATCGTCGTTCCCGCGAACGCGTATCTCAACGATGTCGGCAGCGAATGGCGTTGCGAGCGTGGCTTTCGCCGGGAGGGCGCGGGCTGTATTGCCTTGCGCGTGCCGGAGCGTGGCTACATCAACTATTCCGGCGACGATTGGTCGTGCGAAGAGGGCCTCCGGAAGAAGGACGGTGCGTGCCTGAGCGAGCAGGCGCGGTAAACGCCGTGCATTGACACTCGTCCCCGAAGATTTTTCCATTCGTGCTGTTTCGCGGTTGCGCTTTCCACCGTGCGACGACGCGTTCGTCCCACTCGGTCACCGGAGGCGCCCCATGGCTCCAATCAATCGTCTCGCTTTCATCGGCAATTCATTGCCGCGCCGTTGCGGCATCGCTACTTTCACCACCGATCTGCAACAGGCGGTCGCAGCACGCATCGACCTCGAATCGGCCATCGTGGCCATGAACGACCCGGGGCGTGCGTACGAGTATCCGCCGGTCGTTCGGTTCCATATCGATGAGGACGAGCCGGCCGCCTATACGCGCGCCGCCGACTTTCTCAACGCGCACCGGTTCCAGGTCACCTGCTTGCAGCACGAGTTCGGCATTTTCGGCGGCGAGGCTGGCGGGCACATCGCGGGACTGCTCGCGCGGCTGAACATGCCGATCGTCACCACGCTGCACACGGTGTTGGAGAAACCAGAGCGCGCGCAACGGGCCGTCTTCGATCGCATCGTCGAGCTCTCTGCGAAAGTTGTCGTCATGGCCGACAAAGGTGCGGAGCTGCTGCGTACTGTCTACGGCGTGCCACAGGAACGCATCGCAGTCATTCCGCACGGCATCCCCGCTTGCGCGTTCGCCGAACCCGATGAGGCCAAGCAGCGGCTCGGGTTCGCCGGCAAGCGCGTCATCCTCACGTTCGGTCTGCTCTCGCCGAGCAAGGGCATCGAGGTGATGATCGATGCGATGCCGTCGATTCTCGAGCGCTGTCCCGACGCGGTCTATGTCGTGCTCGGCGCAACGCATCCGCATCTGATTCGGCACGAAGGGGAAGCCTATCGCGAACGTCTTGCCGCGCGCGTGCGCGCGCTCGCCGTCGAGGACCACGTCGTCTTTCTCGATCAGTTCGTCGATCAGGCGACGCTGCTGGAGTTCATCTCCATGTGCGATGTCTATGTGACTCCTTATCTGAATGAAGCACAGATGACCTCCGGCACGTTGGCGTACAGCTTCGGGCTGGGCAAGGCCGTGGTGTCGACGCCTTACTGGCACGCGCGCGAGTTGCTTGCGGACGAGCGCGGCGTCCTCGTGCCGTTTGGCGATTCACAGGCAATCGGCACAGCCATCACCGGCTTGCTCACCGACGACGCGAGGCGACAGAGCATGCGCAGGCGCGCCTACCTCACCGGTCGCTCGATGACCTGGCAGCGAACAGCGGAGCGCTACCTTGCCACCTTCGAGAAGGTTCGGCACGAGCAGCGACTCAGAGTCGTAGCGTCGCGCCCCGACAGCGCGATCGTGCACGACAGTGCGACTCCACCGCAGATGCAGCTCGGGCACTTCCTGGCGATGTGCGACGAGACGGGACTGTTGCAGCATGCGATCCACGCCGTACCGGATCGCGCCCACGGCTATTGCGTGGACGACAACGCGCGCGCGTTGCTCGTGGCCTGCGCCCTCAATTCCGCCAGCGAGCAGCGCTTGCCCGACGCATTGACCACGCGCCTCGCGGCTTTCGTGCAGCACGCATGGAATCCGGAGACGCGACGCTTTCGCAACTTCATGAGCTTCGATCGTCACTGGCTCGAACAGAGCGGGTCGGAAGACTGCCATGGCCGTGCGCTTTGGGCGCTCGGTGAATGTGCCCGCAACGATGCGAGCGCCTCACGACGGCGCTGGGCGACCGCACTGTTTCGTGAAGCGCTGCCATCGACCGGAGCTTTTCATTCGCCGCGCGCATGGGCCTTCACGCTGCTCGGATTGGATGCGTATTGCGCGGTTACGCAGGATTCTCACGCGCGCGAGTTGCGCCATGTGCTCGCGGAGCGACTCATCTCCCTCCTGGCAGCCGTGGAGACTCGGGATTGGGTCTGGTTCGAGGACGTGTTGGCCTACGAGAACGCCCGCTTGCCCCAGGCGCTGATCGTGACCGGAATCTCTTCCGGCGTGCTTGGCTACACGACCGCCGGTCTGCGCTCCCTGCGCTGGCTGATGAGATTGCAGACGACGGCGGCAGGACTGTTCCGGCCGGTCGGTTCCGCGAGCTTCGGCGACAAACGCACGGCGCCGCGCCACTTCGACCAGCAGCCGCTGGAAGCCGCAGCAACCATTTCGGCCTGTCTCGCGGCGTTGCGAGCCGAAGGCGATCCGGCGTGGAAAAGCGATGCGGACCGCGCGTTCGCGTGGTTCCTCGGCAGCAACGACCTGTCCCTGCCGCTGGTAGACCTGGACACGGGAAGCTGCCGGGACGGATTGCATCCGGAACGCGCGAACGAGAACAGAGGAGGCGAGTCCGTCGTCTCGTATCTGCTCGGGCTCGCCGAGATGCGCGCGCTGGCGCGCGCAAGTGGCAGTCGCACGAGTCCGCCGCCGCTGCAGGTCCAGCGCTGATGACCTTGCTGAGTCAACACAATCTGTTCCTGCGGCCCGATCCGGCGCGCGTCGTGGTGCGCCCCTTCAAGCCCGCGACCGAACCGCGCGACTTCAATGCCACCGACAAGACGCGGGCGAACCATATTGTGGACCGGGTGCTCGCGCTTGCTCCGGACGTGGCCCAGCAGCAGCTGGCGGAGGTGCTGCAGCACTTTCAGGAGCGTCATCGCAGTCTGCTCGAGACGTTCGAAGCGCGCGCCGATGAGATGGAGGATGCGTTCGCGTCACACGCGACCTTCACCAAGGACCAGCGTCGGCTGGTCGGCGCTTATTTCCTCCATGAGTATTCCTTCGAAGCGGCCGCCTTGTTCAATCCCAGCATCGTCGATCATCCCGATCAGTCGGCGGCGCCACCGGGCGGGCGCCGCTTCATTCTGAGCGTGCGCGCCGTCGGCGAAGGGCACATCTCGTCGCTGACGTTCCGCACGGGTTCCATCACGGCGAACGGCGACCTGACGATCGACACAACGGCGTGGCTTGCGTCCATTCCGAAGGTGCAGAGCCGGACAGCTGGAGCCGACGGGGAGCACGTCGAACTGCTGTTCTCACCCGCGGGCGACATCAGCGAGCGGGTGATCTTTCCCGTCACGCAAGCCCAGTCCAACGGCATCGAGGATGCGCGCTTCGTCAAGTTCGACGCAGATGGACAGCACACGTACTACGCGACGTACACGGCCTACAGCGGCCGGGCGATCAGGTCGGAGTTGCTCGAGACGCGCGACTTCGTGTCCTTCCGCATGTCCCCGCTCCAGGGAGTCGCTGCGCTCAACAAGGGCATGGCGCTGTTTCCGCGGATGCTTGCCGGCCAGTTCGCGATGATCGCCCGGCATGACAACGAAAACCTCCATCTGATCCGCTCCGACGATCTGTACTCATGGGAGGGCGGAGTAGCGATTCTCAAGCCGAGATATCCCTGGGAGTTCGTGCAGATCGGCAACTGCGGCTCGCCCATCGAGCTCGACGAGGGCTGGTTGCTGCTGATTCACGGCGTCGGCCCGGTCCGCAAGTACTCCATTGGCGCGGTCCTGCTCGACAAGGCGGATCCCTCCAGGGTTCTCGCACGCTCGCGCGAGCCGTTGATCCGGCCCGAGCCCGCGCAGCGGCACGGATATGTGCCAAACGTCGTCTACACCTGCGGAGCGACGCGGCACTACGACAAGATCATCCTGCCGTACGCGGTCTCCGACACGTTCTGCACTTTCGCTTCAGTTGGCATCGCTGAGCTCCTCGGCAGCATGGACGGTTGACCTCATGCATTGAGGGGGAACTTAACAGTGACCCGTTCCTTCTCTTCTAGAGCGCTCACGCGCTCCAGCTGCATGACATGACTACTAGCGCGCCAGATCTGTCCACCAATAGTCGCGAGGCGAGCTTTGCGCGACTCCTGGGTGGCATTCGCGACTGCGCGATCTACATGATCGATCCCGAGGGCCACGTGACCTCCTGGAACGCGGGCGCCGAGCGCATCAAGGGCTACACCGAGGCAGAGATTCGCGGCAGGCATTTCTCGGAGTTCTACACGCCCGAGGATCGTGCTGCCGGCAAACCTGCCTTCGCGCTGGCCACCGCCGTGCGCACGGGCAAGTTCGAGGGCGAGGGCTGGCGCGTCAAGAAGGACGGCAGCAGATTCTGGGCCAGCGTGCTGATCGATGCCATCAAGGAGGGCGACACGCTGATCGGCTTCGCGAAGGTCACGCGCGACATGACGGAGAGTCGCGCGATTCAGGACCAGCTGAATCAAAGCCAGAAGATGGAAGCGATCGGCCAGCTCACCGGCGGAGTCGCGCACGACTTCAACAACCTCCTGACCGTGATTCTCGGCAACCTGGATACGCTGTCGCAGCAGGTGCCGGCGGAGCACGCTCGCTGGCGGCGCGCGATCGAGCAGGCAGTGCGCGCTTCGGAAAGGGCGGCCGGCCTGACTCAACAGCTGCTCGCATTCGCGCGTCAGCAGCCGTTGAAGCCCAAGCCGGAGGACATCAACCGACTGTTGTCACGCTGGACCGAGCTGATTCGCCGGACCTTGCCGGAGAGTGTTTCGATCCGCCGCATCGAACATGCGGAAGCCGGCTCTTCCGAGGTCGATGGAAACCAGCTCGAGAGTGCGCTGCTCAACCTGGCGGTCAACGCCCGCGATGCGATGCCCAACGGCGGCACGTTGACGCTCGAGACCGGCCGGATTCTGGTGCGGCAGCACGACGTCCACGTGCCGTTCGATCTGAAGCCGGGGGATTACGTTTTCATCAGCATCAGCGACACCGGAGTCGGCATGGCGCAGGAGGTCCTGGCGCGCGCGTTCGAGCCATTCTTCACGACCAAGCCGCTGGGCCAGGGCACCGGACTCGGATTGAGCCAGGTCTTCGGCTTCGTCAAGCAGTCGGGTGGCAACGTGAAGATGTACAGCCAGCCCGGTGACGGCACCACCGTGAAGATCTACCTGCCACGCATGAGCGAAGATGCGGACGCGCAGGACGGCGAGCGCGACGCGGCCAGCGCGTGCGGCGGCAAGCAGTCGGGCAGTATTCTGATCGTCGAAGACAACGATGGCGTCCGGGCGTTCTCCGGCGATGCGCTGCGGGACTATGGTTTCACGGTGGTCGAAGCCGCAGACGCGACGCAAGCGCTGCGCATTCTGGACGCAGGCGCGACCATCGACCTGCTCTTCACGGATATCGGCCTGCCGGGCCTCGACGGTAGAGAGCTGGTCACCATCGTGCAGCACAAGTGTCCGCGCATGCGAATGCTGTTCACCAGCGGCTATGCGCAGATGCCGACTGCGTCCAGCTCGCGTTGGGATTCGGACATCCCGCTGCTGTCGAAACCGTACACACGCGGACAGCTGTACGAGAAAGTGATGCAGGTCTTCGGTGCGCCCTGAGCGCTACCAGGCCCACACTGCCCAGACAGAAACGCTCGAGTCTGCAGCGACGTCAGTGGTGACAGCCCGCAGGAATTGCACTGCTTCCACGTGCAGCAGCGCGCAATCGCGATGCGCAGGCCCGAGGCTCTGCCACGGCGCGTCGCGCGAAATTCGTCCTTGAATCTGCACGCTGGCTCTGCCGTCTATCGCGATCTGGATGACCATGCGTGGCGGCGGCTCCCGTGTGCCAACAACTCTGAGCGCCACTTCCGGACCTTCCGCATCTCGCGTAACGCTCTTCAGTAAATGGCTCGCTGACATCGGACGGTTCTACAGTGTGCGTGTGGCAGCACGCTCGGCGCGCTTGATCTTCTTGGCCGCGCGCTTCTCTTCGAGCGTCTTGGCGGGCTTGCGTTTCTGCTCTCGCTTCTGGTTCATGCCTTTGCTCATTTGCCCTCTCCCCGGCTCACGATTTCTATAGTGCGCCGCCGTTGTTCCTCGTTCACTTCACCGATGGTCAACCGGGTTTGCGCCGCGATGACTCTGACGAGCACATGACTCGAGCTGCGCGGCAGGCGCAGCGCATGCAGCCGCTCCCAGATACGGATGCGTGCTTCGGCGTCCTTCATCGGCGAGACCTGCGAGGCCAGCTCATCCGCTCGCAACGCTGCGCGCTCTTGTTCGGCCTCGCGGATTTTGCGCCGATACTCGCCACTGGTAGTGGGCGGGTACGTGTGGGTGATCTCATCCCGTAGTGGGACCAGTGCCATGGCCGGTTCTCCTGCGATGCGTAAAGCCGCACACGTGCATGCGGTGAGCTAAAGTTCGAGAACGATTCGGTTTAGCTGAATTGGCCGAGCAGCGCGCCAGGCGCGGCCACAAGAGATAAAAGGAAAGGTCGCGAGCCCAATGGACTATACATCCGGCGCCCCGGTTCCGCTCGGGTTTCGGTCACGTCTGATGGACCGTCGCTCCACCCGTGACGGTGCGCAGCACTTTGATGTCCTTGATCGTGTCGGGTGCGACCGTGTGCGGGTCCGCGGAGAGCACGACGAAGTCCGCGAGCTTTCCTGGCGTGATCGAGCCCTTGATCGCTTCCTCGTGCGAGGCATAGGCGCCGTTCAGCGTCATGATCTGCAGCGCTTCGTCGACACTGATGCGCTGATTCACGCCCCACTTCTCGCCGTTCCAGCCGGTGCGCGTCACCATGCCCTGCATGCCCATCATCGGCGCGAACGGACCCGGGTAGAAGTCCGATCCTGCCGCTGCGGTGATTCCCGTATCGATGAACGAGCGATACGCCATCGCGCGACGCATCAGCTCCTCGCCGTAGAAATGAAACTTGTCCGCGTTGTAGTACGCGTAGCTCGTGAACGGCATCGGGATCGCGCCGACAGACTTGATCTGTCGCAACAGGTCATCGTTGATGAGCGTGCAGTGTGTGATCTTCGGTCGAGCATCCTTGATGGGGAACAGCTGCTGCGCACGCGCGACCGCTTTCATCATCATGCCGATGGCGACGTCGCCGTTCGCGTGACAGTTGACCTGAATCCGCGCGCGATGCACTCGCTCGACCCAGGCATCGAGCGCTTCCTGCGTCGTGGTCACATTGCCTTTGTATCCGGGCCGCGAAGGGTAGCCGGTGCTGATCGACATCGTGCGCTCGGAGAACGAGCCGTCCACGGTGTGCTCCTGCGTCGCGCCGATGCGCACCCATTCATCGCCGAATCCCGTGCGAATGCCAGTGGCGATCATCGTCTCCAGGTCGGCGTCGCCGAGCTGGAAGTTCACCCGATGCAGCAGCTCGCCGCTGTCGCGAATCTCTTCGATCGACGCGAGATCGCCGCCCTCGTGATGCACGCTCGTCAAGCCATAGCGCACGAACTCTTTGGAGATGTGTGCCGCGCCGGCCCTGCGCCGTTGCTGCTGTTCCTCCGCTGAGAACTTTGGACGCTGGCCGACCTTCTCGAACACGCCGAGCGCGTTGTCGGTCACGCGGCCGTTCAAGTTGCCTTGCTCGTCGCGATCGAACGTGCCTCCCGGCGGATCGGGCGTATC
>DATJIP010000082.1:0-22241 GCA_035493235.1 Steroidobacteraceae bacterium
CTGGTCCAGCCCGGTTGTTTCGTCTGGGTCGCATTGCTGGAGCCGGACGCCCGCGCGTTGGAGCAGATGCAGGCCGAGTTCAATCTGCATCCATTGGCGGTCGAAGATGCACGCCACGGTCATCAGCGGCCGAAGATCGAAGAGTACGGTGAGGTGGTCTTCGCGGTGCTGCACATGATCGAGGAGGTCGACGGTCAGTTGCGCATCGGCGAAGTCGACGTTTTCGTCGGGCACAACTACGTGCTGTCGGTGCGCAGCGGCGTCGAGAAGGGATTTCAGGAAGTGCGGGCGCGCGCCGAGAACGAGCCTGAGCTGTGGCGCCGTGGACCCGGCTACGTTCTGTATGCGCTGATGGACGCGGTCGTCGACCGCTATTTCCCATTGTTGCAAACTGTCGAGCTGGAGCTGGAGCGCATCGAGGAGCAGATTTTCGCGGCGACTGCGCCACGTGCGAACATCGAGGCGCTATATGCGTTGAAGCAGCGACTGATGGCATTTCGTCATGCAGTCGTGCCGCTGCTCGAGAGCCTCGGAAATATCTCCGGCGCGCGGGTGCCGCTGGCATGTGCCGGGATGCAGGAGTATTTTCGCGATATCTCCGATCACCTGCAGCGGCTCAACCAGACCATCGAGTCGATTCGCGATACCGTGTCGACGGCCATCTCGGTCAACCTGTCGATGATTACGCTCCAGGAAAGCGAGAACATGAAACGCCTCGCCGCGTATGCCGCGCTGATCGCGGTGCCGACGATGGTCGTGGGGATCTACGGCATGAATTTCGATTACATGCCCGAGCTGCACTGGCGCTATGGTTACGCAATCGTGTGGGGCGTGATGGTCGCGCTGGATGCCTATATCTTTTATCGTCTGCGCAAGGCCAAGTGGTTGTAGCCATGTCTGTCGTCGAAGTCGTAGTTGCAGGCCCGAACGAGCGAGTGGTGTTCGAGAACCTCATGCAGCTTTACACGCATGACTTCTCGGAGCAGTGGTATGACCGGCCGACGGGCGAAGTTGACGAGCAGGGCCGCTTTCCTGCGTACCCGCTGGATCCCTATTGGCGCCAGCCGGATCACATACCGCTTTTGCTACGCCAGAACTCGAAGATCATCGGCTTCGCGCTGCTCAATCGCCTGACGCATACGGACCGGCCGCTCGATCGCAACATGGCGGAATTCTTCGTGCTGCGGAAGCATCGACGCAGCGGCGCTGGAACCCAGGCGGCACAAGCGATCTTCAGTCGCTATCCCGGCATGTGGGAGGCGGCGATTGCACGCAGAAACGTTACCGGGTTGTCGTTCTGGCGCAGGGCGATCGGCGAGCATCCGCTCGCGCAGCACATCGAAGAGATCGATCTCTCTACGCCGACGTGGAACGGGCCAGTGCTGCGGTTCCGGATCCGGGATGGAAGCGCCGGACCGCGATAAACCCCGCGATAACGAACAGCACCAGCACGAGTCCCTGCGTGAGCGCGAACGCAGGCTCATTGCCTTGCGGTGCAAGCGCGTGCAGAGCCGGTACTTTCAGGAATCCCTGAACGACCAGCACGAAGCAGTTCAGGTACAGCGATACAACTGCCGTGACGACGTAGATCCAGCGCCACGCCCCGATCATATTGAACGCGTAGCGCGCGAGAACCGTCACCGCGAGCACCACTGACGAGACGATGCCGGTGCCGATCGCCGGCGTAAAACCTTTGAACGGGAACAGGAAGCCCGTCAGCGTCGTGGCCACTGTCGTGACGATGAAGATCAGCGTCCAACCATTGAGCGGCTTGTTGCGGAACATCCCGAACAGCGCGACCAGGCCGGCAACGATGCCGATCAAGCTCAGCACGACGTGTATCTGCGTGAAGGTCGACGAGGCGAAGAAGCTCATCGATCGCCTCTTTTCAGTGCGGCTTCGACGCCTTCCATCAATGCATGCATGCCGAACGAGACGTCATGGATCACGCCGTTGATGTAGAACGTGGGCGTGCCGCGCACGTGGCTCCGCTTGCCACCCTCCATCTGCTCGCGCACGCGCTGTAAGTAGATCTCGTCATCCATCTCCGCGATGAACCGCGGCATGTCGAGATCCAGGCGCTGCGCATACTCGCGCAGGTTCGCCATCTTCAGATGACGCTGGTTGTCGAACAACAGGTCGTGCATCTGCCAGAACTTGCCTTGCCCGCCCGCGGCTTCGGCAGCCTGCGCGGCGTGCATGGCATGCGGATGTGCCGATTCGATCGGGAAATGCCGGAACACGAACCGGATGCGGGCCGCGAATCTCTCGAGCACGAGCTTGACCGCGGGCGCGGCCTGCTTGCAGATCGGACATTCGAAATCGCCATATTCCACGACGCTCACGGGCGAGTGTTCGGCGCCCTGGGCGTGGTCGATGGCGGTGACGGGAATGGCGAGATCGATGTGGCGGCTCATGCCGCGAAGTTACTCGTTCGGCAGATCGAAGACCAGCACCTCCGCGTCGCGGCCGTCTTTCAACTGTAACTGTTCGGTGTCGCTCAGTTTCAGTGCGTCGCCCGCTTCGAGTGCAACGTCGTTGGCCTGAACTGCACCACGCGCGACGTGGACGTAGATCAGCCTGCCCGGCGCGACTTTCAGTGACGCGCTCTCGGCGCCGGCGAGCAGCCCGGCGTACACACGGGCGTCCTGGTGGATCAGCACCGAGCCGTCCTTCTGATCCGGCGACGCGATCAAGCGCAGCCGACCGCGTTTCTCGTCGGCCCCGAAGCGCTTCTCTTCGTAACTCGGCTCGATGCCCTGCTCATTCGGCTGAATCCAGATCTGCAGAAAATGCACGAGGCTCGCGGGCGAGGGATTGAACTCGCTGTGCCGCACGCCGCGGCCAGCGCTCATGCGCTGCACATCGCCGGGACGGATCGTCGAGCCGTTGCCGATGGAATCACGATGCGCAAGCTCGCCCGCCAGCACGTAGCTGATGATCTCCATGTCGCGATGGCTGTGCGTGCCGAAGCCCTTGCCGGCGGCGACGCGATCCTCGTTGATGACGCGCAGCGGACCGAACTCGACGTGCTTCGGGTCGTAGTAGTCCGCGAACGAGAACGAGTGATACGACTTCAGCCAGCCGTGATCGGCATAGCCGCGCTCTTTGCTGCGACGGATTTCCTGCATGACGATTACTTCCGTAATGAAGGGCTGTAGGCAAAGCCGAACTGGAAACCAATGTCCGGCGTGTTGTTGAGGTTCTGCAGATTCTCAGTGATCGCGAACGATATCAACCCGAGACCGATGCGGTGATAAAGGCCGAGGGTCGCCTGGTACTTGGTCGCCAGCAGCTCGTCCAGGTCGGTGTCTTGGTGCGAGTAAACGCTGGGACTCACGTAACCCTGCAGGATCAGATGCGTGTTGTCGGAGAGATGCCGTTCGTAACCGACGAGCATCGTCGGAATCACCTTCGCATCGTTCGGTGCGAAGTTCGGGCTGCCTGCGTAGTAAACGGCCGAACCAGCCACATACCACGCGTGATGGTCGCCGAAGTTCTGCGCCGTCACCTGCAGTCCGTAGTCGGTGCGCCCGGTCGAGAGCAGATCGCGTCGACCGCTCACGGGCACTTTCGCCGCAGCTTCGACGATGACCTTCCAATCCTTGCCCAACGTAAGGCCGGAGTAGCGCAGGCCGATCGTCGGATCGAGATAGCCGCCGCTGGTGGGCGCTTCGAGCAGCGCGACTTGCGAGTTCTTCAGATCCAGGATGTAGCTGGTGCCGTTCTGGACCACCGCTGGGCGGCCGAAGTCGCTGAAGCCGAACGTCTCGTGAAATTTTTCGATCGTACTGTCGAGAAACCCGCCGCCGTAGTGCACACCGCTCAGCACCAGGTACGCGCCCCATTGCGAGGAGAATTTGTATTGAAAGGAGACGTCGAGCAGCGCGAGCTCCAGGTCCGCGAGATAGTTCTCGCCCGGCAGCGCGCGAATCGCGTCCAGCTCGGCCGGGCCGATTTCGCGGCGGGAGCCTTCCAGCGTGCCGAGATAATCCTCGACCTCCGGGCTCAGGGCCCACGTGTTCTGATACGCCAGCTCCATCTCTACGCCCCAACCGCCGCTCGGAATGTTGACCGCATGGGTCGGCCGCATGTCGAGACGCAGAAATCCGAAGGGCGTGATGTCGCGGGCGCGCAGCAAGCCGAAGTAATCCGAGTCGTCGGCGTCGGCCGCGCAGGCGACGTGAGTGGCGAGACTGAGCAGAGCAATCAGGCAGCAGCCAGCGGCTGTCCGCATCATTTCCTCCTTGCGACGATCGCTTCCTCGACGTCGCGTAGCGTGTTCTTGCCGAAGTAGATCTCGTCGTCGACGAAGAACGTCGGCGCGCCGAATGCACCGCGCTCGACGGAGCGAGAAGTGTTGGCAGCCAGCTCGTCCTTGACGCTCTGGTCCTGCGCGAGCGCCATGAGTTTCGCTGCATCGAAACCGGATTCCTGGAGCGCGGCGCCGATGACTGCGGGATCGTCCATGTCCTTTGGCTGTTCCCACATGTGTCGGAACATCTCGCTGACGTAACGTTCGAACACGTCAAGCCGCTGCGCTGCCACTGCCCCGCGCATCAGCGCGAGCGTGTTCACAGGAAAGAACGGATTGAACTGGTAGTTCGCGATCCCGTGCTTCTTGATGAAGCGCTCCGTTTCGAGCCGCTCGTACGGGAGCTTGTTGCGAACGCCGGCGAAGCTTTCCACGGGCGAGCGGTTGTTCGTCAGCTTGAACATGCCGCCGAGCAGGATCGGCACGTAGACGAACTTCGCGCCGGTGCGCTGCTCGATGCTCGGAATGACGACGTGACTGAGGTAGGCATTCGGGCTGCCGAAGTCGAAATGAAACTCGACGCGCATCACCACTTCTCCGCGAAGGGACGAATCTCGTGCTCGAAGCTCCACGCATCGCGGGGCTGCTGGTACAAGGCCCAGTAGGCATCCGCGACCGACTCGGGCCGCATCAGCTGATCGGGCTTGATGTTCGCGAGCGCTTCCTCGCCCCCCGCGGCCTTGATCCGTTCGCGCACGAATGCGGTGTCCACACCTGCGTCGATAATCAAGTGCGCGACGTGAATGTTCCTTGGGCCCAGCTCCCGAGCGGCGCTTTGTGCTACGGCTCGCAACCCGAACTTGGCGCTGGCGAACGCGGAGTAACCGACACCGCCCCGCAAGCTCGCCGTCGCGCCGGTCAGGAAAATGCAGCCGCGGCCGCGTGGAAGCATGTGACGGGCGGCCTCGCGAGTGGCGAGGAATCCCGAGTAGCAGCCCATCTCCCACACTTTGCGGAACACGCGCTCGGTGGTTTCGAGCAGCGGAAAATTTACATTCGCACCGACGTTGAAGATGCAGACCTCGAGCGGCGCCTGCTGCTCGGCGTCGGCAAGGAACGACACGATTTCCTCTTCCCTGCGGGCATCGAGCGAACGAGCCACGACCCGGCCGCCGGCACGTTCGATGTCCGTGACCAGCGGTGCGAGCTTGTCGCCATTGCGACGTCCCGCGAACACCGTGAATCCCTCGGCGGCGAAGCGACGAGCAATCGCTGCGCCTATGAAGTCGCCCGCGCCGATGACGGCGGCAGTAGCGTTTCGCTCTGACACGCGTAGCTCCTTGTGAGGGTCAAACGGTAGGAGTCGGGACTATACTGCGGTCGGGCGTTAACAAGAACCTGGGGCAATGAAGAGAATCGTCGTCGTTGCGATTGCGTTCGCGGCCGTGTACTTCGCTGCGCACAGCGGATTGCTTCCGCAACAGCATGACGATGATCGGGGTGCCACCAACACCAGCCGTGCTGACGGCTCACTGACGGCGGCGTTCGAGAATCACCGTAGCAATGTTCAGGTCCAAGGCGGTGGCAGCGTCGCCAAGGTCCTTGCGGACGACAATGAAGGCAGTCGTCATCAGCGCTTCATCGTTCGCCTGGCGTCGGGGCAAACGGTGCTGATCGCGCACAATATCGATCTCGCCGGTCGCGTCAGCTCGCTCAAGCCTGGAGATCCCGTGGAGTTCTACGGCGAGTATGAGTGGAACGAGCGGGGCGGTGTCGTGCACTGGACGCATCGCGATCCGCAGCACAAGCACGAGGACGGATGGATCAAGCACAATGGTCACACCTATCAGTAGAGCTCGTCCGCGCGAGCGCTTTTCCTCTGAGGTGAAGTTGTCGCCCGAAGCGGTCGTCTCGTTCGCGAACGCAGCGGGAGACAACAACCCGATCCATCACGATGCGGCGTTCGCGGCCAACACACGGTTCGGCAGGCCGACGGCCAGTGGCCCGCACACGACCGCGTTGCTGCTCGCGCTGACGGCTTCGCATTTCTCGAAGAAGGGCGCGATGCTCGGACTGGAATTCTGGGTGCGCTTTCGCCGGCCGATCTACGCCGACGAAACGATTCGTCTCGAATGGATGGTCGTGAAGGTGACACCGAACGAGAAGCTGCGCGGCGAGATCGTGGAGCTGCGCGGTAGGATTCAAGGCCAGGACGGCAAGACTTCGTTGGGTGCCAGAGGTCGCGTGCTCGTCACCGATCATCTGTAGAGCCGGGGAGGCGGACGTGGAGCAGGAACAGCCGGACTATTGGTTTGCGGTGAAGCGTTTCGGCTGGGGATGGGGCATGCCGGTTCGCTGGCAAGGCTGGGCCGTGCTGGCGCTCTACTTCGGCTCGATCTACCTTGCGATCCGCTACTCCCCGCCACGGGACGGTCTGGGATTCATCCTCTGGTTCACTTTCGCCTCGGTCGTCCTCGTTGCGATTGTCGTATGGAAAGGCGAGAGACCGGTCGGCTGGAGATGGGACGAGTGATCATGCAGAAGTCGACGCCAGCGGCCAATCCTGACGAGTACGTTGGCAGCCTATCTGGATGGCGGCGTGCGTGCGTCGAGAATCTGCGCGCGAATGTTCGTGCGGCGCGCGGGCTGGACGAAGAGGTGAAGTGGGGCCATCTGGTGTACTCGTCGAATGGACCGGTGCTGCTCATTCGTGCCGAGGCGCAGCGGGTGCTGTTTGGTTTCTGGCGCGGCAAGCTTCTGCAGAGCGTCGAGCCACGCTTGAAAGCCAGCGGCAAGTACGAGATGGCGACCCTGGAGCTGCGCGAAGGAATGACCGCAACGGCCGCAATCGTGCGCAAGCTCACGAAGGCAGCGATCGCGCTGAACAAGTCGCTTGGCGATCCGCGGGACGCGGCCAAGCCGAAGAGTGCAGCCAAGCGGCCGCGCGCGAAGCGTGCACGTGCCTGACTCTAACAAGGAGACTGCAAATGGGAATTGGCTATCGAGAACTGTTGCTGCTGCTGGGCATGCTGTTGGTCATGGTGCTCATGGTGGCCGGCATCGTTTGGTTGATTGGTACGGCCAGCAGACCATCGAAGGCAATTGCGCGCTCGACGTCCGAGCGACTGGCCGAGCTCGAGTCGCTGAGGAAAACCGAGCAGATCACTGCCGCCGAGTACGAGAAGCAGCGGGCGGCGATCGTTGCCAGTGTGTGATGGGAGAGACTCTTGATTACTTGCTACCTGCGTTACGTAGTCGACCCTTTCAAGCTCGCGGAGTTCGAGAAGTACGGAAAGATGTGGATTCCGCTGGTGGAGAAGTTCGGCGGTCAGCATCACGGCTACTTCATGCCGAGCGAAGGCGCGAACAACATCGCGCTCGCGATGTTCTCGTTCCCCTCGCTCGCGGCGTATGAGATCTATCGGCAGAAGGCCGCTGCCGATCCCGATTGTCTGGCAGCTGTGCGTTACTACGAGCAGACCAAGTGCTTCCTGAGCTACGACCGCTCGTTTTTCCGGCCGGTTTTCAAGTGAGAGTATGATCCGCCGATGCATCTGCGAGCCGTACTCACGATTGTCTTTGCCTGCGTCGTGGCAGTTCCCGTAGCACGTGCCGCCGATTGCAAGTCGACCGTTGACGGCGATCTTCGCATCCACCCGCTCACCAGCAAGATTTTCAACAACACGCGCTCGATCCGCGTGCTGGTGCCGCCTGGCTATGACGCCAAGGAGAACAGCAGCAAGCGCTATCCGGTGCTCTACATGCTCGACGGGCAGAATCTTTTCGATGCGTGCTTGAGCGACGTGAGTCATGCGGAGTGGCAGGTCGACGAGACTGTCTATCGGCTGATTCGCGAGAAGGCGATTCCCGAGATGATCGTCGTCGGCGTCGATCACGCGGGTGCGAAACGGGCTTATGAGTTCCTTCCCTATAGGGACTCCTTCAATCCTGATATGGAAGAGCCGGTCGGGACGCGCTTTCCGGATTTTCTCGTGAACGAAGTGATGCCGTTCGTGAACGGGCAGTACCGGACGCTGACCGGGCACGGCAACACTGCGCTCGGCGGCTCGTCGTACGGCGGTGTCGCGACGCTCTACGCTCTGCTGGCGCGGCCGCAGACGTTCGGCTACGGGCTGATCGAGAGCCCGTCGATCTGGGTGGGCATGGGGCAACTGATCCGCGATACTTCGCCGCTGGTGGCACTGCCGAAGAAAGTATTCATCGGATTCGGCAGCGAAGAGTTCAACGACGACGTGGGGAGGAAGATGGTGCAGGGCTTCTTCGCTACAGTCGGCGCCAACTTCAAAGCGGCCGGTTACGACGACAGCACCTTTCGATATGTTTACGACCAGGGTGCGAAGCACACCGAGAGTGCGTGGGCGAAGCGCTTGCCCGACGCGCTGAGATTCCTGTTCGCGGACTGGAAGCCGTCGCCGACGCAGTGACATGAAGCTCGACATTCGCCCGCTGACGCCGGAGTTGTGGCCCGATCTCGAGGACTTGTTCGGTGAGAAAGGTGCGTGCAACGGTTGCTGGTGCATGTATTGCCGCATCGGCTCTGCGTATCGCAAACAGCGGGGCGACAAGAACAAGGCTGCATTTCGCGAGATCGTAAAGCACGGCCCGCCGCCGGGCCTGCTGGCCTTCGACGGGGATCGGGCGGTGGGCTGGTGCCAGGTCACGCCGCGCGGCGAGCTGTCGGCACTCGACCGTAGCTGGCGCTTGAAGCGCGTTGACGATCTGCCGGTTTGGGCGCTTTCATGCTTCTATGTCCGCATCGGCTATCGACGCAAAGGCGTGACCAAGGCGCTGATCGCGGCAGCATTGAGGGTCGCGAAGCAGGCAAAGGCGCCCGCTCTCGAGGCCTATCCGTTCGATGCCGAGATCTCGCCGAGCGCGTCGAGCACCGGGTACGTATCCACTTTCGCGCAGGCGGGATTCAAAGTAGTTGCGCGCCGCGATCCACCGCGGCCGATCATGCGCCATGACTTGAAGAGGGTTCGCAATGCCGGCAACCAGTGATGTCTTGATCGTCGGCGGTGGCCACAACGGCTTGGTCTGCGCCGCTTATCTGGCTGCGGCCGGTTTGAAGGTGACCGTACTCGAACGACGTCATGTCGTCGGCGGCGCAGCTGTCACCGAGGAATTCCATCCGGGATTCCGCAATTCAGTCGCGTCGTACACGGTTTCGTTGCTGAATCCGAAGGTGATTCGCGATCTCGATCTGCACGGGCATGGATTGAAGATCGTCGAGCGTGAGATCGCGAACTTCCTGCCGACGGAAGACGGGCGATACCTCGCTATCGGAGCCGGACGAACGAAGGAAGAAGTCGCGAAGTTCTCGCGCAAGGATGCGGATCTGCTCGACGTGTACGCCGAGCGGCTGGAAGTCATCGCCGATGTGTTCCGCGAGCTGGTGCTGGAGACGCCGCCCAATGTCGTCGAAGGCGGCTGGCGCGTCGCGCTGCCCGAGATGCTGCGCGCGGCAAAGATCGGCGGGCGCTTCAGCAAGCTCAATCTCGCGACACGGCAGGAGTTGCTGACATTGTTTGCGAGCTCAGCGGGCGATTATCTCGACGGCTGGTTCGAGAGCGATCCGATCAAGGCCGTGTATGGGTTCGACGGCATCGTCGGTAACTTCAACAGCCCGTATGCGCCGGGATCCGCGTACGTGTTGCTGCATCACGTATTTGGCGAGGTCAACGGCAAAAAAGGCGTTTGGGCACATGCGATCGGCGGCATGAGCGCGATCACGCAGGCGATGGCGAAGTGTGCGGCCTCGCGCGGCGTCGACATTCGGCTCGACGCGGGTGTGCGAGAGATCATCATCGAGAACGGTGTTGCCGTGGGCGCGGTCACGGAATCAGGCGAGAGGTTTCGCGCATCGGCCGTGGTCTCGAATCTCAATCCCAAGCTCCTCTTCTTGAAGCTGCTCGACCCCGGCGTGTTGCCGCCCGCGTTCCGTCAGCGCATCAATCAATGGCGCTGCGGCTCCGGCACGTTTCGCATGAACGTCGCGCTCTCGGAATTGCCCGACTTCACTTGCTTGCCCGGCAAGCAGCGCGCTCCGCATCACACGGCGGGCATCATCATCGCGCCGTCGCTCGCATACATGGAACGCGCGTACTTCGATGCGCGCCTGCAAGGCTGGTCGAAGGAGCCGATCGTGGAGGTGCTGATTCCGTCGACGCTGGATGACAGCCTTGCGCCGCCGGGTCAGCACGTCGCGAGCATGTTCTGCCAGCACGTCGCGCCGCAATTGCCAAATGGGCAATCGTGGGATGACCATCGCGAAGCTGTCGCGGACCTGATGATCGAGACGGTCAACAAGCACGCGCCGAACTTCAAAGCGTCCGTGCTCGGGCGGCAGATCAACAGCCCGCTCGATCTGGAGCGGACGTTTGGACTGATCGGCGGCGACATCTTCCACGGTGCGCTGAATCTGGATCAGATTTTCTCGGCGCGTCCGATGTTGGGTTACGGCAATTATCGCGGCCCGTTGCCCGGTATATATATGTGTGGATCCGGCACGCATCCCGGCGGCGGCGTGACCGGCGCGCCGGGGCACAACGCGGCGCGCGAGATTCTGGTCGACTTCAAAAAGCGCAGGATTCGTCGCATCGCGTAGCAACCTTCTCGAGCAGCGCGACGTCCCAACGGCTGGCCAAGCCGGCCTCCAGGGAGTCTCGCCATGAAAATTCCTCGTTCCCGACTGTGGTACGGAGCGATCACCGCGATCGTTTTCGGCTTCATCGACCAGTTCAACACGTTTCTGAAGCTCATCGGCTGGCGACGCTTCACCAGCGAGTGGCTCTACGTTCTCGGCCTTCGCAACCTGTTCGAAGTCATCACCTGCTTCCTCGCCGTCCTCATCACGCAGCGTCTCGGATGCAAACGCGCAGCGCGCGAGCTGGGAATCGCGAAGCCGATCGGCCGCGGTCTGGCGTTCGCGGGGATTGCGACTTTGCCGATGCTGATCGCGTTCGCGCTGACCTCGAACGTGAATCCGAACATGACGTTCCTGAGCGTCGGCGTGTTGTGCATCATCTCGCCGTTCGCCGAAGAGATTCTGTTTCGCGGTTTCGTGTTCCGGCAGCTCTATCAACGCACTCGCCTGGGCTTCTGGCTGTCGGCGCTGCTGCCCTCGATCGTGTTCGCGTCCAAGCATCTCTATCAGTCGGACGACATGATGGAGCTGCTCGGTATCGTCGCGATCACCGGCACCGGCGGCATCGGCTTCTGCTGGTTCTTCATGAAGTGGCGCTACAACATCTGGGCGATCTTCGGCCTGCACTCGCTGATGAACCTGTGGTGGGAAGTGTTTGCCGTCGATGACACGGCGCTCGGCGGCTGGCTCGCGAACGGCGCGCGACTCGCCACCGTGATCATCGCGGTGCTGCTGACGATCTACAAAGACAGGATCTGGAAGCCGCTGCCGTCGGAGGACGACGACAGCGACGCGGCGCCGACGGCGTCTACGAATCCGGATCGCCCCGCAGCGCCGCGTGTGCAGCCAGGATGTGAGACCGCATGACCGATGCGGCCCACTCCGGATCGCGCGATTCCATCGCGCTGACGATCTCGAGATGATGCGAAGCACTGCGCAGCAGATGCTGCGGCTGATACTTCGCAAACGTCTTCAGCATCATCGGCGCTTCGAGCAACGCGGGAAGCAGCGTGACCAGCCGTGCGTTGCCGGAGAAATCCTGCAACGCACGGTGAAACGCGCTGTTGAGCTTGCCGATGCGCTCGATGTGACCCTCGGCGCGCGTCGCCGACTCGTGATACTGCTCCTCGGCGAGTCGCCGCAAAGTCGCGATGCCTTCCGGCGTGATCTGCTCGCAGGCGCGCGCTGCGCCGTACGGTTCGAGTAGCGCTCGCAACTCGAAGACGTTGCGCGTGTCCGTATCGGTCCACGGCGTGACGACCGCGCCGACGTTGGGCAGCACCGTCAGAAATCCTTCGGCCTGCAAGCGCCGCAACGCTTCGCGCACCGGCGTCCGACTGACGCTGAGCGCATCCGCGATTTCCTGCTCGGTGATGCGCACCGCAGCGGCGTAAGTACCCCGCACGATCCCCTCGCGAACCATCGCGTACGCCCGATCGACTGCCTGAACCATGGATTGCCTCTTTATCGCTGTGCACCATTACGGTGCGCATTGCATGCAATCGTACTCAAAGCTTGCCCGATTCTGCCTGACTATTGCCAACCAAAGGACGGATTGCATACGATCCGCGTCCCATGGGGACTCAAGTCGAAATCGTCGAGGTCGGGCCGCGCGACGGCCTGCAGATCGACCCCCTGATCCTCCCCACCGCCACCAAGATCGAGCTCATCAACCGACTGCTGAGTGCCGGCCTGCGTCGTATCGAGGTCACCAGCTTCGTCAATCCGCGCAAGGTCCCGCAGATGGCCGATGCCGAGCAAGTACTGGCCGGTCTCAGCCGCCCGCGCGACGCCCATTTCATCGGATTGGTGATGAATCGCAAAGGCTTCGATCGGGCCGCGGCCGCCGGCTGCAGCGAGATCGGCATGGTCGTGGTGGCGAGCGACACCTTCAATCGCCGCAACCAGGGTGTCGGCACCGAGGAGTCCATCGCCACCTGGCTGGAAGTCGCGAGTTCTGCCCGAGCCGCGGGCATTCGCGCGCAGGTGACCATCTCCGCTGCGTTCGGCTGTCCGTTCGAAGGCGAGATGCCGGTCGCGCGCGTGATCGACGTTGCGCAGCGTGTCGCGGAGGGCGAGCCGCACGAGATCTGCCTGGCTGACTCGATCGGCGTCGCGGTGCCCGCTCAGGTCCATGAGTTACTCGGACGCGCGCGCGTGCAGATGCCCGGCATGCGCTGGCGCTGCCACTTCCACAACACCCGCAACACTGGAATTGCCAACGCCTGGGCTGCGATTCAGAACGGCGTCGTCGCGCTGGACTCGAGCATCGGCGGCATCGGCGGTTGTCCGTTCGCGCCGGCCGCGACCGGCAACATCGCTTCCGAAGATCTTGTGTACATGCTCGCTCGCAGCGGCGTGCAGACCGGCGTTTCGCTGACTGCGCTGATCGAGACGGCGCAGTGGCTGCAAACGCAGCTCGGCCGGCCCGTGCCCGCAATGCTGACCAAGGCCGGGGGATTCCCCCGCACGGCTGCCGCGCACTGACGCGGCCCCATCACTCACGACAAGAGAGCACTGCAGTGTCATACCGATTAGGCGTCGATGTCGGAGGCACGTTCACCGACTTGTTGCTGGTCGACGAGGCGAGCGGCGCCACGTGGTCAGCCAAGGTCCCGAGCACGCCGCAGGATCAATCGATCGGCGTGCTCACCGGGCTGGAGCGTGTGTGCAGCAAGGCGAGCATCTCGCCGAAGCAGATCGACCACGTCATGCACGGCACGACCGTTGCGACCAACACGGTGCTGACCGGCACCGGCGCGAAGTGCGGACTCGTCACGACGCGCGGCTATCGGCAAGTGCTGCAGATCGCGCGCTCCTACGTGCCGGGCGGACTCGGCGGCTGGGTGATCTACAACAAGAGCCTGCCGATGGCGCCCCTGGCGTGCACGATCGAAGCGCACGAGCGCGTCAGTGCACACGGCGAAGTCGTCGAGAAACTCAACGAGCAGAAGCTGCGCGAGGATCTGCGTCAGCTGCGCAAGAAGAACATCGAAGCGCTGACAGTCTCGCTCATCAACTCATTCGCGAACGACACGCACGAGCAGCGCGTGCTGGCGATCGCGAGCGAGGAATTGCCGGGAATTCCAGTGTCGCTGTCGTCACAGGTCGTGCCGGAGATGCAGGAGTACGAGCGCACGGTGACGACGGTCGCGAATTCGTATGTGCGGCCGCGCGTTGCGCGCTACGTGCGCAATCTGACGGAGAAGCTTGCCGCGAAGACCGATGCGGTGAAGCTGCACATCCTGCGCTCGGACGGCGGGCTCGCGTCGGCGAAGTCGTCGGAAGAATTTCCGGTCAACCTGCTGATGTCGGGTCCGGCGGGCGGGGTGACTGGCGCGTTGTGGGTTGCGTCGCAGGCAGGATTTCCGAATCTGCTGACGATCGATGTCGGTGGCACATCGACCGACGTCGCGCTGATCCAGAACGGCGAGCCGCGGCTGCGTCGCGAGACGACGGTCGGCGACGTGACCGTGCGCGCATCGTCAGTCGACATCCGCACCGTCGGTGCGGGCGGCGGCTCGATTGCACACGTGCCCGAGCTGACGAAAGCCCTGCGCGTCGGTCCGCAAAGCGCAGGCGCAGATCCGGGCCCGGCCGCGTACGGCAAGGGCGGCGCCGAGCCGACGGTGACCGATGCGAATGTCGTGCTCGGCTACTTGCCCGAGATGCAGCGTCTCGGCGGCGAAATGGTGCTCGATCGCCAGCTCGCGGCAACGGCTGTGCAGAAGGTCGCCGATGCGCTCGGCCTGTCGCTGCAGCAGGCGGCACTCGGCATTTACAACATCGTCAACGAGAACATGACCGGCGCGCTGCGGCTGGTCTCTGTCGAGCAGGGCTACGATCCGCGCGACTACGCGTTGATTGCGTTCGGTGGCGCAGGCCCCATCCACGCGAACGCACTCGCGCGGCTGCTCGGATCGTGGCCCGCAATCATTCCGCCAGGTCCGGGCGTGCTGTGCGCGCTCGGCGATTCGACGACGGCAGTACGTGACGAGCGCTCGCGAACGTTCGTGCGGACGTTCAAGTCGATCAGCGCGGGCGAAGTAGCGCAGATTCTGCGCGATCTCGCAGCCGATGCATCGCATGGCCTCAAGCAGGAAAATGTAGCGGCTGCAGACATGCAGACCAGCTACCAGGTCGAGGTCCGTTATCGCGGCCAGGGGCTGCGTCTCAGCGTCGACGTGCGGCTCGACGAGCTCGAGCAACGCGGCCTGGTCGCGATCAGCGAGAAATTCGATGCCGAGCACAAACGACTGTTCACGTTCACGCTGTCGCTCGACCACGAGCTCGTGACTCTGCGCGCCGCCGTGCGCGGCAAGAGCATCCAGATCGAACGGCCGGCCGTGAAGCGCGGCGGCAAGGATCCGAAAGCCGCGGAAGTGGCAACGCAGGCTGTATTCATGGAAGGCAAGAGCCTCACGGCTCGCGTCTACGATCGCGCCAAGCTCGAAGCCGGCAACGTCATGGCCGGCCCCGCCATCGTCATGGAGATGGACTCGACGACGGTGATCCTGCCGGAGCACCGCGGTCACGTCGACCCGCACGGCAACATCCTCATCTATCCCGATTCGCATCCGGCTGTGAAGTAGGTGCCCTCATGCCCGCCAAACTAGTTCAGCGCAACACGCAGCCCTACAAGAAGCTCGACGTCGACACGGTGACGATCGACATCATCGAAAGCGCGCTGCGTAACGCGCGCTTCGAGATGGACACCGTGCTGTTCCGAACCGCGATGTCGCCAGGCATCCGCGAGCAGCACGACGAGTTCCCGATGATCGCCAACGTCGAAGGCAAGATGGTCGTCGGCCAGTTCGGCTCGTTCATCTACGGCTTTCTGCAGGGCTACGACGGCACGATCGAAGACGGCGACATCTTCTTCACCAGCGATCCGTACTCGGTGAATGGCGCGATCTCGCACGCCAACGACTGGTTGATGCTGATGCCGATCTTTCGCGAAGGCCGCCTGCTCGCGTGGACCGCGATGTTCGGTCACATGACCGACGTCGGCGGCAAAGTGCCGGGCAGCTTGCCGACCGATGCGCGACAGATCTACGAGGAAGGTATCTGCGTGCCGCCGGTGAAGATCTACAAGGGCGGCGAGCTGCAGCAGGACGTATTGCGCATCATCCTGCACAACTGCCGCCTGCCGCATTGGAATCTCTCGGACTTCAACGCGATCGTCGCTGCGTTGCGTACTGCGTCGCTGCGTTGTTTGCAGATCGCGCAGCGGTTCGGCGATGACGTCTTCTACTCTGCGCTCGATGCCATGCTCGAACGCAACAAGCGTGCGATGCGCGAGCTGATCCGTCGTACCGTGCCGGAGAAGCGGCAGTACTTCGAGGATTACATCTGCGACGACGGTCGCGGCATGGGTCCCTACAAGATCTCGTGCGCGATGTGGCGCGAAGGCGATGTGTGCGTCTTCGATTTCGCCGGCACCGACCCGCAATCGATCTCCTCGATCAACTTCCTGCTGAACGAAGAGATGTTCAAGATGTTCGCGGGCGTGTACATGATCATGGTGTTCGACCCGCAGATCCTGTTCAACGACGGCTTCTACGATCTGATGGAGGTGCGCATCCCGTCCGGGACGCTGCTCAAGCCGCTCAAGCCCGCGGCGCTGTCGTGTCGAACTCATGCGCTCGGCCGCATCTTCGACATTCTCGGCGGCTTGCTGGGGCAGGGGAGTCCGGATTTCCTGTGCGCGGCCGGGTTCTCCGACAGCCCGCACTTCATGTACTCGGGTTACGACAGCAAGGGCGAGTGGTATCAGCTCTACCAGATCACGTTCGGCGGCATTCCGGGCAAGCCGTTCGGTGACGGGCCCGACGGACATTCGTTGTGGCCGTCGTTCACCAACGTGCCGAACGAATTTCTCGAAAGCTACTTCCCGTTGCGGATCGAAACGTACGAGACGATCGCGGACAGCGGCGGTCCCGGCAAATTCCGCGGCGGCAACGGGCTGCGCATCGGCTATCGCTTCCTCGAAGCCGGGGAGATCTCGATTCATGACGATCGCTGGCTCACGTACCCGTGGGGCGTGAACGGCGGACTGCCGGGTCAGCGCAGCAAGAAGACACTGGTCCGCACCAATGGCGGTGAGGAGCTGCTTGCGGCAAAGGTCGATCGCATCAAAGTGGAAGCGGGCGATCTGCTGCTGTCCGACACGTGGGGCGGCGGCGGCTGCGGTGATCCGTTGGAGCGCGATCCGTCGCTCGTGCAGTTCGACGTCGAAGCGGGACTCGTCACAATTGCAGGTGCGCGTCGCTACGGCGTCGTGTTGCAGGACGAATCGACCGTCGATGGGGCGGCGACGACCGCTCTGCGCAAGCGCATGGCGAGCGAGCGCGGCGAGAAGAAGCTGTTCGATCGCGGCTTCGACACCATCGACGATCTGAAAGCTCGCTGTCGCGAAGAGACCGGACTCGAACCGCCGCAGCAGCCGCAGTTCGCGCGCTGGACGCGACGTGGTGCGGCATGACTGACGAGCGATTCGCCAACGGCCCGCTCTCCGATCTGCGCGTGATCGAACTCGGCACGCTGCTCGCAGGGCCCTTCTGCGGCCAGCTGCTCGGTGACATGGGTGCGGATGTCATCAAGGTCGAGCCGCCGGGGCAGGGCGATCCACTGCGCGTCTGGGGACGCGAGAAGACTGACGGCAAATCGCTGTGGTGGCCGGTCGTCGCGCGCAACAAGAAGTCGATCACGCTCGATCTGCGTCAGGCCGAAGGTCAGAAGGTGCTGCACGAGCTGGTCGCGAAGGCCGATTTTCTGCTCGAGAACTTCCGCCCGGGCACGCTGGAGAAGTGGCACTGCGGCTACGACGAGCTCGCGAAGATCAATCCGCGGCTGATCATGATCCGCGTCTCCGGCTACGGACAGAGCGGACCGTACTCGAAGCGCGCCGGGTTCGGCGCGATCGGCGAAGCGATGGGTGGATTGCGCTACGTCGTCGGCGACCCGAGCACGCCGCCTTCGCGCATGGGCATCAGCATCGGCGACTCGCTCGCGGCGACGTTCGCGTGTCTCGGTGCGCTGTCGGCTTTGCATCATCGCGAAGTGACCGGTCGCGGTCAGGTCGTCGACTCTGCGATCTACGAAGCAGTGCTCGGCATGATGGAGTCGCTGATCACCGAGTACGACAAGGCCGGCTACATTCGCGAGCGCACCGGCGCGATTTTGCCGAATATCGCGCCGTCGAACGTGTATCCGACGAGCGATGGCTCGATGGTGTTGATCGCTGCGAATCAGGACGCGGTGTTCCAGAGATTGACGCAGGCGATGGGGCGACCGGAGCTGTCCGCGCAGCCCGAATACGCAACGCATGGTGCGCGCGGCCAGCGACAGAAGGAAATCGACGGGATCATCGGCGAGTGGACGCGCACGAAGGCGTGCGCCGACGTGCTCGCGCTGATGGAGGAGTTCGCCGTTCCCGCCGGACTCATCTACCGGGCGCCGGAGATGCTGGACGATCCGCATTTCCGGGCACGCGACGCGATCGTCTCTGTGCCGCATCCCGATTTCGGCGAGCTGAAGATGCAGAACGTCGCGCCGAAGCTGTCGCGCTCGCCGGGGCGCGTGCGCTCGCCGAGCCCGAGCCTCGGCCAACACAACGACGATGTCTATCGCGGGCTGCTGAACATGACTGCAGACCGCTATGCGCAGTTGCAAGCGGCGAAGGTCATATGACATCGCATCCAGCTGGCCCGGTCGACGCACGCGGATACGGCGGGACACTCCAGCCGGGCGTGCGCCCTGCGCTGTTGGTCATCGATTTCGTCAAGGCGTACACGCAGTCCGAATCGCCGCTGTACGCAGGGCCTGCGACGGAAGATGTCCGCCGCAGTTGTGAAGAGCTTCTCGCTGTCTCGCGTCGCGCAGGCATTCCGATCCTGCACACGAATCTCGCTTATCAGGATGGCGGCCGCGATGGCGGAGTGTTCTTCCGAAAAGTGCCCGCGCTGAAAGTCTTCGAGCGCAGCGCGCGTTCACCGCTCGGCGAGTTTGCGCAAGGCGTTGGACCGGAGCGCGGCGAAGTCGTGATCACGAAGCAGTATGCGAGCGCGTTCTTCGGAACCACGCTCGCCGCGACGTTGACCGCACTCGGCGTCGACACGCTCCTGATCGCTGGAATGTCCACCAGCGGCTGCGTGCGCGCGACTGCTGTCGACGCCGTCCAACACGGATTCATACCGCTCGTCGTGCGCGATGCCGTCGGCGACCGCGCTAACGGGCCGCACGAAGCGAATCTTTTCGATCTGCAAACCAAGTATGCCGAGGTCGTCACGCTCGAGCGCGTGCGTACCTATCTCGCCGGGCTCGAAAAAACCTGAAGGGGACACTTATGAAGCGCCGTGCACTGCTGACGTTATCCGTGGCAACGACTCTGGGATGGGGCCACGCCCATGCGCAGGAAGCGGCCAACAATCAGACGCTGGAGGAGATCGTCGTCACTGCGCGGCAACGCGCGGAGAAAATCCAGGACGTACCCGCGACGATCCAGGCGTTCACTGCCCGCGAGATCGAAATCGCCGGCATCGAGCGACCGACAGATTTCATCGCGCTGACACCCGGGCTGTCGCAAGTCCAGACGGCAGAGGTCGGCGACCTGCAGCTCAGCATCCGCGGTCTGAATACCGGTCGCGATGCTGAGACCAACTTCGCGCTCGTCATCGACGGCGTGCTGCAGACGAATCCGACTGCGTTCAACCAGGAGCTGGCGAATGTTCAGCAGATCGAAGTGCTGAAAGGGCCGCAAGGCGCCATCTACGGTCGCAACGCAGTTGCTGGCGCGATCATAGTCACGACGCGCAAGCCGGGGCAGGGCTTCGAGGGCGACGTCGATGTCGGCGTCGGCAACAACAACACCAGGAAGGCGCACGTCTATCTCGGCGGCGGCAGCGAGGCCGTGCAGTTCGGCTTGGGCGGGTTTTACCGCGAGACCGACGGCTTCTTCGATAACAAGTTCCTGAACTGCGACGATTGCGTCGACTACTACAAGGAATACGGCGTGACGCCGCGCCTGGTCGTGCCGATGGGCGACAACGGCGAACTCGACGTGAAAGCGAAGTATTCGAAGCTCGAAGCGGGCGCGATCAACTTCAACGCGACTTTCGCGCTGCCGTTCTTCGCGACGTTCACCAATAACCCGGATTTCTTCCAGGACGTGAACGATCACGAGTTCAACTACATCAGCAACATCGTTCCGCACAACGAGCAGGAGAACAAGCAGATCTCCGTGAAAGGCGAGTGGACGCTCGACGTCGGCACCCTGACGGCTTGGGTCGCGTACAACGATCAGACGAACTTCTTCCTGACGGACGGCACGAGCGCAGCGTTCGGCTTGTACGCGCGCACGGCGGAGTGTCAGGCGGATATCGCAGCGCAAGTCGGTGGGCCGTTGCCGTCGCCGACGTTCTACGCTGGCGCGAACTCCGTCCTGCCGCCGTACAGCCCGTCGCGTTGCGATGGCTATCAGTATCAGCAGCGCGACCAGAAAGACACGTCAGTGGAAATTCGTCTCGCGTCGCCTGCAAATCAGTCGTTCCGCTGGCTTGCCGGTGCGTACTACGCCGACATCGATCGACGTGTCGTCGTCTCGCAAGGCGGCGATCGCGGCTTGGGATTCCTGCAGCAGGCGTTCGTGCCGAGCACCGGACCGAATCCAACGGATCTGCTGTATGACGACGACCTGACCAGCAAAGTGTCGGCGGTCTTTGGCCAGATCGCTTATGACGTGACCGAGGGCATGGAGCTCGCGCTGGCGTTGCGCTACGACTCCGAGAAGCGCTCTGTCGACAATAACGTGCCGACGGGCGCGCAAGCGTTCGCGCAGACGCCGCTGTTCGGGCCTGGCCCCACCGCGCCGTTCATCAATCCCGCGTATACGGTGAATCCGGCGCTCGCGACCAGCGGTATTCCTGCTCGCGAAGAGACGTTCGACCAGTTGCAGCCGAAGGTGTCGTTGAACTGGAAGTTCGCCGACGAGTGGGCGGCGTTCGCGTCGTACGGCTATGGGTTCCGTAGCGGCGGTTTCAACTCCACCGGCAGCAACGCGACGATCCAGACTTTCCTTGGCGGGCTGCGCTACGTAGCGCCTGACGGAACGATCACGAGCACGCCGTCGCTCGTCACGCAGGGCATCAGCTACGACGACTACAAGAAGGAAGTCGCGAAGGCGGCCGAGATCGGCTTGAAGGCGGAGTTGTTCGATCGAACGCTGTCGCTGAATCTCGCCGCGTATCACACGGATGTCGAGAACATGCAGATCTTCAACTTCCTCGCGGGTCCGTTCGGCCTGCTGCGCGTCGTGACCAACGTCGACGAAGCGACGCTGCAAGGTGTGGAAGCCGATGTGCGCTGGCGCGCGAATCAGTATGTGAATCTGTTCGCCGGCGTCGGACTGCTCGACAGCGAGATCAACAAGTACAGCGGTCGCCCGTACACGAAGGGCAACGAAGTGCCGTACGCGCCGGAGTACACGGCGAACGCGGGCGTCGACTTCATCGTGCCGCTCGGCAACTCGGGCTTGTCGCTGGTCGCGCGTGTCGACGCGAGCTTCACCGGAGAAACCTGGTTCAGCGCCGTACAGGATGATTCCGTCACGACGGAATTCGGCGTGCCCGGCGATTACTCGAAGACGAGTCGCGATCCGTTCACGGTCGTGAACGCGCGCCTCGGAATTTCCGGCGACAAGTGGCAAGTGACCGCGTGGGCGCGCAACCTGACCGACGAGGAATACCTGGCGGAGGTGATTCCCGCGCCGGAGTTCGGCGGCACGTTCTCGCACGAAGCGCCGGGCATGGCGGTCGGATTGGACCTGAAGTATTCGTTCGGACGCTGAGGTTTCAGGGGCCGGACGCGGGCCAGAAAAGTCGCCCGCGGCCGGCTTGATTCCATTAGCAATGTGATAGGATGCGCGCCCCGTGAGGGCTCCCGGCCGGCATTCGTCCGCCCGGAAGACTCGCGCGGATCGGGGAGCCAGCGCTAGCAACTCCTTGATTTGAGGGCAGTTCGCCGCCGTCGGCGCGAGGCCCTACATATATATGTGCCTTCACCGCACGCGCCCGTAGCTCAGTTGGATAGAGCGCATGGCTACGAACCATGAGGTCGGGAGTTCGAATCTCTCCGGGCGCGCCAAACATGGATCTCGACAGGACACGCAGAACGATAGTAGAAGAATGGTGCAGCGAGTTGGCACCAGGCGGACCTTATTTCATCGTTTCCTATCCGGAAGGCGGAGTGAATCTGCCTGCAATCGAGACGCTGGTCTACTTGGGATCCGCACAATTGTCGAAGGACGACGGTCAGTCGGGT
>DATJIP010000083.1:0-9280 GCA_035493235.1 Steroidobacteraceae bacterium
CCGAACGGTTCATCGAGCAGCAGCACTTCAGGTTTGTGCGCCAGTGCGCGCGCAACCGCGACGCGCTGCTGCTGGCCGCCGGAAAGCTGCGAGGGCAGCCGATCGTCCATGCCTTCCAGCGCGACGAGTCGTAGCAACTCCTTGCGCCGCTGTCGGCGATCCTCCGCGCGCATGCGGCGCACGCGCAGCGCGAACTCGATGTTCTCGCCAACGCTCATGTGGCGGAACAACGCGTAGTTCTGAAATACGAAGCCGACGCCACGCTGCCGTGCCGACACGTGAGTGACGTCGTTGCCGTGCAGGGAGATGCGACCGTGATCGACGCCTGTCAGCCCGGCAATCGCGCGCAGCAGCGTGCTCTTGCCGCTGCCGCTCGGGCCCAGCAGCACGAAGAACTCCCCCTCGCCCACTTCGAGCGAGACGTCGTTGACGACGGGCGAGTCTTGATATCTTTTCGTGACCTGGTCGAGCGTGATCGACATAGGTTCGGCAGCTTACCGGCCGGGCGGTGATAAGGTCAGTATTGTTGCGGTTATAAACAGGTTACGGCGCGCCGGACGCCGCTTCGGGTCGCTCCCAAAACAAAGGCCCCCTCCGTACTCGGAGGAGGCCCTTTCAAGGGGGGCTTGCAGCGCGAATCAATCGGAATCCGACGCCACCTTTGAACGATCGTCCTGGAACACGAGTTCCACGCGCCGGTTCTGCTGGCGGCCAGCCGCCGTGTCATTGCTGGCCACGGGCGCGGTTTTGCCCTTGCCGACCGTGCTGATCTGCGACGCTTCGACGCCGCGCTCGAACAACGCTGCCTGCACGGACTGCGCACGGCGCTCCGACAGACCCTGGTTGTACTCGTCGCTGCCCACGCTGTCGGTGTGACCTTCGATCATCACCCGGCGCGACGAATCTTCCTTCAGCACTGTCGCGAGCCGGTCGATCGTCGAATACGCGCCGGGCTTGAGCGTGGCCTTGCCGGTATCGAACAACACGTCGCCCATCGTCACCACGACGCCGCGATCGGTCTTCTTGCCTTTCAGATCGGCGAGCTCTTGCTCGAGCGACTTGGCACGCTCTTCGGCAGTCTGAGCCTGCGCCGTCGCGGCACGTGCCTGCTGCGCGTTGCGCTCTGCTTCGTGCGCACGGGCCTCAGTCAGCACGGCCTGGCGCTCGGCAGTGCCCTTGTCGATTTCATCGCGCGCCATCGCGCTCAGGATCTTCTCGTTCGCGATCTGCGCATTGCGGCTGGCAACCGTCGCCTCGAACTTGATGTCGTCGGCCTTGCCGTGCTTCTCCGCTAGCTGGCTCGCGCGATCCAACGCCTTACGCGCCTCCGAAATATTCGACGCCGCGACGCCGGCACGCGGCGACGCTTCGACCTGCGCCACTACGGCACGCGCTGTTTCCAAGTCCTCGTTGCTCTCTGGCGCCGAGGCGCATGCAGCGATGCCGACCGTCGCGGCGGCGGCAAGAATCAAGCTGTATCTGGGCTTCATGGCTGCCTCCGCTTACTGATTGTTGGTGGGTGGCTGCGAGTCCGTCGGCGCGGCGGGACGCTCCGCTTCCTGGCGCAGCGTCTTGATGCTGGCGAGCAGCTCGTCCGCCGCCTTGCGCGCCGAGGCGCTCTGCGACTTCGAGACGGCCAGCTCGGCGTCGAGCTGCGCAAGTTGCGCGTAGCGATCGGCCATCGGCTCCTTGCCGTCCTTCATAGCCTTACGTGCACCGTCCAGATTCTCCTTCGCGCGTTGCAGCTCCAACGCACCTTGCTCGGAGTTCCCGACGGTCTGCTGCGCCTGTTGCACCGAGGTCTCGCTGCGTGCGACGCGCTCTTTCGTGAGGTCGGAAATGCCACCGCAGCCCGCGAGCAAGCCAGCAGCGAGCACGAGCGCGCCGGCGACGCGTGTGATGGATGAGTTCATATGTCAGCTCCGTGATTGCTAGCGTCGTTCAGGGGACCACACTTCGAAACGCACGCTCTGTCGGCGAGGTTCCCGGAACTATCACTGGCCAGCGACCGACAAACGCTGCGGAATGTTCCGCTTACGGCATACTGCTGCGAACCAAAGCGAACGAGACTGACATGCGCAGGACGCTGCTTCGAGCTGCACTGGTTGCCATCAGCATCGGCGTTGTTGCCTGTAATTCGCGCGTCGAGACGCCGCAGGTCGGCATATATCGCGCAGTGCTGAGTTTGCCGGGCGGCGATACGCCGTTCGGTCTCGAAGTCGCGCAGGAACAGCAGCAGTACGTGCTTTATCTGATCAACGGTGCCGAGCGAACTCGCGTCAGCGACGTCAAGGTAACGGACGGCGAGCTCACTGCGACTTTTCCGGGTTACGAGAACACGCTGCGCGCGAAGATCAATCGCGACAGTCTCGAAGGCAGCGTCACGCTCATCAAGGCCGGCGGCAAGGAACAAGTCATTCCGTTCGTCGCGAAGCGCGGCGAGGCGTATCGCTTCCATGCCAAAAGTTCGACCGACAATGCCGACGTCGACGGCACCTGGGACACGACCTTCACGAACGAGAAGGGCGAGACGACCAAAGCGATCCTGTTGCTCGAGCAAAGCCACGATCGCGTCACCGGCAGTGCGATGACTCCGACCGGCGATCACCGCTTTCTCGAAGGACAGATGCACGGCGACGAGCTGCAGCTATCGACGTTCGCTGGCGGGCTCGCGTACCTGTACAAGCTGAAGATCGGCGCAGACGGCGCGCTCGAAGGTGACTACTGGCAGGGACTCGCGTCGCACGAGAAGGTCGTGGCACATCGCGACGATGCAGCAACGCTCGATGGCGCCGGCAAGCAAACGACACTGCGCGACACTGCTCAAGCCTTTGCATTCACCTTCCCGGATGTCGACGGCAAGCCGGTCTCGCTGAGCGACGAGCGCTTTCGCGGCAAGGTCGTGCTGGTCACGCTCGGCGGCACGTGGTGTCCGAACTGCCACGATGAAGCGCAATTCCTGCTGCCCTTCTATCGCGAGCACCGTGATCAGGGCTTCGAAATCATCGCGCTGATGTTCGAGCGCCACGGCGATTTCGCAACGGCTGCACGAGCCGTGCACCACTATCGCGACGACCTGCAGATAGATTTCCCAACACTGATCGCGGGGCTGTCCGAGACTGACGAAGCGAGCAAGGCGCTGCCGATGCTCAGCCAGGTCTATGGCTATCCCACGTCGATCCTGGTCGACCGCAAGGGCGTCGTGCGCAGCATTCACACCGGATTTGCGGGACCCGCGACCGGCCGGCATCATGACGAGTGCGTCAAGGAATTCAGCGAACAAGTCGAACGACTGCTGACGGAATCGGGAGGCTAGTCATGAGATTCGATCACACGGAACCGCGGCATCGCCGCGGGGTGCGCGCATTGCTGCTGACGGCTCTGCTCGGCGCGAGTGGGCACGCGCTCGCTGTCGATGCCGCGCCGCCGCCCATCAACGTCGTCATCATCGACGAGACTTCGCGCGGGTGGGACAAGGGCGTGCTGAGTCGCTATGGAATCGCATCGCGCGGCAGTCGCATCAATAAAGGTGCGCACGCCGAAGCCTTGCGGCAGGCATTGGGCGATCAGAACATTCGTATGCGGCTCGCGGTGCCGACTGCCTGCCCGAGTGCCGGCACGCGCGACGCGTGTGCGAATGCTCGCCATATAAAAGACGTCGATCTGCCGAACGTGATCTCCGAAACGAGTAACGGCACGCTGCTCGTGTTGTGGCCGGAAGCCGCGTATTTTCCGCAGGACCAGTTCTACCTCGCGTACATCGACGTCGACGTGCTGCAGAAAGGCAAGCCCGTGCCGGGTCCGTTCTACGTCGGCTACCGCGATTGGAAATGCGACAGGGATTGCGTGCAGGCAGCGTTCGAGGCGTCGGCCAAGGAACTGGCGTCGATGATCCGCTACGTCATCGATCTCGGCCCGTCCGCACAAACGTTGTCCGTGCCGGCAGAGTGGCAAAGCAAGCCGGTGGTGACGAGCGTCGCCAAGTGGACCAATACGTGCGCCACCGACTTCAACCGCAATCGCGTCGTGCGTGAGCATGGTGCGCGGTTCTGGCTCAGCGATCCGAAGGAGCGCACGCTGGTCTCCACCGCATGGAGTGGCTGCAACATCTTCTAGACGCTAGAGCGATTGGTACGCGGCGAGTGCCGCGCGTCGCGATTCGGCGAGATCGACGATCGGCGCGGGATAGGTTGCGCCGATCTGCACACCGGCGGCGTGCAGCAGTTCCGCCGGCGCTTCATGCGGTGCATGGATGTGCGGTGCTTCGAGTCGCGCCAGCTCCGGGACCCAGCGCCGCACGTAGTCGCCCACCGGATCGAACTTCGCGCTCTGCGTCACCGGATTGAAGATGCGGAAGTACGGCGCCGCGTCCGCGCCCGAACCCGCGACCCACTGCCAGTTCATCGTGTTGTTCGGCAGATCCGCGTCCACCAGCGTGTCCCAGAACCAGCGCGCGCCCTGTAGCCAGTGAATGCGCAGGTTCTTCACCAGAAAAGACGCGACGAGCATGCGCACGCGATTGTGCATCCAGCCCGTCGCCCACAGCTGGCGCATGCCCGCATCGACGATCGGGATGCCGGTGCGGCCACGTTGCCAAGCCTGCAGATGCACGTCGTCGCGCGACCACGCGAATCGCTCGAAGCGTCGGTCGAGCGGCTCCGTCACCGTGCGCGGAAAGTGATAGATCAAATGATGCGCGAACTCTCGCCACAGCAGCTCGGCTGCAAAGGTCGAATCGCGCAGCTTCGCGCCTTTGCCGCTCAGCGCGTGCCACACCTGACGCACCGAGAGCTCGCCGAAATGCAGATGCGGCGACAACGCCGAGGTGCCCTCGCGATCCGGTCGATCTCGGGTCTTCGGGTATGACGCGAGCGGCTTCTTCGCGAAGGCACGCAGGCGCGCCTGCGCACCTGCCTCGCCTGGGCGCCACATCTCGTCCATCGTGTCGTACCACTCGACGTCGGGCAGCAAGCGCAACTCATCGAGCTTCACGCCCTTCGGCCAGGTGCGAGGCGCGATCCACTGCGTTGGAGCACGAGTCGGCGCAGGTGGATCGAGCTTCTCCAGCGCGCGGCGCTTGAAAGGCGTGTAGACGCGATACGGATGGCCGCTGCCGTTCTGGATCTCCCACGGCTCGTGCAGCAGTGCACCGTTGAAACTCTCCGCGACCAGACCGTCCGCACGCAGCTCTGTCTTCACTTCGAGATCGCGCGCGACGGCCGCCGGCTCGTAGCGCCGATTCCAGAACACAGCACTCGCGCCGGTCCGCGCCACTGCATCGCGCAGACAATCGAGCGCCGGCCCGTGCAGCACCGAAAGCCGCGAGCCGTGCGAACGCAGCTCCACATCCAACTCCGACAACGAGCGGTGCAACCACCAACGCGATGCGCCGCCGAGCGGGAACTCATGCTCCTCGGCGTCGCACAGTATGTAGACAGGAACGATCGGACCGCCCTGCTTCGCGGCGGCCTGCAACGCCGGGTTGTCGCGCAGGCGCAGGTCCTGGCGCAACCAGACGATGGCTCCCGTGCTCTCTCCCTTAGTCATGAGACGCACGCTATCATTCACCCATGCCATCCTTCGACATCGTTTCCGAGCTCAATCCGCACGAAGTCGCGAACGCCATCGACCAGGCGAACCGCGAAGTGAGCACGCGCTTCGACTTCAAAGGCACGAACGCGAAGTTCGAGCTCACGGACCTGGTCGTCACGCTGAGCGCGCCGGCGGATTTCCAGCTCAAGCAGATGATGGACATCCTCAAGCTGAAGCTGACCAAGCGCGGCATCGACATCGTCTGCATGAAAGTCGACGAGCCGGTCGTGACCGGCACGACGGCGAAGCAGGTGGCGACGCTGCGCCAGGGAATCGAGACGGAGCTGGGTAAGAAGATTCAGCGCCTGATCAAGGATTCCAAGCTCAAGGTGCAGGCCGCAATCCAGGACAAGCAGGTGCGCGTCACCGGCAAGAGCCGCGACGATCTGCAGGAAGCGATTCAGCTGGTTCGGGGCGGCAAGCTGGAGCTGCCGCTGCAGTTCACGAACTTCCGGGATTGAAAGAATTGCGTGGGTTTTTGATACCCACTCGTTACTCCCCGCCGACTGACATCAAACCGCGCTGTGCGGCATCGTTGCTCCTGACCAGGATCAGGAGGACGACATGAGCTACGCCGCGCTGAAGTACGACGCGAGCACCCCCGACTCGCCGCTGCCCGCAGCGGCGTTGCGCCGCTGGCTGCACGGCCGCTGGGCGCTGCTGTTCTCGCATGCCGACGATTTCGCTGCCTACGGCTTCGAAAGCGATCGCTGGCTCGTGCACGTACAGGAAGCCTTTGCCGCCGCCGACGTCCGTCCACTCGCACTCGCGGACCGCCAGGAAGCTGGGTGGGTGACGGAAGTCGGCGGCTGCACCACGACACTCGCGCTCGACGAGATCCAGCGTTATCCGGTTGCGCGCGACTCGCGAGAGGAGGAGCTGCGTAGCGCAGCCTTCGATCAGTCAGCGCGTTTTGTCATGACGCTGGATACCGGCCTGCGCCTGCGGCGCACGTTCGTCTACACGCAGCGGGATCGGTTGCCGTCGCCGATGGATCTCGCGGCCCTTGCACGCGAAGTGCGCGATAGCTCGTTCAATGGTTGGACGGGCGCTCGGAGTAGGCCTGCCATTCCTTGCCGACGATGAGGCGCGCACCGCGGCCGAACGTCATGTACGACCAGGCCCACTGGATGAGCACCGACAAGCGATTGCGGAAACCGCTGAGCCGATAGATATGCAGCAGCAGCCAGAACCACCACGCGAAGTAGCCCGTCAGTCGCACGCGGCCGAGCTCAGCGATCGCCCGGCTGCGACCGATAGTCGCGAGCTGCCCGAGATCGTGATAGCGAAATGGTGCGCGCTCGGCGACGGCGCCGCGCTGGACTTCCTGTTTGATGACATTCGCCGCGTAGATCCCTTCCTGCATCGCGACGAACGCGACGCCCGGTAACGGCTGACCCTCGCGTTCTTCGCGGCGTGCCAGGTCGCCGATCACGAAGACCTCCGGGTGACCGGGAATAGTGAGATCCGGGCCGACTTTGACGCGTCCGACCGAGTCGACCTCGGCACCGAGCGTGCGGCCGACATTGGCGGCGCGGACACCGGCGGCCCACAACACCGTCGCTGCGTCGACCTGCTCCTTGCCTACGGTGACGCCGTCAGGGCCGACGTTGGTGACCCGCGCATGCGTCCACACCTGTACGCCGAGCGATTCGAGATCGCGCATCGCGCGAGCCGCGAGCTTCGTATCGAAACTCGGCAGTATGCGTGGACCTGCTTCGATCAGAATCACGCGCGTCTGGCGTGGATCGATGCTGCGAAAGTCGCGCGCGAGCGTGTAACGACTCATCTCGCCGATCGCACCGGCGAGCTCTACACCGGTCGGGCCGCCGCCCACGACGACGAACGTGAGGTGGCGGCGCCGCGTTTCGCCGTTCTGATCGCGCTCTGCGGCTTCGAACGCCTCGAGCACGCGCCGGCGGATCTCGGTCGCTTGCGGCAATGTCTTCAGACCCGGCGCATATCGTTCCCATTCCTCGTGACCGAAGTACGCGTGCTGCGAACCGCAGGCGAGCAACAGGTAGTCGTACTGGTACTCGCCGCTGTCGGTCACCACCGCCCGGCCCTCGACGTTGACGCGCTGGACCTCGGCCTTCAACACGCGAATGTTGCGCACGTGGGCGAACAAGCTGCGAATCGGCACTGCGATATCCGCGGGGCTGAGCGCCGCCATCGCAACCTGATAGAGCAGCGGCTGGAACAGATGATGATTCTCGCGATCGAGCAGCGTCACCGCGACGCCCGGCACGTTGCGCAGCCGCTTGGCGGCATTCAAGCCGGCGAAGCCGGCGCCGACGATGAGAACCTGCTTCATTCTTCGATCTGCTGCCACGCCCAGTCGACGATGGGCTGCACGCGCGGCGACACCAGCCGCCCGGCACCTTCGTAATCGACCCAGCGGAACTCGTTGTGCTCGGCGCGACCAAGCGCCTCGATGACGGTGAGCGTGACTGCGGAAGTCTCGGTGCGCGCGAGGTAGTAGCGTGCGACCTTGCCGCGACTGTACGGGCCGGTCTCCGTGAAGACCTCGCCCCAGCCGAACTGCAGGTCGGTGATCAGCGTCTCTTCGCGAACCTCGCGGATCGCAGCGGCCAGCGGCTCTTCGCCAGCCTCAACCATGCCCTTGGGAAAATCCCAATGATTGAAGGCTCGCAGGAGCAGGAACTTCCAGCCCTGCGGTGTCGCGCGGACCACGACCACTCCGGCTGACAATCTCGTTGAGCGGGGCGGCATGCCCGGTAGTTTAGCTACGCCGCCGCTTGGTACTCCAGCACACCTGCGACTGCATGCATCACCGATGCAATCCTTACTGCGCTCTGAATCGCCTCGCGGCTGATGCCGCCTTCGCGCAATTTGCGCTCGTGCGCAGTCACGCACATGCCGCAGCCGTTGACGGCGGACACCGCCAGCGACAGCAGCTCGAACTCGAGCTTGTCGATGCCGGGGTTGCCGATGACGTTCATGCGCAGGCGCGCCGGCATCGTCTGGTACTCGGGGTCCTCGACCAGATGCAGGAAGCGATAGTAGATGTTGTTCATGCCCATGATCGCCGCGGCCGAACGCGCGGCCTGCAGGTGCGCAGCGTCGAGATGAGGCTCGGCCCAGGTCTCGATCGCGCGGACGAGCTGCGGATTGCGGGCCGCGATTGCCGTCGCCAACGCGATCGACGCGATCAGGCTCTCGCTCAGGCCAGGGGCGCCTTGCGGCGTAAGCACGCTGCCGAGGTTGAGCTTGAGGTCGCGGGCGTAGTCAGGGAGCTGGTCGCGGATGGTTTCGACGGTCATGAGGTCTCCAAAAAAGAAGGAAACAGAGTCGGGCTAAAGCCAGACCTACAGCGAAGCAACAGGGCCTGCGGTGTAGGTCGGACTTCAGCCCGACACCTCAGCTACGCTGCCTTCAGCGTCTCTTCGCCCTTCTTCCAGTTGCAAGGGCACAGCTCGTCGGTCTGCAGTGCGTCCAGCACGCGCAACACTTCTTCCGGGCTACGCCCGACATTGAGGTCGGTGACGTAGGCGAAGCGGATCACGCCCTGCGGGTCGACGATGAACGTCGCACGCTGCGCCACGCCCGCCTCGGGGTCGAGCACGCCGAGCGCCGTGGTCAGCTCGCGCTTGATGTCCGAGAGCATCGCGAACGGCAGGTTGCGCAGCTCTTCCTTGTCCTTGCGCCAGGCCAGGTGCACGAACTC
>DATJIP010000084.1:0-77768 GCA_035493235.1 Steroidobacteraceae bacterium
TCGTGGAAGTGGTTTCCCTGCTTGCGTAGGCAAGCAGCTGTCTGCGATCGGAGTCAGTGCAATCCGACAGCGAATCTGGGACAATTTTATAGCGCTCAGCAGGTTCGCCGCGTTTAAAGAAGAACCCCTTACGAGTGGCAAAAAATTAAGGACCCGCTAGAGGGAAACGCTGAGCCCGGAACTGCATTTCTCGCCCAGCGTAGAGAAATCCTGAAAGGGAGCCCCCGGTGACGGAATCGATGCCGAAATGGATCGAGCGATTTGCGAACGGACTTGCTCATCTACCTCGAGCCCAGAAGCGCTTGCTGATGCTGGTCGCCGACGTCGTCGGTATTCCGTTCGTGCTTTGGGCGGCGATTACGCTGCGGCTGGGAAACCTCGCTCACTACGTGGCGGGCACGGAGTGGATCTACGCTGCGGCACTGCTGACCAGCATCCCGATTTTCGTTCGCATGGGGCTTTACCGGGCAGTGATCCGGTTCCTCGGCCCCAAGGCAATTCTGGCGGTCATCACCGGCGTCAGCACATCTGTGGTGTTGTTGGCGGTGGTCACGCTGGTGTGGCCACAACACGCAGTGCCGCTCGGCGCCGTGCCCATCTATTGGGCGTTTGCACTCATCTTCGTCGGCGGCAGTCGCTTCCTCGTTCGCGGTCTGCTGAATTTTCGCTGGTCGAACGGCATGCAGCGGGTCGTGATCTATGGTGCGGGCGGGGCTGGCGTGCAGCTTGCTACTGGTCTGGCTCGCAGCGGCCGCTATCACGCGATCGCTTTCATCGACGACAACATCTCTCTGCACGGCAGCACCATCAACGGACTCGAAGTCTTTCCCGCACGCGATCTCGCCAATCTGGTCGGTGACGAAGGCGTAGCCGCAGTCTTCCTCGCACTGCCCTCGCAGACGCGCCGCCGCCGCCAGGAAATCCTCAAAGCGATCGAGCCGCTGAATCTGCTGGTGCAGACCGTGCCGGATTACGCCGACATCCTCGCTGGCCACGCCCGCGTCGAAGACGTGCGCGACGTAGATGCCGGCGACCTGCTCGGTCGCGATCCGGTGCCGCCGAACGCGCGCCTGCTGGACGCGTGCATTCACAACAAGGTCGTGATGGTCACCGGCGCCGGCGGCTCAATCGGCTCTGAGCTGTGCCGTCAGATCATCCGTCTGCGGCCGGCGCAGTTGCTGCTGTTCGAAATGTCTGAGCTGGCCCTCTACAACATCGATCGCGAGCTCAGGATCCTGATCGCATCGGAAGGTCTGACGGTCGACGTCGTGCCGCTGCTCGGCGATGCGCATCACAAGCACCGCGTGCGCGAAATCCTGCAGGCCTATGGCGTGCAGACGATCTATCACGCGGCCGCCTACAAGCACGTGCCGATCGTGGAGCAGAACGCGATCGAGGGTATCTACAACAATCTCTTCAGCACCTGGAACGCGGCCGAGGCTGCGCTTGACTCGCGCGTCGAGACGTTCGTACTGATCTCGACAGACAAGGCAGTCAATCCGACCAACGTGATGGGCGCGACCAAGCGCTTCGCCGAGATCGTGCTGCAGGGCTTGCAGGCGCGCGGCGCGCATACGCGTTTTTGCATGGTGCGCTTCGGCAATGTGCTCGAGTCTTCCGGTTCGGTCGTGCCGCTGTTCCGCGAGCAGATCCGCCAGGGCGGGCCGGTCACGGTCACGCATAAGGACGTCATCCGCTACTTCATGACGATCCCGGAAGCGGCGCAGCTGGTGTTGCAGGCGGGTTCGATGGGGCAGGGCGGCGACGTGTTCGTGCTCGACATGGGCAAGCCGGTGCGAATCGCCGACCTCGCCAAGCGAATGATCAGCCTGATGGGTCTCACTGTGCGCGACGATGAGAACCCCGATGGCGAGGTCGAGATCGTGTACACCGGCCTGCGTCCGGCGGAGAAGCTGTTCGAGGAGCTGCTGATCGGCAACAACGTGACCGGTACTGAGCACCCGATGATCATGCGCGCGATGGAGCACTCGCTGCCGTGGTCGCAGGTCCAGCAGATGCTCGACGAATTGTCCGGTGCGCTGACCCGGTTCGATTGCGACCGTGCGCGCCAGATCCTGATGCAGGCGGTTGCTGAGTATCGTCCGACGGGCGACATCCAGGACCTGGTCTGGAGCCGCAAGGCGGCGCTGGCGCACGCTGAGCTGAAGAACGTCACGGCATTGCAGACCCGGCGGGTGCGGGCCGCACCCCCGCCCCCCTCGACTCCGTCCTCGACCCAGCACTAGCGCAAATGCACCGCGGCAGCCGCGTGCATTTCCTGCAATAAGGCCAGCGACTCGGCTCTGTTGCCGGCGTTTACGCCGCGTACGCTCCCTCTTGCGGACCGCATCCGGCCGCGGCGCGGACAGGACGTCCCGTCGCGGCCTTTACCCCGCCCGCGCCCTCGGCTAAGCTCGCTGGCCTTTTTCCCTTTACGGCCAGCAAGTTAGACCATGCGTCTCACCATTTTCGGTTCCGGCTACGTTGGCCTGGTCACGGGTGCGTGCTTTGCCGAGGTCGGCAACAACGTGCTGTGCGTCGATGTCGACCAGCGCAAAGTCGAGATGCTCAAGCGCGGCGAGTCGCCGATCTACGAGCCCGGACTCGACGATCTGCTGAAGCGCAATCTCGCCGCCGGGCGCATCAACTTCACGACCGATGCTGCCGAAGGCGTCAAGTACGGCCTGTTCCAGTTCATCGCGGTCGGCACGCCGCCCGACGAGGACGGCTCCGCGGATCTCAAGTACGTGCTCAGCGTTGCCGAGTCCATCGGCCGCAATCTCAGCGAGTACCGCGTGGTGGTCACCAAGTCCACGGTGCCCGTCGGCACTGCCGACAAGGTTCGCGCGAAGATCGAGAGCACGCTCAAGGCGCGCGGTGCGCACGTCGAATTCGATACCGTGTCGAATCCGGAATTTCTCAAGGAAGGCGCGGCGATCGCCGACTTCATGAAGCCGGATCGCATCGTCGTCGGCACCGACAATCCGCGCACCGCCGAACTGCTCAAGGCGCTCTACGATCCGTTCACCCGCAGCCGCGAGCGCATGATCGTGATGGACGTGCGCTCCTCGGAGCTGACCAAGTATGCGGCGAACGCCATGCTCGCCACCAAGATCAGTTTCATGAACGAGCTCGCGAATCTCGCCGAGCGCATGGGCGCCGACATCGAGAAGGTGCGCCTCGGCATCGGCTCCGATCCGCGCATCGGCTATCACTTCATTTATCCGGGTTGCGGCTACGGCGGCTCGTGCTTTCCGAAGGACGTGCAGGCGCTGGCGCGCAGCGCGAGCGATCATTCGTTCGAGGCGCACCTGCTGCAGGCAGTGGAGACGGTCAACAACCGCCAGAAGTCAGTGCTGCTCGACAAGCTCAAGCAGCATTTCGGCGGTGATCTCTCGGGCAAGACGATCGCGCTGTGGGGCCTCGCGTTCAAACCGAACACCGACGACATGCGCGAGGCGCCGAGTCGCGTGCTGATCGAAGGACTGTGGGCCGCGGGTGCGAAGGTGCGCGCTTACGATCCGGTGGCGAACGAGGAAGCGCAGCGCATCTACGGCGAGCGCGGCGAGGACCTGACGCTGGTCGCCAACTCGATGGACGCGCTGCAGGGCGCCGATGCCCTGGCGATCGTCACCGAGTGGCAGGAGTTTCGCAGCCCCGACTTCGATGTCATCAAGAGCGAGCTGGCGCACCCGGTGATCTTCGACGGGCGCAATCTCTACGATCCCGGCTTCGTGAAGAGGTTCGGGCTGAAGTACTACGCAATCGGTCGGGGCGATAGCCTATGTTGATTCCCGTCATTCTCTCCGGCGGCTCGGGCACGCGCCTGTGGCCGCTGTCGCGCGAGCTCTACCCCAAACAGCTCCTGCCGCTGGTCGGCAAGGGCACGATGCTGCAGGAAACGCTGGCGCGTCTCGCCGGCGTCGCTGACCTCGGCGCGCCGCTCGTAGTGTGCAACGAGAGTCATCGCTTTCTGGTCGCCGAGCAGTTGCTCGAGCGCGGCACCAAGCCGCAGGCGATTCTGCTCGAGCCGGTCGGACGCAACACCGCGCCTGCGGTGACGATCGCCGCGATGGCGGCTGTCGCCGATGCGCCCGCCGGCAAGGCGCACGCGGACCCGGTGCTGCTGATCCTGCCTGCCGATCACGTGATCCGCGACGTGCATGCGTTCCAGGCGGCGGTGGCCATCGGTCGCAAGGCGGCGGACGAGGGCAAGCTCGTGACGTTCGGCGTCGTGCCGACCAAGCCCGAAACGGGATATGGCTACATCCGGCGCACGCCGGGTGCCGCGAGCGGCAACGCGTTTCCCATCGCGCAGTTCGTCGAAAAGCCGGATCTCGCCACGGCGCAGCGCTACGTGGAGTCGGGCGAGTATTTCTGGAACAGCGGCATGTTCATGTTCCGCGCGTCGACCGTGCTGGAAGAGGTTCGCAAGCTTGCCCCCGCGATTTACGAAGCGTGTGCGCAGGCGTACACCGCGGCGAAGCGCGATCTCGACTTCGCGCGTCTGCCCGCGAAAGAGTTTGGCGCGTGCCCGAGCGACTCGTTCGACTACGCAGTCATGGAGAAGACGCAGCACGGCGTCGTCGTGCCGCTCGATGCAGGCTGGAGCGACGTGGGCTCGTGGTCTGCGCTGCACGAAGCGATCACCGGCGACGAGGGCGGCAACGTGCTCATCGGCGACGTGCTCACGGTCGATGCAAAGGGTTGCTACCTGCAGTCGACCAGTCGCCTGGTCGCGGCGGTCGGACTCGAAGATCACGTCGTCGTTGAAACCAAGGATGCCGTGCTGGTCGCGCCGAAGAGCCGCGTGCAGGACGTGAAGGAGCTGGTCGCGCAGCTCAAAAAGCAGGGACGCTATGAAACTTCCCTGCATCGCGAAGTGTTTCGCCCGTGGGGCAGCTACGACAGCATCGATCATGGCGACCGTTTCCAGGTGAAGCGCCTGTCGGTCAAGCCCGGTGCGTCGATGTCGCTGCAGATGCATCACCATCGCGCCGAGCACTGGATCGTAGTCGCCGGCACTGCGCGCATCACGCGCGGCGAGGAGACGTTCCTGCTCGAAGAGAATCAGTCGACCTATATCCCGCTCGGCACCAAGCACCGCATCGAGAATCCCGGCAAGATTCCACTGCACATCATCGAGGTGCAGTCCGGCACCTATCTCGGCGAGGACGACATCGTGCGCTTCGAGGACCGGTACGGCAGAGACCAGACAGGTTGAACATGGCAGCCATCACCGGCTTCAAGGCCTACGACTATCGCGGCCGCATTCCCGGCGAGCTGAACCCGGACGTCGCCTATCGCATCGGGCGCGCCTACGCGGAATTTATCAAACCGAAGCGCGTCGTGGTCGGGCGCGACATCCGTCAGTCGAGCAACGAGCTGTGCGCGGCGCTGACGCGCGGCCTCATCGACTCCGGCGTCGACGTGTACGACATCGGTCTGTGCGGCACGGAGGTCGTCTACTTTTCGACCTTCAACGAAGGCATGGACGGCGGCATCATGGTCACCGCCAGTCACAATCCGCCGGACTACAACGGCATGAAGTTCGTGCGCGCGCAGTCGCGGCCGATCAGCGGTGACACCGGGCTCAAGGACATTCAACGCATCGCGGAAGCGGATGCGTACTCGCGTGCAGCGCAGCCCGGGCGGCGCCATGAGCTCGACGTGCGCGGCAAGTACATCGAGCACCTGCTGTCGTACCTGGACCGGGCGAAGCTGAAGAAACTCAAGATCGTGGTCAACGCCGGCAACGGCGGCGCAGGGCTGATCGTCGATCAGCTCGAGTCGCACCTGCCGTTCGAGTTCATCAAGATCAATCATGCGCCGGACGGCTCGTTCCCGAACGGCGTGCCGAATCCGATGCTGGAAGCGAATCGCGTCGCGACGATCGAGGCGATCAGGAGGCATCGCGCCGATTGCGGTGTTGCCTGGGACGGCGACTACGATCGCTGCTTTCTGTTCGACGAGAGCGGCGCGTTCATCGAGGGCTACTACATCGTCGGGCTGCTCGCGTCGATGTTCCTGAAGCGCGAGCAAGGCGCGCGCATCGTGCACGATCCGCGCTTGACGTGGGCAACGCTCGACATGGTCGAGTCGCTCGGCGGCAAGGCGGTGATGTCGAAGTCGGGCCACGCTTTCATGAAGGACGTGATGCGCGACGCTGATGCGATCTACGGCGGCGAGATGAGCGCTCATCATTACTTCCGTCGCTTCGCTTACTGCGACAGCGGTCAGATTCCGTGGCTGCTGGTGACGCAGCTCATGTGCGAATCGGGCAAGCGACTGTCCGAGCTGGTCGGCGAGCGCATTGCGCGCTTTCCCGCGAGCGGCGAGATCAATCGCAAAGTTGCGGACTCGCAGGCGACGATCAAGCGCGTGCAGGAGCACTACCAGCCGACGGCGCGCGCGGTCGATTTCACGGACGGCGTCTCGATGGAGTTCGATCGCTGGCGTTTCAACCTGCGCAGCTCGAATACCGAGCCGCTTATCCGCCTCAACGTGGAAAGCCGCGGCGACGCGGCGTTGATGCGCATGCGCACTGCCGAGCTGCTGCAGATGATCGGCGGCGAAGAGGCGCACTAGTCGGTTCGTTGTCAGGGCAGTTTTGTCGCTAGGGATATTCCCCTAAATATCGACTTTGTCCCGCTCTGGACGGTCGCGCCGCTGTATGCAGCCGGTCGCTTGCGGCCAATCGCGGGCTTTACCGGCTTGCTGCCGCTGCGTTGTTACGAGACGATCCGCCGGTAGCTACCGCCCACGGCGAAGGGAGCCGGCGGCTACGAGCGGGGGATCCATAACTATTCCGGACACGGGCGGTGCGCGCGCTTGGCTCGCGTGCACGACCTACTACTGCAACCGGATGGATGCCCGCGCTTAAGCTTCACCAACTGCAAGAGGCAGGCCCAGGGGGGGGCAATGAGCGAGCGCTACATTCTGCTGGTCGAAGACAATCCTGACGACGAGGAGCTGACGCTGCTCAGCCTGCGCAAGAACAATCTCGCGCACGATATCGTCGTGGTGCGCGATGGCGTCGAAGCGATCGAATTCCTGTTCGGCAACGGTCAGTACGCGCCGCGTGACGTCTCGCACGTGCCGACTGTCATCCTGCTCGACCTGAAGCTGCCGAAGCTCGATGGCCTGGGCGTGTTGAAGCGGCTGCGGGCCGACGAGCGGACCCGCACGCTGCCGGTCGTGGTTCTCACTTCGTCGAGCCAGGATGCGGACGTAATCGCCAGCTATAACCTCGGCGCTAACAGCTACGTGCGCAAGCCCGTCGAGTTCGGAGCGTTCGTCGAAGCGGTCAGCAGCCTGGGCCTGTACTGGGTGCTGCTCAACCGACCACCGCCCTTGCATGCGGCCTGACACAAAGTTGCGTTGACCGCCCCGGACGTGCTCCCTAAACTACTCGCCCTTTAATAATGGGCCGGCAGAGATGCCGGCACGCGGTTGGGCGGTTAGCTCAGCGGTAGAGCACTGCTTTCACACGGCAGGGGTCACAGGTTCAATCCCTGTACCGCCCACCACCTTCAAGACTCTTCCCCATGTCCATTCGCACGCGCTTCGCGCCCAGTCCTACCGGCTTACTGCATATCGGCGGCGTGCGGACGGCGCTGTTCTCCTGGCTGTACGCGCGCCGTCATGGCGGCAAATTCATCCTGCGCATCGAGGACACGGATCGCGAGCGCTCCACGGAAGCAGCGACGCAGGTGATTCTCGACGGTATGCAGTGGCTCGGGCTGGACCACGACGAGGGTCCTTTCTATCAGACCCGGCGCATGGATCGGTACCGCGAAGTGCTCGCGCAATTCCTGCAGGCCGGTCATGCGTATCGCTGTTACTGCACGAAGGAAGAGCTGGAGGAGATGCGCACCAGGCAGACCGCAGCCAAGCAGAATCCGCGCTATGACGGTACGTGTCGCAACCGTACGCAACCGCGCGAAGGTGTCGACCCGGTGGTGCGTTTCAAGAATCCGGTGGACGGCAACGTGATCGTCGAGGACGTGATCCACGGCAACGTCGCCTACGACAACGGTCAGCTCGACGATCTGATCATCGCGCGCTCCGACGGCACGCCGACGTACAACTTCTGCGTCGTGGTCGACGATATGGACATGAAGGTGACTCATGTCATTCGCGGCGACGATCATCTGAACAACACGCCGCGGCAGATCAACCTGCTCCGTGCATTGGGTGCACAGCCGCCGGTCTATGCACACGTGCCGATGATTCTCGGAGCCGACGGCGCGAAGCTCTCCAAGCGTCATGGCGCAGTGAGCGTGCTGCAGTATCGAGACGACGGCTATCTGCCTGAGGCGCTGCTCAACTACCTGGTACGGCTGGGCTGGTCGCACGGCGACCAGGAAGTGTTCTCGGTGGAGGAGATGCAGCAGCTGTTCGATATTCGCGACGTCAACAAGGCGGCATCAGCATTCAATCCCGAGAAGCTGCTGTGGCTCAATCAACAGCACATCATGCGCGCGACGCCTGAGCGTCTTGCCGAGTTCCTCAAGCCGCAGCTCGCGGCGCTCGGCGTTGCCGTCGCCGAAGAACGCATGCTCGTTGCAGTTGCCAAGGTGCTGCGGGAGCGCGCCAAGACGTTCGGCGAAATGGCGCAGAACGGCTTGTTCTTCTTCCGCGATTTCACCGGCTACGACGAGAAGGCTGCCAAGAAGAATCTCACGGCGGAGAGCGTTAGCCCGCTGCGCACGGTTCGCGACAAGCTCTCGGCGCTCGATGAGTGGACTGCCTCTGGCGCGCACGAGGCGGTGATTCAGACCGCGACCGAGCTCGGCATCGGCATGGGTAAAGTCGCGCAGCCGGTGCGCGTTGCGATCACCGGCACTGCCGTATCGCCGCCGATCGACGTGACGCTCGAAGTGCTCGGTCGCGCGACCACGCTGCGTCGTCTCGACGACGCGTTGCGCTATGCGGCGAATAACTGAAATGTCTTACGCGCGCGCTCCGCGAGTGCTGTTTCCAATCTGAGACACTGGCACCGCAGCGCGAAATGGACGATTGTTTGCGCGCGCGTCCGGCGCGCGCTCACATGGGGGTTCACCGTTCGATGTCACTCGACTTCCGTCTTCGTAATTTGTGCACCGCCGGCATGCTGCTGGCGCTTGCTCTCTGTAATGCGAATGCTGCGTCGATCGATATCACTCCGTCCGGCGATCTACGCGCAGCGATCGCGGCGCTGAAACCCGGCGATGAGCTGGTGCTCGGCGGCGGCACCTACACCATGAGCACCCGGTTCGGCATCGCGGTCGTCGGCACGCAGCAGCAGCCGATCACGATTCGTGCGAAGACCGGCGAGAAGCCGCGCATTCACATGACCACCAATTTGCAGAACGTCATCGAAATCCAAGGCTCGAGCTACCTCAACTTCCGCGGCATCGAGGTCACCGGCGGCTCGCACGGCATCCGGCTCATGGACTCGGACTTCGTCACGATCGAGAACTGCGAGATTCACGAGACCGGTGACGTGGGGATTTCCGCGAACTCCGGCGGAACGTACGAGGGCCTGCGGATCCTGCGCAACCACATCCACCATACGCACGGCACCGGCGAGGGCATGTACCTCGGCTGCAATGACGACGGCTGCCGGGTTGCGAACAGCTTGATCGAGGGCAACTACATCCACCACACGAACAGCGCGGACGTCGAGCAGGGCGACGGCATCGAGATCAAGGAAGGCAGCTACGGCAATACGATCCGCGACAACGTCATTCACGACACGACCTATCCGGGCATCATCACCTACAGCACCGTGGGCAACGGTCCGCCGAACATCCTGGAAGGCAACGTCATCTGGAACAGCAGCGACAACACGATCCAGTCCGCCGCGGACGTGATCATCCGTAACAACATCGTGCTCGGTAACATCTCCCTGCAGACGCATCAGGCAGGCAGCCCCGGCAACGTGCAGGTCGTCAACAACACGATCATCAACTCGGGCGCAGGCATCGATGTGCGTAACGTCGTCGGCTCGGTGCTCATTGCCAACAACGCCGTGTACTCGCAAGGCGAGGCAGCGATCCGCCTCATCAGCGGCAATCTCGGCCTGGTCACGCTGGCGGGCAACGTCGGGCACGGCGGCCTCTCAGGTGGCAGCTCCGGCTACACCGAGGGCAAGGGCATCGCGGCTGACTTCGTCAATGCTCACTACGGTGTCCCGCCGATCGACGTGTTCCCGAGGAGCGGCTCCGCACTGATCGGCACGGCGAGCGCGGCAAACGTCCCGGCGCTGGATTTCAACGGCAGTTCGCGCACCGGTACCAACGACGTAGGGGCGTACCGTTACAACGCTGCCGGTAACCCAGGCTGGGTGATCAGCGCAGGCTTCAAGACGAGCGGCACCGTCGTTCGCCCGAATCCACCGACCAACCTTACGGCTCAATAGCCCGAGAAACTGGCGCCCGCGTCGCGTTTCGGCGCGGTCCGCTGTGTCAAAATTCGCGCTCCAGGGTCAACCCTCTTGGAGCGAGTCGATGTCGCTGTCCCGGATTCATCTCATCGCTGCCGCGCGACCGAATTTCATGAAGGTTGCGCCGTTGTACCACGCGCTCAAGGCGCAGCCGTGGTGTGAGGTCAGCATCGTCCACACCGGCCAGCACTACGATGCCAACATGTCGGACGCGTTCTTTCGCGACCTGCAGTTGCCGCAGCCGCGCCATCATCTGGAAGTCGGCTCCGGTAGTCACGCCGAGCAGACCGGCGGCGTGATGATCGCCTACGAAAAAGTCTGTCTCGCGGAGCGGCCCGACTGGATCGTCGTCGTCGGCGACGTGAACTCCACGGCCGCATGCGCCATGGTCGGCGCGAAGCTGTGGATTCCCGTGGTCCACCTGGAAGCGGGCCTGCGCAGCCGCGACCGCTCGATGCCCGAGGAGATCAACCGCCTGGTGACCGATGCCATTGCCGACGTGCTGTGGACGCCGTCCATTGACGGCGACGAGAACCTGATCCAGGAAGGCGTCGATCCGGCGCGCATCGACCGCGTCGGCAATATCATGATCGACTCCTACGAGATGATGCGTCCGCAGATCGAGCGGGACGACACGCCGCAACGCATGGGATTGGAGCGCGGGCGGTACATCGTCGTGACGCTGCATCGGCCTTCCAACGTCGATCGCCGCGAAACGCTCACGCCGCTGGTCGAGCAGCTCGTGGCTGCGGCGGCGCGCGTGCCGGTCGTCTTCGCGGTGCACCCGCGCACGCGCAAGCGACTCGAAGAATTCGGGTTGATGGAGCGACTGCGCGCAGCCCGTTCCATTCATCTCACGGAGCCGCTCGGCTACGTACAGTTCATGGCGCTCGTCAGCGGCGCGGCCGCGGCAGTCACCGATTCGGGCGGCGTGCAGGAAGAGACGACGTACCTCGGCATTCCTTGCCTGACGTTGCGCGAGAACACCGAGCGGCCGATCACCGTCACGCAAGGATCCAATCGCCTGGTTCAACCTCTCAACCTGCTGGAGAGCGTCGAACGCATGCTCGCGGGTCAATGGCCGAAGGGCAGCCGTCCGGACGGTTGGGATGGACTTGCCGCGCAGCGCTGTGTCGCTGCGCTGTGGGCACGAGAGCAACGTCGCCGCAACAGCGGTTGACAGTCGGGGACCTGTTCCATACATTGCGCGCCTCTCATGTGGGGCTATAGCTCAGCTGGGAGAGCGCTTGCATGGCATGCAAGAGGTCGGCGGTTCGATCCCGCCTAGCTCCACCAAGTCCCACCGTTCGGCCACGCGTCCCCATCGTCTAGAGGCCTAGGACATCGCCCTTTCACGGCGGTAACTGGGGTTCGAATCCCCATGGGGACGCCACTTTTTTCGCGCTCGCGGTGTTGTTTGTACATAAGGAAATGTAGTCTTTGCGGGCCGTTCCTGTCGGCCGAGCCTTGTCAGATTGTCGGTGCTTTGCGACGGGGCCTCGCCGCTTTGCATATCAAGCAGTTGCGTGAACGAGTTCACGTGCTGGCGTGCACAAGTGTTTCTGAACCGCGACTCCGCACTGCACGTCAAGCGACCTCGGCGAGCGCCTGACAGCAATAACCTGATGGCGATGCAGGAATTCTCTGTAGCTGGCACAAAACTTGTTTGACATAGTGACCATGAAGCACAGCACTATGCAGGCAGTCCGGCGTTCCTCGTTGGCGATCCTCGCAGCGATCGCACTGGCAGGATGCGGTGGTGGTGGCGACGGCGAGCCAGCCGCGGCGCAGGCAACAGGCCCCAATTCAGCGCCAACAATCCAAGGCTCGCCGAGCACGAGCGTAACCGCAGGACAGGCGTACAGCTTTCAGCCCACGGCGTCCGATCCGGACGGCGATTCGCTGACGTTTTCCGTCTCGAACAAGCCGGCGTGGGCGGCCTTCAATGCATCGACCGGCAAGATCTCCGGGACGCCGACCGCGGCTGATGTCGCAACTTATTCGAACATCCGCGTGACGGTCTCGGACGGCAAGGGTGGCTCGGCCTCCACTGCCATGTTCGCGATCACGGTCACTGACCTCGGTAGTGGCAGCGTCACGCTGTCCTGGACGCCACCGACCCAGAACGAAGACGGCAGCGCGCTGACGAATCTCTCTGGCTATGAGGTCCGCTACGGCACGGACCAGGCGAACCTCGACCGCTCGGTGCAGGTGACGAATCCTTCGATCAACACGTACGTGGTCGACAGCCTGACCTCCGGCACGTGGTTCTTCGCGGTGCGCTCACTCAGCAGCAGCGGCATCAGTAGCGCGCTGTCCAACACGGCGAGCAAGACGATCTAGCTATTTTCCTCGCGCATCTGGGACTGGCAGTAGTTCTCGATGCCGATGCGATCGATCAGGCTGAGCTGCGTCTCCAGCCAGTCGATGTGCTCTTCTTCGGATTCGAGGATGTCCTCGAACAGCTCGCGCGACACGTAATCGCCGGCGGCCTCACAATCGGCGATGGCCTTGCGCAACTCCGGATGTGCCTGCAGCTCGAGCTTGAGATCACACTCGAGCACTTCGCGCACGTTCTCGCCGATCAGGAGCTTGCCCAGGTCCTGCAGGTTCGGCAGTCCCTCCAGGAACAGGATCCGCTTGATGAGTCGATCCGCGTGCTTCATCTCGTCGAGCGATTCCTTGTAGGTGTACTCGCCAAGCTCGCCGAGGCCCCAGTTGTCGTACATGCGGGCGTGGAGGAAGTACTGGTTGATCGCCGTCAGCTCGTTCTTGAGGATGGTGTTGAGGTGACGCAGGACGATCGGGTTACCTTGCATGGCTCGAGACTCCGGACAGCGCGACGAGCCGCGATCTTGGCGAGCGCGCTCGAAACAGGCAACCGCAACCGACAGTAGTCGTGGATTTTCGGGCGAACCGCCGGGCGGCGGGGTCAGGCCGCGACCGGGCCTGCAGCCGACTCGATATAGGAGTCGATGACTTCGCGCGCCGAATCTTCACAGCGGCCGCAGCAGCTGGCCACCGGCAGATAGGCCTGGACCTCGCTCAACGACTCGGCTCCGCGCTCGACGGCTTCGCGGATCTGGCGGTCGCTGATGGCATGGCAGACGCAGACGTACATTTGCTGCAACTCTTCGCGGGTGACTCAGGCTGGTGTGTATGTAAATACAAATGCGAATGATTGTCAATTAGGTGAATTCACACAGTTCTCAGCGAATTGCGGCGCTGGCCCTCAGGCGTCGGACTATTTAACAGTAATGGATGTGACTGCCTTCACGGGGCTGTCGCAGCAAAGTTCTTAGACTTTCGGCCTCTGGCAGGAAGGGCCCTCGTCTTGCTCAATGACGCCCGGCGGCGGGCTTGCCCGGCGACCGTGCCCCTGATTGCGATACTCGAAATTGACCTGACGATCTCGTGACCATTCGGATCTTTCAGCACTACTGGCAACTGCCGCTGGCGCTTCTGGCCATCCTGGAAGGCACCATCTTCCTGGCGGCAATGCACTACACCGCGCCGTTCACGCTGAGCGGTCCGGTACCTCCGTCGCAGCATCCCGCTCCCTGGGTCCCGCACAGCCTGCTGTTCGCCGGAATCATGTTCGTGAGCATGGCCGCGATGGGTCTCTACAACTCGCGCCAGCGCGCTCGACTCGCAGGTCTGCTGTCGCGCGTCGCAGCCAGCATGCTCGGCGGCGCGATGGTCATCGCCGTCATCGTCTATCTGCTGCCGGTCCTGCGGATCGGGCGCGGTGCGCTGCTGCTGAGCACGCTGGTTTCGTTCGGCGCAGTCGCCGTCGTTCGTATCGCGTTCGATCTCATCGTGGACGAGGCAGTCTTCAAGCGCCGCGTGCTCGTGTACGGCGCCGGCCGTCGCGCAGCGAGCATCGTGCGACTGCGGCGCCGCTCGGACCGCCGCGGCTTCCTGATCGTCGGCTACGTGATGGCGGATGGCGATGATCTCTCGGCCCTGCGCGACCATGAGCGACTGGTGCGGTCGGACCAGGACCTGCTCAGCTACTGCCAGGCGCAGCGCATCGACGAGATCGTCGTCGCGATGGACGATCGCCGCCGGCGCTTTCCGATGGACCAGCTGCTCGAGTGCCGTCTCGAAGGCTTCGAGATCAGCGAGCTGGTGACCTTCCTCGAGCGCGAGACCGGCAAGGTCCGGCTCGACATCCTGAATCCGAGCTGGATGATTTTCGCGGAAGGCTTCCGCCAGGGACGCGCGCACGGCATCTTCGAGCGACTGTTCGACGTCGTGGCGAGCTTCGTGATGCTCGCGGCGACCGCGCCGGTCATGCTGCTCACGGCAGCCGCCATCAAAATCAGCGACGGCTGGCGCGCGCCGATCTTCTATCGGCAGATCCGCGTCGGCCAATACGGGAAGCCGTTCAAGCTGCTCAAGTTCCGCAGCATGCGCGAGGATGCGGAACGTGAAGGCAAGGCGCAGTGGGCGCAGAAGAACGACAGCCGCATCACGCGCGTCGGCTCGTTCATCCGCACGACTCGCATCGACGAGCTGCCGCAGATTCTCAACGTGCTGCGCGGTGAGATGAGCTTCGTCGGGCCGCGACCGGAGCGCCCGGAGTTCGTCGAGCAGCTCAACGAAACGATTCCGTACTATCGCGAACGGCATTCGATCAAGCCGGGCATCACGGGCTGGGCGCAGCTGTGCTACCCGTACGGCTCATCCGAGCAGGACGCGATCGAGAAGCTTCAGTACGATCTCTACTACGTGAAGAACCACAGTCTGATCTTCTATATCGCCATACTCGTGCAGACCGTAGAAGTGATCGTCTGGGGCAAGGGAGCGCGATGAAGGGGCTGCGCAGGCCCGGCACGGGTCGGCGCGGCGTATCGGGGATGCATCGAAGTCTGGGGGATGCATGAACATCGTGGGCGCAATCGGCTACGGCTTCGCCGCTGCGGCATTCATGCTGCTGGCCGTGCTCATGATGATCAGCTGGCGGGGCCGCCGGCAGGGCGTGTACTTCATCACCGCCAGCGTGATCACCGGAGCCTGGGCCCTGCTGCTCGCCGGGCAGGCGTTCGCCGGGCGCGCATCGATGCTGCCGCTGTACGTCGCGGAGGCGTTACGCAACGGCGCCTGGCTGTTCGCGTTGTGCTCGATCGCTGGCAGCAACACGGCGCGCCCGCTCATCCTCATCGCACGAGCTGCGCCCATATTCGCGCTGCTGGCGCTGCCCCTGTTGTGGTTGCTCGAAGCACGTGCCGTGGCAGTTCTGCCACCGGAACTGCTGCTGTCGCGCATGGGCCTGGCGACGTCGCTCCTTGGGCTGATCCTGCTCGAGCAGTTCTATCGCAATTCCGGTGAGGCGGCGCGCGATTCGCTGAAGTACCTGGTGTGCGGCATCGGCGGGCTGTTCGCCTACGACCTGTTTCTATACTCGCAGGCCGAGCTGGTGCGAGGAATCATGGCCGACGCCTGGAATGCGCGCGGCGCGCTCATTGCGTTCGCCGCGCCGTTGATCGCGATCGCGGTCCGGCGCGAGCCGCAATGGTCACTCGACGTGTTCGTCTCGCGCCAGGCAGTGTTCTACACCACGACATTCATGGGCGTGGGAGCCTACCTGCTGCTGACGGCCGCCGGCGGCTACTACGTGCGGCAGTTCGGCGGGAGTTGGGGGCACCTCGGTCAAGTCGTGTTCCTCGGCGGTGCCCTGCTGCTGCTCGTGCTGCTCGTGGGCTCATCGGTTCTGCGGCGTCGCGCGCGCGTCTTTCTCAGCAAGCACTTCTATCGCAACAAGTACGACTACCGGCTGGAGTGGCTGAGATTCATCGGCACGCTGTCCTCGGGCCACGATGAGGACGTCCGCCGCACGGCCATTGCAGCGATTGCGCAAATCTTCTCGAGTCCCGCCGGCATTCTGTGGCTGGCGGACGAAGCGTCGGGGCGCTTCGTGCCGGCGGCGGCGTGGCCGGGACGGCTCGATGAGCTCGAAAAGATCGAAGCTCTGCCGGCGAATGCCGACCTGCCGGCGTTCCTGGCGCGCACGCAGTGGATCGTCGACCTGCAAGAGCTGGCCCGCGCGCCGGACACGTACGGAAATTTCATGCTGCCGGACTGGCTGCAGAGCAAGCGCGGTTTCCGCATCGTGTCGCCGCTCCTGCAACTCGATCGCTTGATGGGCTTCGTGCTGCTCTACGATCCACCGCCGCCGTTCGAGCTAACTTACGAGGACCGCGACCTGCTCAAGACGGTCGGGCGACACGTCGCCACGCAGATCGCCCAGCAGGAAGCCGATCGCAAACTCACCGAGAGCCGTCAGTTCGAAGCGTACAACCGGCTGACCGCTTTCATGATGCACGACCTGAAGAACTCGGCGGCGCAGCTGCGACTCATCGTCGACAACTACGAGCGCCACAAGCGCAACCCCGAATTCATTGCCGACGCGATGGGCACTGTCGCCAACGCGGTGGAGCGGATCACGCGGCTGATCGATCAGTTGCGCGGCTCGACCGCGCCCGAACGATTGGCCCGCGTCGACCTCGCCGAGATCGCGCGCGAGGCCGTGCGGCGTTGCTCGGTGCGCCAGCCCCGACCGGCGTTGCAGCGGTGCGAAGCGGCGCTGGTCCAGGCGAATCCGGAGCGCCTGACGACGGTCGTCGAGCACGTGATTCGCAACGCCCAGGACGCGACCAGCGCCGCAGGCTCCGTCAGTGTCGCGGTCAGCCACCGGGGCCCTCAGGCACAGCTGATCGTCAGCGATACCGGACATGGCATGGATGCGGAGTTCTTGCGCGACCGGCTGTTCCGGCCGTTCGACAGCACCAAGGGCGCCAAAGGCATGGGCGTCGGTGCCTACCAGGTGCGGGAGTACATCCAGCGCCTGGCGGGGAGTGTGGAAGTGCAGAGTAGTCCCGGACAGGGAACGCGCTTCACGATTAGCATGCCCGTTTGCGAACCCGCCCGCCCCGAGCCCGTCATGGCGGGTGCCGGGACCGAGGTGAGCGGGTCGACCGGATAATGAGGCAGCCAGGATGAACGAAGACAAGCCCAGGCTCCTGATCGTCGAGGACGACTTGGGCTTGCAGAAACAACTGAAGTGGTGTTTCGACGAGCAAGATGTGCTGTTCGCAGCGACTCGCGGCGAAGCGCTCGCGCAACTGCGCCGCTTCGAGCCGCCCGTCGTGCTGCAGGATCTGGGACTGCCGCCAGATCCGGAAGGGATCAGCGAAGGCATGGCGACGCTGCGGGAGATCCTGAGCGTCGTGCCGGCCACGAAGGTAATCGTCGTGACCGGCAACCACGATCGGGATAGCGCGCTGCGCGCAGTCTCGCTCGGCGCGTACGATTTCTATCAGAAGCCGGTCGACACCGATGTGCTGCGGCTGATCGTGCAGCGTGCGTTCCACATTCATGCGCTGGAAGAGCGCAATCGCCAGCTGCAGGCTTCGCAGTTTCACGCACCGCTCGAAGGGTTGATCGCCACCGACGAGGCGATGCTCAAGGTCTGTCGCATGGTCGAGAAGGTCGCGCCGGCCGACGTGTCGGTGCTGATCCTCGGCGAAAGCGGCACCGGCAAGGAATTGCTCGCCCGCGCAGTGCATGCGCAGAGCGGGCGCAACGGCGGCAAGTTCGTCGCGATCAACTGCGCCGCCATCCCGGAGCAGCTGCTGGAGAGCGAGCTGTTCGGCCACGAAAAGGGCGCGTTCACCGGCGCCGTGAAACAGACGCTCGGCAAGATCGAGATGGCGGACGGCGGCACGCTGTTCCTCGACGAGATCGGCGACATGCCGCTGGCGCTGCAGGCGAAGCTGCTGCGCTTTCTGCAGGGTCGCGTGATCGAGCGCGTCGGCGGACGTCAGGAAATTCCGGTCAACGTACGCGTCGTGTGCGCGACCAACCGGGATCTGAAGCAACTGATCGAAGAGCAGCGCTTCCGCCAGGACTTGTACTTCCGCATCAGCGAGGTGGTCGTCAACGTGCCGGCGCTGCGCGAGCGGCGCGGCGGCCCGACGGTGCTGGCCCACGCGATGCTGCGCAAGTTTGCCGGACACGGCAGGCCGCGCCGCGGCTTCACCGAGGAGGCGATTGCGGCCATGGAGGGCTACGAGTGGCCGGGAAACGTGCGCGAGCTGGAAAACAAGGTGAAGACCGCGCTGATCATGGCCGAAGGACCAATGGTGACGGCGGAGGACCTCGGCTTAAAAGAAGCGCTGGATGGTGGGCTGCTCTTCAACTTGAAAGAAGTTCGCACACGGGCCGAGCGCCAGGCGATTCAGCAGGCGCTCGCGATCACTGATCGCAACGTTTCGCGCACCGCCGAGCTCCTCGGCGTGAGCCGCCCAACCCTGTACGACCTGATGGACAAATACGGAATCCGGGCACCGCAATGAGCGGATGGATCAGAAGTCACGCGGATTCGCTGCAGCTCGCAGTCGTGCTGCCGGTCGCGCTGCTGCTGGCGTCATGCGGCTTGTGGACGAATTCGGAGCACATGCTCGCGCGGGCGCAGAAGGCACGGGCCGAGGGCGATCTGCAGGCAGCACTAGTCGAACTCCGTACGCTGCTGCGCAAGGACCCTCAGATGTTCGAAGCGCGCGCGGCGCTTGGCGAGGTGTCGCTCGAGATGGGCGACGTGGCGAACGCGACCCGCGAGCTGGAGCTGGCGCGGAACAGCTCGCTGCCGTTGGAGCGCGTCGCGCCGCCCCTGGCGCGCGCGTATCTCGCCGGGCAGCGACCCGCAGATGCGCTCGCACTGCTGGACTCGGTGCCGAACGTCAGCGCCGTCGCGAGTCTGAGCGCATTGCGCGGCACGTCATTGTTGGCACTCAATCGCGCCGCTGAGGCGCGACAGGCATTCGAGACCGCAATCCGAATCGATCCGAAGTCCGTCGATGCGCTGCTGGGTCTCGCGAGCGCAGTGGCAGTCGACGACGTAGCGGCAGCTCTGGCAACGACCGATCGCGCCCTCGCACTCGCACCGCAGGCGCCGCGCGTGCGCCTTACGCGTGGCGCGCTCCAGATGCAGGCGGGCCGCTTCGCTGAGGCCGAATCGGAGTTTCGTACCGCGGCCGACCAAGCCAGGAAGCAATCGAACCGCACCTACCTGGTCGCGGCGCTCGCGGGTGTAACCGATTCGCTGCTCGCGCGCAACGACGCGCGCGGCGCTCTCGAGGTGAGTTCGCAGCTGCTGACCCTCGCACCGAAGAGTCCGGTGGCTCGCTACCTGCGCGCGCGGGCGTTGTTCCAGGGCGGCAAGCCGGGGGAAGCTCGTCCACTGCTCGAACAGAATCTGAGCGCCAACCCTCAGGATACCAACTCGCAACTGTTGCTCGGCGCCGTAAAGCTGGCGCTCGGTGATCTGGGCCAGGCGGAGATGTACCTGGCGAGTGTCGTTGCCACCGCGCCAAACAACGTCGCGGCACGTCGGTTGCTTGCGGAAACACGTCTGCGCCAGAGCAAGCCCGAAGCTGCGCTGGAGGCGATCACGCCGATGCTCGACCGGCCCGACGCCAGTCAGGAGCTGCTCGCGCTCGCGGGACGGGCGAGTCTGGCGGCTGGCGCGACTGCTTCAGGTCTTCAGTATCTGCAGCGCGGCGCGAACCAGCAGCCTGCCGACAGCAACGCACAGCTCGATCTCGTGGCGGGGTATCTGGCAACCGGCAAGCTCGATGAGGCGCGCGCGCTTCTCGAAAACATGCCGGGCGACAGCGAGCCGTCGGTGCGACGCACGTTTCTGCAAGTCCTCACTCAACTCGGCGCGCGCGACCGGCAGGCGGCGCTCGAAACTGTCCGCAGCGCAGCTGCGGCGGCACCGAACGACCCGCGCATACAGGCGCTCGCGGGAGCAGTCTGCGCGGAGGCGGGACAATTTGCCGACGCCAAGAAGTATCTGCAGAAAATGGCTACGCTCACCGGGGAGGACGCGGCCTCGCAGGTCAGTCTCGGTCGCGTCGAGCTGCTCGAAGGAAATTTCACTCCGGCGCGGCAACGATTCGAGCGCGCGCTGCAGAAGGAGCCGGGCCATCTGGCTGCATCGATCGCGCTCGCGCAATCGTTGGCTGCAACGGGTGAGTACGCGCGGGCACGCGAAGTGCTGACGGCAGCGCGCAAGGCTCATCCGAACTCCATCGACGCAGGCATTCTCGAAACCGAGCTGCTGATCGCGTCCGGCGACACAAAAGCCGCCCTGGCACTCGCGAGCGAACTCGTTGGGCGCGCACCGGAGAATGCCGCGGTCTACGCCGCACAAGGGCGGGTGCTCGTGGCCGCGGGCCAGAGAGCAGAGAGCGTTCGCGTCTTGACGGCAGCTGTCCGACGGCTGCCGCGTTCGGCAGCTATTCGCTTCGAGCTCGCACGCACTCTCGCTGCCGACGGGCAGAGTCAGGCGGCTGCAGATGCGGCTCGCGCGGTGCTCGAACTCGAGCCGGCTCACCCCGCCGCGGTGGAACTGCTGGGTCGGCTTGCGATTCAGCGCAGCGACTGGCGCGAAGCGCAGCAACGCTCCGAGCAGTTGCTGCAGATCGCGCCTCGCCAGGCGCAAGCGCAGATCCTCGCGGGTGACCTGTTGCTGGCCCGAAAGGAGTACGCCGCCGCGGCCGCTGCCTATCACAAAGCCGGGTTACTGACTGCAGACCCTGCGGTCGCCCTGCGGGAGTTCGAGACGCTGCATCAGGGACGCCTGCCGCAGCCTTTACGACCGCTGGAAACTCTGCTGGCCAGGAACCCGAACGACACGCGGACCCGAATTATGTTGGCTGATGCCCAGCAGAAGCTGGGATTGCTGGATGCTGCCGCCAGTAACTACGAGCAGGTATTGAAACAACAGCCGGATAATGTCGTGGCGCTGAACAATCTGGCCTGGTACCGGCAGGAGCGGGGCGATGCCAGTGCCGTGGATCTGGCCCGTCGGGCGCATGAACGCGCCCCCAAGAGCGTCGAAATCACCGATACTTACGCGTGGATCCTCGTCCAGCGAGGCCAGATCAGCGAAGGGTTGCGGCTGCTCGCGCCCCTCGACAGCGCGTCGACGCCGCCAGAGATCCGTCTGCATTACGCCGTTGCATTGGCCCGCAGCGGCAAGAAGGGTGAAGCGCAGGCCATCGTCGATGCAGTAGCGAAGCTCCCGCCGGGCGTGATCACCGCGTCGATGCGAGAACTGATCGCCAGCGCGAGTCGCGAGTAGCCGGGCACAGGACAACGATGCACAACATGTTCAGATCTTTCTTATATGTTCTCGCGCTCGGCTGCGCCGCATGCAGCAGCGGCGGCGGGACGGCCGCCGAGCCGAAGGCGCAGGCTGCGCCAGCCGATCAGATCGAATACCACATCGGCCCCGGCGACAAGCTCAACATTTTCGTCTTCAATCAGCCCGATCTAAGCATCGAAGTGCCGGTGCGTCCTGACGGTCTCATCTCGACGCCGCTGGTCGAGGATATGCAGGCGGCGGGCAAGACGCCGAGCGAGCTGGCGCGCGACATGGAAAAGAAGCTGTCGGAGTACATCCGCTCGCCCAGCGTCAACGTAATCGTCACAGGTTTCGTCGGTAACTACGGCGACCAGGTGCGCGTCGTCGGGCAGGCCGCCCATCCGCAGGCGCTGCCATACCGCAGCGGCATGACCGTGCTCGACGTGATGATCGCGGTCGGCGGGCTCGGCGAGTTCGCTGCCGGCAACCGCGCGCGCCTGATCCGGCGTGTCAACGGCCAGAACACTGAGACACGCGTCCGGCTCGATGACCTGCTCAACGACGGCGACATCCGCGCGAACATGCAAGTGCAGCCGGGTGACGTGCTGATCATTCCCGAGTCCCGCTTCTAGGAACGAGCGCCGCCATGCAAGAGCTCCTCGCACAAGTTCTCACGCAGGCACGCAACGCCTGGCGTTTTCGCTGGTACGCGGTTGCCTGCGCCTGGATCGTGGCGATCGCCGGCTGGGGCTACGCGCTGTCACAGCCCGACATCTTCGAAGCCCGCGCACGCGTCTTCGTCGATACGGACTCGGTGCTCAAGCCGTTGCTGACCGGCCTGGCCGTCGACAGCAACGTACAGAATCGCGTCGCGATGATGTCGCAAGTGCTCATGAGCCGTCCCAACCTGGAGAAGGTGGCGCGTGAAACGGACCTGTACCTGCGCGCGCCGACGCAGGAAGACTTCGCGCGTCTGGTCGACCAGCTGCCGACGCGGATCACCCTGCAGGGCGGCGGCCGCGACAACACCTATACGCTGCGCTACTCCGATACCGATCCGGCAATGGCGCAACGTGTCGTGCAGACGGTGCTCGATGCCTTCGTCGAGGACACTCTCGGCGTCAAGCGCGCGGATACCGACACTGCGCAGGCCTTCCTGCAGAGCCAGATCACCGAGTACGAGCAGCGCTTGCGCGATGCCGAGGACCAGCTGGCGACTTTCAAGAAGCAGAACGTCGGCCTGCTGCCCGGCGAAACCGGCGACTACTACACGCGGCTGCAGACAGCGCAGACGAAGCTCGAGGACCTGCGTGCCCAAGTCCGGCTGGTCGAGCAGCGCCGCACGGAGCTGTCAAAGCAGCTGGAAGGCGAGGTGCCGACGTTCGGCCTGTTCGAAGAGTCGGCCGAGAGCGGATCGCCTGATGGACGCCTGGCCGAGTATCAAAGGCAGCTTGATCAGCTGCTGCTGCAGTACACCGACAAGCATCCGAAAGTGATCGCGCTCAAGGAAACGATGGCCAACATCGAGGCGCAGGCCGCAGCGGCGTCCGACAAAAAGCGCGCGGCCGCGCCGCTGCCGAAGAACCCGCAGGAAGCGATGGCGCGGGCGCTCGACATCAACCCCGTGTATCAGCAGCTGCGCGTCGAGTTGAGCCGCAGCCAGGTCGATCTCGCGGAGCTGCGCGAGCAGGTGTCGGAATATCAGGCGACGGTCAACAACCTGCACAGCAAGGTCGACACGATCCCGCAGATCGAGGCCGAGCTCAAGCGCTTGAATCGCGATTACGAAGTCAATCGCGCGCAGCATCAGCAGCTGCTGCAGCGGCTGGAATCGGCGCGGCTGTCCGAGTCGGCGGAGGCCAGCACCGAGAACGTCAAGTTCCGCATCATCGAGCCGGCGGTGCTGCCGCTGATTCCGACTGGACCGAAGCGTGTCCTGTACATGACGGCCGCGCTGATCGGCGCGCTCGGCGCGGGCCTCGCGCTGGCGATCGTGCTCGGCCAGCTGAAGCCGGTCTTCCTGTCTCGCGCGATGCTGAAGGAGGTCACCGGCCTGCAGGTGCTCGGGACGATCAGTTTCCTGGAGCCGCGCGTCGAGCGCAGCTTCCTGCGGCGCGAGCCGGTTTTGGTAGGTGCTGCATTCGCTGGGCTGCTGGTCGCCTATCTGCTGACCGTCGCGCTCGCCGAGCCAGCCATCCGGCTAGTGCAGACAGCATTGAGTTGACAGGGGATCCATGAGCATCGTCGAACGCGCATTGCGGCGCTTGCAAAACTCCGGCCAGGCCCGGCCGCCCAGCCCCGGCCAGTCCCGGCCGCCCGGCGAGACGGTTCTGCGCCAGCCGCGGCGAGTCCCGCCCGCGACGTCGCCAGTCCTCGCAGACGCACCAGCGGCCGCTCCGCCGTCGGCGCCGGTACCGCGCGAATCGCTGGCGACCACCGTCGAATCGCTGCGCGATGCCGGCATGCTGCCGAGGCCGCAATATGCAGAGCAGCTCGCCGACCAGTTTCGCCGCATCAAATGGCCGGTCCTCGAATCGGTGATGGCTCAGCGCGCCGCCGGCGGCAACGCGGCCAACGTCGTCATGGTGACCAGCTCGGTGAGCGGCGAGGGCAAGACCTTCAGCTCGTTGAATCTCGCGATGAGCATCGCCTGGGAGAAGGATTTCTCGGTGCTGCTGGTGGACGCAGACGTGGCCAAGCGCCACATCACGCGCGCGTTCGGCGCAGACGGCCGCATAGGCCTGACCGACGTACTGAGCGATGCCGCGCAGGATCCGGAGGCGTCGGTGCTGGGCACGGGCATTCGCGGCCTCAGCTTCCTGCCCGCGGGCAAGCGTCAGGAGTTGTCGCCGGAGCTGTTTGCGAGCGAGCGCATGCTCGATGTGATCCAGAAACTGCGCAGCGCCGATCCGCGGCGCATCGTGCTGTTCGACACCTCACCGCTCCTCGCCACCAATGAGTCGCAGGTGCTGTCCAGAGTGGTCGACCAGGTCGTGCTGGTGGTGCGCGCGGAGTCGACCACGCAGCCGATGGTACTCGAATCGGTGGGTCTGCTCGATCGCAGCAAAGAAGTCCGTTGCATCCTCAACCAGGCGCACTCCAGCGAGCTCAGTGAGTACTACTACGGTTACGGCAAGAGCGATCACCATGAAGCAAAAGAGGGCTAGCGCTATGGGCGCAACCAGGCTCGCCAGCGCCGTGCTGACCGCGCTCGCGGCCGCAGCGGTCAGCGCGCCCGCGGCGGCGGAAACGACCTGGAAGCCGTATTTCGGTCTCGACCTCATGTGGCTCGACAACCTGAACCTGGCCGGGCCGGGCCAGCCCAAGCAGGAGGAGTACATCGCGCAGGTTGCGCCAGGCATACGGCTCGATCAGAAGAGCCAGCGTATCAAAACGTTTTTCGACTATCGCATGCAGGCGCTGTTCTACGAGGATGACAGCGATCTCAACGACGTCCTGCACAACGCCAACCTGAGCTCGGACATCACCGCCGTCGAAGACTGGTTCTTCATCGGCATCGACGGCTCATATTTTCAGAGCCTGCTCGATCCGCAGCAGCCACAGAACATCAACAATCTGTTCGACGTCGGCAACACCAGCGATACGGCGACCGGACGCATCACGCCCGAGTTGCGGCATCGCTTCGGCGGCGTCGAGTTCGATGCATCGTACTCGTACGGCATCGTCGACTATCGCGACGAGTCCGACGACCCGCAGCAGTCGGTGCTGCTGGACGACTCGATCAACGAGGAAGGCATCGCGCAGCTTTCCACTGCAGACAAGGAGACGCTGGTGACCTGGCTGGCACGCTATGAGTACCAGCATGCGGAGTACGACGTGTCCCTGCCGTTCAAGTTCGAGCGCGCCCTGGGCGAGATCGGCTTGCGGGTTGCATCCGGCCTGCGGCTGATCGGCCGCGGCGGCGTGGAGACGGATCCGTTCAAAGTGAATACGGAGGAAGGCGGGCTCGACGAGTCGTTCTGGGAAGCCGGTTTCCAGTACCGGCAGGGTGACCGGTTCGAGCTGCGCATATTGGGAGGCGAGCGCTTCTTCGGCACGTCGTGGGACGCGCTGCTACGCACGAAGGGCCGGGTGTTGGAGCTCGAGCTCGGCTATGAGGAGACACCGACTACCCAGACGCAGCGCGTCGCGATGCGCGATGTGCAGGCGTCGGATCCTGCGGTCGCGGTCGAACCGGTGCCGCCGGAGGCCGCGGTGTTCGGTCGTGCGACCTCGGACATCTACCTGCTCAAGCGAGCGCATGTGACGCTGCAGGCGGTCGGCCGCTTGACCCGCATCGGCCTGGATGCGAGCTCCGAGAAACGCGAATACATTCAGCTCGTCGACGTCGAAGACGAGTTCCTTTCGGGCCGCGTGTTCGTGAACCGGCGCCTCGGGCAGAGTACGTCCATCGAGCTGTCCGCGAGCATCGTCGATGGCGACTTGCGCGAGGGTGGCTCGTACCGCGACCAGCTCTACGACCTGCGCCTGGCACACGAGCTTGGCGCGCGCACGACCCTGTCACTCACCGGCCATCACCTCAGCCGCAGCGGCGATCTCGATGAGTACGACGCGAACTGGGTGGGGCTCGGCCTGCGGATGACGTTCTGATCCTGTGATGCGCGACGGCACCATTACCAACGCAATGACGGTGGACGTGGAGGATTATTTCCACGTCTACGCGTTCGAGCACGTCCTCAAAGGACGCGACTGGGGCACGTTCGAGTGCCGCATTCCGCGCAACGTCGAGCGCATCCTCGCAATGTTCGCCGCGAACGACGTCAAGGCTACGTTCTTCACGCTCGGCTGGGTCGCCCAGCAGTATCCGGCGTTGGTGCGCGCGATCGTCGCCGCGGGGCACGAGATCGCGAGCCACGGCATGCGCCACGTGCGGGTCAGCGAGCAAACGCCGGCGGAGTTTCGCGAGGACGCGACAGCAGCGAAGCAGCTGCTCGAAGACGTGAGCGGCCAGCCCGTGCTCGGTTATCGCGCGGCCAGTTATTCGATCGGCGAGCGCAATCTGTGGGCGCTGGACGTGCTGGCGGAGTGCGGCTATCGCTACAGCTCCAGCGTCTATCCGATCCGTCACGATATTTACGGAATGCCGAGCGCGCCACGTTTTGCCTTCCAGGCGGCGCGCGGCCGGTTGCTGGAGGTCCCGGTCACGACCATCGAGCTGTTCGGCCGCAAGTGGCCGGGCGGCGGCGGCGGCTACTTCAGATTGCTGCCGTATGCGCTGTCGCGCTGGACGGTGAAGCGCGTCAACGAGCGCGACCGCGAACCGACTCTGTTCTACTTCCATCCCTGGGAGATCGACCCCGACCAGCCGCGGATCGAAGGCGCCGGGTGGCGCTCGAATTTCCGTCACTACCTGAACCTGCGACGCATGCAGGGCCGGCTCGAGCGCTTGCTGCGCGACTTTCGCTGGGACCGGATGGACAAGGTTTTCCTCGGCCGCTCCGTAACGGCGTCGCTCGACGTCAAGAATGCCGTGGCCGTCGGAGGCAGCGCGTGACAGCCACGCTTGCTGCCGCCCGCGCCGTCGATCGACCGGCGCCGAGCGTGCTCCGCATGACCGTCGAAGCTGTCGATGACAGCTCGGCTGCAGCCTGGGACGCGTTCGTGGCCGACGAACCGGGCGCCAGCGTCTATCACGGTTACGCCTGGCGTCGGCTCGTGCACTCGGTGTTCGGGCATCAGACGCTGTACTTCGCCGCGCGCGAGGGAGCGAAGATCGTCGGCGTCCTGCCGCTGGTGCGACTGAAGAGCCGGTTGTTCGGCGACTTCCTCGTGTCCGTTCCGTACTTCAACTATGGCGGCGTGATCGCACGGTCGTCGCAGGCTTGCGCTGAGCTGCTGCGCCATGCCGAGCAGGCCGCGCAGCTTATGGGCGTGTCGCACATCGAGCTGCGCCACACAGAAGCAGGGCAGCTGACCTGGCCGGCGCGCACCGACAAAGTGGCGATGCTGCTCAAGCTGCCCGCGACGCCCGAAGCTTTGCGCCAGTCGCTGCCGTCGAAGCTGCGCTCGCAGATCAAGCGGCCGCTGCGCGAGGGTGTGACCTGCACGTTCGGCGGCGAGGAATCGTTGGCTGCGTTCTACGACGTGTTCGCCGAGAACATGCGCGACCTGGGCACGCCGGTGTATCCGCGGCGCTTTTTTCAGGCGATCCTGCAGACGCTCGGCGAGCGTGCGCGCATCGCGATCGTGCGCCTGAAAGATGCTCCCGTCGCCGCTGCGCTGCTGATCACACACCGCGGTACTACCGAGATTCCGTGGGCGTCCTCGCTCCGCCGCGTCAATGGCATCGGCGTCAACATGTATCTGTACTGGAGTGTGCTGGAGTTCGCGGTGAAGCAGGGCAGCGCCGTGTTCGACTTCGGCCGCTCGACGCTGGACAGCGGCACCTATCGTTTCAAGAAGCAGTGGGGCGCGGAGCCGCTGCAGCTGCACTGGCACTACTGGCTGAAGAGCGGCGGCGAGCTGCCGCGCCTGAACCCGTCCAATCCGAAGTATCGGCTGGCGGTCGCAGCGTGGCAGAAGCTGCCGCTGCCGGTTGCAAACTGGCTCGGGCCACATCTGGTCAAGAACCTGCCCTGACACGTTTGAGAGAGAGCGAATACCGGGATGTGCGGAATCGTCGGAATGACAATGCCCGCGGGCGCGCGCCAGGCGACGCTCGAGGCCGTGCGTCGCATGGCCGGAGCAATCGTCCATCGCGGTCCGGACGATGAGGGCGTGTACGCCGGCGAGCGCGCTGTCATCGGCATGCGTCGCCTGTCGATCATCGACCTGTCCGGCGGCCACCAGCCGATCGCCAACGAGGACGAGACGCTCTGGGTCGTCTGCAACGGCGAGATCTACAACTTCCAGTCGGTGCGCGCCACGCTGGAGCGCGCAGGGCATCGCTTCCGCACCGGCAGCGACGTGGAGGTGCTGCTGCATCTGTACGAGGAGCACGGCGATCGGTTCCTCGATCACGTCTCCGGCATGTTCGCCGTCGCGCTATGGGATGCGAAACGCGAGCGGCTGATCCTGGCGCGCGACCGGCTCGGGATCAAACCGCTGTATTACACGCAGGTCGACGGTCAGCTCGCATTCGCGTCGGAAGTAAAAGCGCTGTTGACCCTGCCGTCGATCCGCGCCGGCCTGAACCGCGCCGGTCTGCGCGATTATCTCGGGCTCGGCTATGCGGTCGCGCCGCAGACGATTTTCGCCGGCATCGACAAGCTGCCGCCCGCAACGATGCTGATCTGGACGCGCTCCGGCGTGCGCAGCGAATGCTACTGGTCGCCGCCCGAGCACACCGACGAGCAGCTGTCCGCGGACGACTGGGTCGAGCTGATGCGGGCCGAGTTCGGTCGCGCGGTGCGCGAGCACATGATCAGCGACGTGCCGATCGGCGCGTTTCTCTCGGGCGGCATCGACTCGAGCGCGGTCGTGGCGCTGATGAGCGAGCACAGCACCGCGCCCGTGAACACGTACGCGATCGGCTACGACGGCGGCGCTGCGGCCAGCTATTACAACGAGCTTTCCTACGCGAGCGAAGTCGCCCGGCGCTTCGGCACGCGGCACAACGAGATCCTGGTCAAGCCGGACGTCGCCGCACTGCTGCCGAAGCTGATGTGGTATCTCGAAGAGCCGATCTCCGACAGTGCGATCGCGACGACGTACCTGGTTTCGGACCTGGCCGCGCGCGAAGTGAAGGTCATCCTGTCGGGCGTCGGCGGCGACGAGCTGTTCGCCGGCTACAAGCGCTACCTGGGCGATCACTACACGCGACGCTTCCTCAAGCTTCCGCAGTGGCTGCGCCGCCAGGTCGTGCGCCCACTGACCGACATGTTGCCGAGCGGCCGACACAACCGCTGGGTGGACCTCGCGCGTTACGCACGCAAGTTCGTGCGGGCCAGCGAGCTGCCGTGGCGCGAGCAGTACCGCGAGTTCATGGAGATTCAGGCGCGCGCCCAGCTCGTGGAGCTGCTGCAGGATGCGCCCGCCGGCGCCGATGGCTTCGATCTGGTCACGGCTGCAGAGAATGCACAGGATCCGCTGCTGCGCCTGCTGCGCGTCGATGCGCGAACGCAGCTGGCCGAGGACCTGCTGCTCCTGACCGACAAGATGACGATGTCGCGCTCGATCGAGTGCCGCGTGCCGTTCCTCGATCACCGCCTGGTGGAGGCGGCCGCGCGCATTCCGGCGCGCTTCAAGTTGCGGCACGGCGAGCTCAAGCATGTCTTGAAGCGCTCGCTCGCCGGTGTATTGCCGCCGTCGATTCTCAACCGCGGCAAGCGTGGCTTTGGAGCGCCGGTCGGTGCCTGGTTTAAGTCGGAGCTGCGCCCGCTGCGCGGGATGCTGCTGAGCCAGGCCGCCGTCGAACAGCGCGGGCTGCTCAGGTGGCCGACTGTTCGCGAGATCATGCGGGCGCACGATGGCAACGAGGCAGACTACACCGACCTGCTGCTCGTGCTCATGAACCTCGAGATCTGGTCGCGGATGTTCCTCGATGGCGAGAGCGCCGCCGACGTCGGCGAGGCACTCACCGACAGGACGATGGCAGCGTGAGCACTGCCGTCGGCAATGTGGCGACTCATGCCAGCCGCCGCGGCATCGCGGTCGAGGCGGTCATTGCGTCGCTCGCGCTGGCAGTCGTCGTCGTATTTCGCGAGAGCTACGCCACTATCTGGGAGCTGTGGAAGCTCACGACGTATCAATACGCGTTCATAGTAGTGCCTGCCGCCGCTTACCTGTTGTGGTCGCAGCGCGGCGTGCTGACTGCACAACCCATCGCGCCCAGCTGGTGGGTCCTGCTGGCCCTGTTCGCGCTGGCGATGCTCTGGCAAGTGAGTCGGGCGACCGCGACGCAGGCCATCGAGCACGCAGTGGTGATGCTCGCTATCCCTGCGATCGTCTGGGCTGCCCTGGGCCAGCGCGTATTGCGCGCAACGGCCTTCGCGTGGCTGCTCCTGCTCACGGCAATCCCGGTCGGCGAGGTGCTGACGCCGTTGCTGATGGTCGTGACCGCCGACATCGCAACTGGCCTGCTGCAGCTGTTCGGTATCTCGTTCGTCCGCCACGGACAGTACATCACGCTGGCGGGCGGCGAATTCAAAATCGCCGATGTGTGCTCGGGCCTGCGCTATCTGCTCACGGGTGTGACGCTCGCGCTGCTGTTCGGCTACTGGAGCTGGCGCACGATACGAGCTCGCGCGATCTTCGTGGCGCTCACCGCTGTCGTATTCGTGCTCGGCAACGGCATCCGCGCGTTCATCGTCATGGTAGTCGCTTCGGCGAGCCGAATGCGCTATCTGGCGGGCAACGATCATCTGATCTTCGGCACGATCTTGTTCGGTGTCCTGCTGGCAGCAGTGCTGTGGATCGCGCGACGCTATGCGCACAAGGAGCCTGCGCCGGCCGGCTCCGACGAAACGGATCGGCCGCCGGCGTACAGTCTTTCGCGCGTCGCCGTGGCTGCCGCGGCAGCGATTGGCGTGTTGCTGGTCGGTCCAGCCATCGAAGCCTCTCGACCCGCTGCTGCAGCGACGAGCGCGAACATCCGGCTTCCTTCGCTGACGGGTTGCAGCGCGCCGGGCGAGTGGCGCGCCAGCTGGAAGCCGGTGATCCAGGGCGCGAGCGTCCAGCAGCTCGGCAGTTATCGATGCGACGGTGTGGACGTTCATGTGCTGATCGTCGCGTATGCGCGGCAGACGCAGGGTAATGAGCTGGTCGGCGGCATCAATCAGCTCGTGCCCAGCGACTGGTGGCAGTCGGGTGCGCAGACCACCGAACACCTCGCTCTCGATGAACGCCGCGGCCATGTCGTGCATCAGGCGGTGGTGACGCGCGACGGTGAATCGATGCTGACGTTGAGCTGGTATGCAGTCGACGGCAATCCGACGGTATCGGAGTACGGTGTCAAGCTGCGCGAGGCGTGGTCTGCATTGACGCTCGATGCGCCCGACTCGCGCGGCTATGTCGTGAGCGTTGCTAGCCGCTCGAGCTCCCTGGCAGCGCTGCACGAGCAGGCGCGGCAGGCCGCCCTCGCGCTCGCAGGCGAGAGCTGAGCCATGGCCACGCCGGACAAGCGGCCGCTGATCGCGCACGTGGTCTTTCGCTTCGACTACGGCGGATTGGAGAACGGCATCGTCAACATCGTCAATGGCCTGCCGGAGCAGCTGTTCCGGCACGCGATCATCGCCATGACCGAGGCGTCGGACTTTCGCCGTCGCATTGGCCGCGACGACGTCGAGGTGCACGCGCTCAACAAGCAGCCGGGTAAGGATCCGGCCTCGTACCTGCGGCTGTTCCGGCTGATTCGCAGGCTGCGCCCGGCGATCCTGCATACGCGCAATTTCGGCACGCTCGAAGGCGCGCTCGTCGGCCGAATCGCCGGCGCCGCTTGCCGCATCCACGGCGAGCATGGTTGGGACGTGTACGATCCCGACGGCACGAACCGCAAGTATCGCGCCGTGCGTCGCGCCATCAGTCCGGCGGTCAGCCGCTTCGTCACGGTGTCGAAGGAGTTGCAGCAGTACCTGATCGATCGCGTTGGTATTCCGGCGCCGAAGGTCACGCGGATCTGCAATGGCGTGGATACAGATCGCTTCCGGCCGCGCGAGGACGCCGCGCGCGCGCTGCTGCCCGCAGAGCGCTTTCCGCCCGGCACAGTCATCGTCGGCAGCGTCACACGTTTCAGCGAGATCAAGGACCCGATGAATCTCGTGCGGGCGTTCATCGAGGCGCGTCGCAGCGGCGAAGGTGCAGCGTTACGCCTGCTCATGCTCGGCGACGGTCCGCTGCGAGCGCAGGCCGAGCAGATGCTGGCCGAGTCCGGCAATGCTTCGGCTGCGTGGCTGCCGGGCAGTCGCGACGACGTCGCGGCGCTGATGCGCGCGATGGACGTCTTCGTGCTCGGCTCGCTGCGCGAGGGCATCTCCAACACGGTGCTCGAAGCGATGGCGAGCGGCCTGCCGGTCGTCGCCTCGGCCGTCGGCGGCAACCTGGAATTGATTCAGAATCAGACGACCGGCGTGCTGACGCCGCCGGGCGATTCGGCGGCGATCGCGCAGGTGTTGCTGCACTATGCGCGCGAGCCGCAGCGGCGGCTGGAGCACGGCCGGCAGGCACGCGAGCGCGCCGTGCGCGAGTACTCGCTGCGCCGGATGCTGGCGGATTACGAAAATCTCTATCGCTTGCACAGCGGACTCACGCTGGAGGCAGCCTGAATGTGCGGGATCACCGGAATAGTGGACATGCGCGGCGAGCGCCCGATCGACGAGCCGCTGCTGCGGGCGATGAACGGGGTGATAGGCCATCGCGGCCCCGACGGTGACGGCTTCCATTTCGAGCCGGGCGTCGGTTTCGGCCATCGGCGGCTGTCGATCATCGACCTGGAGGGCGGCAAGCAGCCGCTGTACAACGAGGACCATACGGTCGTCGTGACCTACAACGGCGAGATCTTCAACTTCATGGAAGTGGAGCGCGAGCTCCTGCAACGCGGCCACACCTTCCGCACGCGCTCGGACACCGAAGTCATCGTGCACGCGTGGGAAGAGTGGGGCGTCGAGTGTCTGAAGCGCTTCAACGGCATGTTCGCCTTCGCTGTGTGGGACCGGCGCGCCAAGACGCTGTTCATCGCGCGCGATCGCCTGGGCGTGAAGCCGCTCTATTACGCTGAGCTGTCGGACGGCCGCCTGATCTTCGGCTCCGAGCTCAAGGCATTGCTGCTGCATCCGCTGCTGCAGCGTCGCATCGATCCGCAGGCGGTCGAGGAATACTTCGCTTTCGGTTACGTGCCCGATCCGAAGACGATCTATCGCGACGTCAAGAAGCTGGAGCCGGGCGCGTACATCTGCATGAAGCGCGGCGACAGCCACGTCAAACCGGTGCGCTACTGGGATGTGCCGCTCGACGGCGAGCGCGCGCTCGAGCAGCCGGCTGCCGCGTGGGAAGAAGAGTTGCGCGCGCGTCTCAAGGAAGCGGTGCGCAAGCGCCTGGTCTCGGACGTGCCGCTCGGCGCGTTCCTGTCCGGCGGCATCGATTCGAGTGCCGTCGTTGCGATGATGCGCGAGATCGGCGCCGGCCACATCCTGACCTGCTCGATCGGCTTCGACGAGCCGCGCTACGACGAGTCGTCGTACGCCCGCATGGTTGCCGAGGCCAAGCACACTGACCACAAGGCCGAGATTGTCGCGACGTCGGATTACTCGCTGGTCGACCGGCTCGTGGGCATCTACGACGAACCCTACGCGGACAGCTCCGCCATCCCGACCTACCGCGTGTGCGAGCTCGCGCGGCGCCACGTAACCGTGGCTCTGTCGGGCGACGGCGGCGACGAGAATCTGATCGGCTATCGCCGCTACAAGCTCTTCGCGATGGAGGAGCAGGTGCGCAGCCGCGTCCCGCTCGGCTTGCGCAAGGCGATTTTCGGTCCGCTCGGCTCGCTGTATCCGAAGCTCGACTGGGCGCCCCGCGTGTTACGCGGCAAGACCACCTTCCAGGCGTTGGCGCGCGACGCGGTCGCGGCGTACTTCCACGGCGTGTCGATCTGCTCCAACGAGATGCGCGCCGCGCTGTTCTCGCACGAGTTCCGCCGCGAGCTGCAAGGCTACGGCGCGGAAGAAGTCTTCCGCCAGCACGTGCGCGGCAAGACCTTCAACGATCCGTTGAAGATGATCCAGTACCTGGACTTCAAGACCTACCTGCCGGGTGACATCCTCACCAAAGTCGACCGCGCCAGCATGGCGCACAGCCTGGAGGTGCGCACGCCGTTCCTCGACTATGAGCTGGTCGAGTGGGTGGCGAGCCTGCCCAGCGCGATCAAGCTCAAGGGCGGCGAGGGCAAGCACATCCTCAAGCGCTCGCTCGAGCCGCTGCTGCCGCGCGAAGTGCTGTATCGGAACAAGATGGGCTTCGCGGTGCCGCTCGACGTGTGGTTCCGCGGTTCGCTGCGCGACCACATCGCGGAAACAGTGCGCGGCCGGCGCCTCGCCGAGAGCGGCTTGTTCAACCCCGCAACGCTCGCGCGCATCGTTGCCGATCACCAGTCAGGTCGACGCGATCACAGTGCGATCCTGTGGTCGCTGCTGATGTTCGATGGCTTCCTGCGGCAGAACGCCACGCCCGGTGTCGTGCCGGAGCTGGTCACGCGCCTGAGCGGCGCAGCGTGACGATGGTTGTTCGTGCATGCGGGTGCTGACGTTCACCAATCTGTATCCGAGCGCCGCGCAGCCGCGTCACGGGATCTTCGTCGAGCACCGCATACGCCAGCTGACGGCAAGCGGCCGCGTCAGCTCCCGCGTCGTCGCGCCGGTTCCGTGGATGCCCCTCGCGCGCTTCTGGTCGACGAGACACGCGGAGTTGGCGCGCGTCGCGCGTAACGAGACGCGTCACGGCATCGCCGTACAACGTGCGCGCTTCCTCACGATCCCTGGAGTGACGAGCTGGATCAATCCGCTGTCGATGGCGCTGAGCGCGCTGCCGACAGTGCGCAAGCTGCAGCGGCAACAGGATTTCGACCTCATCGACGCGCATTTCGTTTTTCCGGACGGCGCGGCGGCGCTGCTGCTGGGTCGGTGGCTCGGCAAGCCGGTCGTGGTCACGGCGCGAGGCACGGATATCAATGCCTTCCCGCGTTACGCTGTGCCGCGGCGCTGGATACGCTGGGTGACCCGGCACGCGGATGCATTGGTCACCGTTTCCGCAGCGCTGCGCCAGACGTGGCTCGATCTGGGCGTCGCACCCGAGCGCATCACGGTGTTGCGCAACGGCGTGGATCTCTCGCTGTTCGTCGCAGCGGATCGCGAAGCGGCTCGGGCGGAGCTCGGTTTCGCTGGCCCGACGCTGCTGAGCGTCGGGCACCTGATCCCCGATAAAGGGCACCACCTGGTCGTGGACACGTTGACGCTCGTTTCGGACCTGCAAGTAGTGATCGTCGGTGACGGGCCTTTGGCGGCGGAACTGCTGCAGCACGCGCGCGCCGTCGGGGTCGAGTCGCGGCTACGGTTGGTGGGCAACGTGCCGCAGGCAGCGTTGGCTCGCTACTATCTCGCAGCAGATGCCACGGTGCTCGCCTCGACCAGCGAGGGTATGGCCAACGTTCTGCTCGAGAGTCTTGCTTGCGGCACACCGGTCATCGCTACGGCTGTCGGCGGCAATGGCGAAGTCGTCAGCGCACCTGTCGCTGGCGAGCTGATAGCCGAGCGCTCTGCCGCGGCCATCGCCGCAGCATGGGCTCGCATGCGCTCGTCGCACGTCGATCGCGAGGCGGTGCGGCGCCACGCCGAGCAGTTCGGCTGGGCGCCTACGGTCACGGGGCTGTTGCAGCTCTTCGAGCAAGTGATCCGACGCCGAGGTCTGGGCACCGAGGCGCGGCCGCAAACGCCGGCGCGCAGCTCGCACTGATCATGCGCATCCTTCACGTTCTGGATCATTCGCTGCCGGTGCAGAGCGGCTACTCGTTCCGCAGCCAGGCGATCCTGCGCGAGCAGCGCGCGCTCGGCCTGGAGACGGCGCAAGTCACCGGCCCGAAGCACGGCACGCGCCCGGCGCCGACCGAAGCAGTCGATGCTTTCGAGTTCCAGCGCGTCAATCCTGGCAGCGGGCCGCTGGCAACTCTGCCCGTGCTGAATCAGCTCGATGTCATTCGCCAGCTGCGACGACGGCTCCGAGCCATGATTCCGGCGACGCAGCCCGATGTGATTCATGCGCATTCACCTTGCCTGAACGCGCTCGCGGCCTTCGGTCTCGGCAAGCCGGTCGTGTACGAGATGCGCTCCAGTTGGGAGGACGCTGCGGTCAGCTCCGGGACGACGCAAGAGGGGAGCCTGCGTTATCGCTTGTCGCGTTGGCTCGAAACGCGGGCACTGCTGCGCGCCGATCACGTCACGACTATCTGCGAAGGTCTGCGCGAGGAAGCGGTGCGACGCGGAGTCGCTCCGCAACGGATCACCGTAGTGCCGAACGCTGTCGACGCGGACGCGTTCGCGGCGCCGCGCGTGCTTGACTCGGAAGTGCGACGCCGGCTCGGCCTGGAGAACGCCTGCGTGCTCGGTTTCATCGGCTCCTTCTTCGCGTGGGAAGGCCTGCCGCTGCTGGTTGAGGCACTGCCGCGCATCGTCGGGGCGCGGCCCGACGTGCGCCTGCTGCTGGTGGGCGGTGGCCCGGACGAGGCCAACGTTCGCGCCGCAGTCGAGCGCCTGCAGGTCGGCCGCTACGTCGTGTTCGCCGGACAAGTGCCACACTCGCAGGTCGCGCAGCTCTATCAAGCCGTCGACATCCTCGTTTATCCGCGCACGCCGATGCGCTTGACCGACATGGTCACGCCGCTCAAGCCGCTCGAAGCAATGGCGCTCGCGAAGGTGTTCATCGCATCGGACGTCGGAGGGCATCGCGAGCTGGTGCGCGATCGCGAAACCGGCGTGCTGTTCCGGGCCGGCGACGCAGCGGCGCTGGCTGCCGCAGTGATCGAAGTCGCCGGCGACGCAGCGCTGCGGCAGCGGCTCACGACCGCAGGACCGCAATACGTGCGGCAGGAACGCACATGGGCCAAGGTCGTAAAGCGCTACCTGCCTGCTTACGACAGTCTCGTATCGAGCGCCGCAGTCCACAGGGTCGAGGTGCGCTCATGAGGCGGCTGCCGGCGCTGCAGGCGAGATTGCTGCGCACTCTCGGTGATTTCATCGCCCCCGGGGGCTCACGCGGTGCACTTCTGGTGCTGATCTATCATCGCGTGCTCGCCGAGCGCGACCCGATCCTTGCCGGCGAGCCGACCGCGGATGAATTCGCCGCGCAGATGGATGCGGTCGCCGCGACGTGCAACGTGCTGCCGCTCAGTGAGGCTGTGGCGCGGCTGCGCGCTGGGAGCTTGCCGCCGCGTGCCGCCAGCATCACGTTCGACGACGGCTATACGAACAACCGCGAGCTGGCGGCGCCGATCCTCAAGTCGCGCGGGATTCCCGCGACGATCTTCATCGCGACCGGCTTCATCGGTCGCGGCCGCATGTTCAACGATACCGTCATCGAAGCGGTGCGGGCCGCGGGTCCGCGGCTCGATCTCACGGCGCTCGGCCTCGGCACGTTCGAGCTCCCCGACGCTGCCGCGCGCATCCGTGCGCTCGAAGCCATCTTGCCGCAGCTGAAGTATCTCGAGCCCGCGCAGCGGCTGGCGCGCGCGGAGGCGATCGCGGACCTCGTCGGCATTCCACGCGAAGGTGCGACGATGATGGACGAGCAGCAGCTGCGCGAGCTGGAGGCGTTCGGTATCGAAGTAGGCGCGCACACGGTCACCCATCCGATCCTGTGTTCGGTCGCCGCCGACGAGGCTCGCCAGGAGATCGCTGCGAGCAGGGATGCGCTGCAGTCCATTACAGGGCGGCGGATCGGGCTGTTCGCGTATCCGAACGGACGGCCGGGCCGCGACTACGATGCGAGTCACGTCGCGTTGGTCAAGAGCTGCGGCTTCGATGCGGCCGTCTCGACCGCGTGGGGCGCAGCAGGCAAGCAAGTCGACACGTTTCAGATCCCGCGGATGCTGCCGTGGGACGCTTCGTCGTTCAAGTTTGCGGCGCGCCTGCTCAGGACGTATCGCGAACAGCGGCCGGACGAGCTTGGCCTGGTGTGAGGCCTACGGGCTCAGCCCGTGCTCGGCGAACCACTGCTCCAGCATCGACAACGTGAACACGAGAACGCCGTAGTAGCGCGCATCTTCCTCGCCGTGCAACGAGCGCAGCCGATCGATGAAGTCGGGGCGAACGATGCCGCGCGAGCGCAACCCTGCAAGGTTGCTGTCGATCTGCTGCGCCAGGCGCGGCGACTGCTGCAGCCATAGGCCGAAGGGCAGGCCGAAGCCGTGCTTGCTCTTGTTAATGATTTCGGACGGCAGGAAATCCGCCATCGCGCGCTTGTAGAAGGTGCGCAGGTCGGTGCCCTGCATCTTGAGATCCGGCGGCACGCGCGTCGATACGTCTACGACGTCCTGGTGCAGCATCGGATACGAGACGCGCACGCCTGCCAGCTCGCACATGCGGCCGACTTTGCGCAGGTCGTTGTCGGCGAGCGTGAAGCGCCAGTCGTAGTAGAGCATGCGATCGACGAGCGCAGCATCCGGCGCGGATCCGTACACGGATCGCATGTGTTCGAGCGGGCCCTGCAGGTTCACCGCAGCGAGAAAATCCGGGTGCAGCACGGTCTCGAAGCCGAGCCGATGCAGGAAGTTCCAGTTCTCGAACCGATCCGGGAGCGGCGTGCGCGCCTGCGCGATGTAGTTGCGACCCTTGCGCAGCATCGAGATCTGCAGCGGGCGGGGCAGTGCGCCGAGCACCGGTTCGAGCAGCAGCGAACGTAGCGGCGCCGGCACGTATTGATAGCGTTCGAACACCCGTTGCTCGGCATAGCGCTTGTTGCCGGCAAAGATTTCATCGCCGCCATCGCCGGCCAGCAGATGCGTGACTCCGTGCTGGGTCGCGAGCCGCGCGCAGCAGAAGGTCGGAATCGCCGAGGCGTTGCCGAACGGCTCGTCATACGCGCGCGCGACCTTGGGGAGGAGATCGGAAATGTCCTCTGCGGTGACGACGTATTCGCGGGGATCGCAGCCGAAGCGCCGATTGGCGATGCGCGCGTAGTGCAGCTCGTCGTAGTCGGCGAAGCCGAAGCCGATGGAAAAAGTGCGCGCGGGCTCGGGACGCGCGCGGGCGAGGAAGCCTGCGACAGTCGAGCTGTCGAGGCCGCCGCTCAGGAATGAGCCCGTGCTCGCATCGGGCTGTGCGCTGCGCACCGCTGCGAGCAGCGATGAGTGCAGCGATTCCTTGAGCTCCGGATACGATTCTGCACCGTTGGCAGTGCGCACGAAGTTTGGCTTCCAGTACGTGAACTCGCGCACGACGTTGTTGCGCCACTCCACGGCCGTTGCAGGCGCCAGCTTGTGCACGCCGGCAAATACAGTTTGCGGCGACGGAATCATGTGGAAGTAGATGTAGCTGAGCAGCGCCTGCGGTGCGATGCGCGTGCGGACGCCAGGAAACCGCGCGATTCGTTCCGCAGAAGTCGCGAACAGCAGCGCCTGCGCGTGGCTCGCGTAGGCGAGCGGCTCGATACCCATGCGATCGACAGCGAGCAGCGCCGTGTTTGCACCGTGATCGATAACAGCCAGCGCGAAGCGGCCATGTAACCGCTCCAGCAGACCCTGGCCCCATAGCCGGTACGCCTGGCGAACGGCGTCGGCGGGATCATGCGCCTTCAGTACGGCGCTCTCATCGGTCCGCCACAGAGGCTCGCCGCGCAAGACCACGCTGATTGAACCTTGCTGGCTGAGGTACGGGCCGCAGCAGCCCCAATTCGCACCGACGGCGCTCGGCAGCGCCGGCGAGGCGCCGGCGACGTCCGGGTCCAGGAGGGCACGACGCGCGGCGTCCGACGCAATTCCGGGGTCTCCGACCCAACCGGATAGATTCAGCATTGGCAGACTACAGGCCCCTGTGTGGCTGACTCGCGATGGTACCGAATGGCTGTGCTCCCGAACTTTGACGAAGGTCCGATGTAGCAAGGTCGCTTATCGGCTATCCTGCGCCGCTGTTGCGTGGCGAGCCTGTACGAATGATCGAAATCGTGTTCTGGTCGGCGGCCACCCTGATCGTCTACGTGTATGCCGGCTATCCTCTGCTGCTCGGTCTGGTGCGCGCTCTCGGCGGCGCCAGGCGCGTCGCCGTCGGCGAGCATCGCCCGCCGTTGACGCTGATCGTTTCGGCCTACAACGAGGCCGAGATTATAGGCGAGAAGATCGCCAACAGCCTGTCCCTCGACTATCCGGCCGACCGGCTCGAAGTGCTGGTCGTGTCCGATTGTTCCAGCGACGCGACGGATGCCATCGTCGCGGGCGTGTCCGATCCGCGCGTGCGCCTGATACGCATGGCCGAGCGCGGCGGCAAGACTCTCGGCCTCAACGCAGCGGCGCGCGAAGCGCGCGGCGAGATCCTGGTTTTCTCCGACGCCAATGCGATCTACCTGCGCGATGCGCTCGTCAATCTCACGCGCAACTTCGCCGACGCGCAGGTCGGTGCGGTGATCGGCGAGTCGACCTACTCAGCGGCGGAAGGCGGCGCGGACGAGGAAGAGTCGCTCTACTGGAAGTACGAGATCGCGATCAAGCGGCTCGAGTCCGCGATCGGCTCGGTGGTCGGCGGTGACGGCGCGATCTACGCGATCAGGAAGGCTCTGTACCGACCGATGCGCGCCGACGCACTCTCGGACTTCGTTAACCCGCTGCAGATCGTGCGCGGCGGCCATCGCTGCGTGTACGAGCCTGCGGCACGCTCGGTCGAGAAGGCGGCGGGCGACTTCGACCGCGAGTTCCGCCGCAAGGTGCGCATCGTGAATCGTGCCTGGCGCGCGATGATGTCGATGAAAGATCTGCTCAATCCGCTGCGCCACGGCTTATTCGCCTTCGAGATCATTTCGCACAAGCTGTTGCGCTGGCTCGTGCCGCTGTTCATGGCGCTCGCTCTCGGCGCCAATTTCGCGCTGGCGGGCAGCGGCTGGTTCTATGCCGCCACGCTGACCGTGCAGCTGGCGGTCTATCTGCTGGTCGCGGTGGCCTACCCGCTGCGGCAGAAGGTACAGCTGCCGCGCCTGCTGGCGGTGCCGTTCTACTTCGTGATGGTCAACATCGCCAGCGCCCGTGGGATCGTCGAGGCGTACCTGGGCAAGACATATACGACCTGGACCACGGCGCGCGCCGTGAACCAGTAGGGGACAGAGGTTTCGGTCTATGAACGACGTTGAGAGAATCCGCAAGATTCTCCGGGATGCGTTGCAGCTCGGCGCGCGCGCCGATTCGTTGAGCGGCTCGAGCCGGTTGCTCGGCGGCATCCCTGAGTTCGACTCGATGGCCGTCGTCAGCATCATCGGCATGATCGAAGAGGAATACGGCTTCGTCGTCGACGACGACGAGATGTCGGCGGACGTGTTCGAAACCCTGGACTCCCTCGCCACCTTCGTCGCCGCCAAGGCCGCTCGTTGACGCGCAGTTCCATGCAGGCGGCGTTCGTCGCGGGCGCGCGCGGCAGGATCCTCGTGGTGGCGCGCCGGCCCGCGCAACAGCGCAGCGCAGTGCTCATCGTTCCGCCGTTTGCAGAAGAGATGAACAAGTGTCGCCGTTCGTTCACCGAGCTTTCGCATGCGCTAGCCGAACGCGGCATCGCCACGGTCCTGCCGGATCTGTACGGCACCGGTGACAGCGAGGGTGAATTCGTCGACGCGGATCTCGACGTATGGCTGGACGATCTGTCGCGGGTCGTCGAGTGGTCGTCCGCACAGGGTTGTCCGGTCACTGCCCTGCTCTGCGTCCGTCTTGGATGCCCGCTGGGCGCACTGCTGGCGCGCCGCTGGCCCGGGCGCTTCGAGCAGGCTGCCTTCTGGCAGCCGGTGCTCGACGGCAAGCGATTTCTCGCGCAATTTTTCCGGCTGCGCGTCGCTGCTTCGATGATGGAGCCGAACAAGCGCGAAAGCGTTGAAGCGCTGCGCGCACTGCTACACAGCAGTGGTCGCATCGAAGTTGCCGGCTATGAGCTCGGCAGCAAGCTCGTCGGGCAGCTCGATACTCTCGCTCTGGATGCGCGCTGTTGTGCAGATATCGGCGCCATTCACTGGATGGAAGTGCTCCGCGATCACGCTGCGACGCTGCCGACGCCGAGCCGCCAGTTCATCGACGCACAGCGCTCTGCAGGGCACGAGATCGCGGAACACACGTTCGTCGGCGAGCCATTCTGGTCTTCCGTCGAGATCGTTACGAACCAGCAGCTGATCGCGAGTACTGCCGAAGTCCTGGCGGCGCGGCCTGCGATGAGAGTGGCGAACCATGGCTGAGCGCGTGCTGATGCTTCGTTGCGAAGCCGACACGATGCTTGGCATCCTGCACGAGCCGGTTGCGCCGTCGGCGCCCGTAGGCGTCCTGATCGTCGTCGGCGGGCCGCAGTACCGCGCCGGCAGTCATCGTCAGTTCGTGCTGCTTGCACGTGCGTTGGCGCAAGCTGGGCACCCCGTGCTTCGCTTCGACTACCGCGGCATGGGCGACAGTGATGGCACTGTTCGCACTTTCGAAAACGTCGACGCTGATCTGCGCGTTGCGGTCGACGCGCTCATGACCGAGCAGCCGCGATTGTCCGGCGTCGTGATCTGGGGGCTCTGCGATGCAGCCTCGGCTGCACTCCTGTATTGCCCGGGCGATTCGCGCCTGCGCGGGCTGGTGCTGGTGAACCCGTGGGCGCGCACGCCGTCCGGTGAAGCGAAGGCGTACTTGAAGCACTACTACCTGCGACGCTTTCTGCAGCCGTCGTTCTGGCGCAAGGTGCTGACGGGCGGATTCAATCCGCTGCGCTCCGGGCGCGAGCTGGCAGGCGCGGTCGCGACTGCACAAGCGACGCAGCGCACGGGTCCGTCGTACATCGAGCGCATGCGGCTCGGCATGAACGCGTTTGCGCGACCGGTGCTGCTGTTGTTGAGCGAGCACGATCTCACGGCGCGCGAGTTCAGCGATCTGAGCGGGAGCGACGCTCGCTGGGCACGTTCGATGTCGGCGCGCACGTTGAGCATCAAAGCGCTCCCCGGCGCGGATCACACGTTCTCGAGCAGGGAACATCTCGACCAGGCAACCGAGCTGTGCCGCGACTGGCTGGCGCAGCTTACCGGATGACTTGACATGAGCATCCGCGTACTGACTTCCCTCGATGAGTTGCGGCGACAGCTGGGCAGCAGCGCCGAGCATCCCGCGGTCGCCAATTATTTCTGCAGCTGGGATTGGTTCGCCGTCCTGCAGCGTCACGGACTCGATCCCCGACACCAGCCGCGGCTGTACGTCAGGTACGAGGGCGACCAGCCGAACGCAGTGCTGTACTGCTGCACGCTCCGGCGCGGCGAGCTGCTCAGCCTGTCGAGCTTCTACACCAACCAGTACGACGCGGCGCTGTTCGGCGCCGCGCAGGAAACTGCAGCGCTCGCCGAGTTCGCGCAGTACCTGGCCGCCGAGCGCCCGCGCTGGCACTCGATTCAATTCAGATACCTCAACGCCGAGCGCACCTTCTTCAAAGCCATGCAACAGCAGCTGCGGCGGCACGGCTTCTTCGTCTACGACTTCTTTCAATATGAGAACTGGTATGCGCCGGTCGCGGGACTGTCGTTCGCGAAGTACTGGGACGCGCGTAACTCGAGGCTGCGTAATACAGTCACGCGTCGCGGCAAGAAGGCGGCCAAGGAGGGCAGCGTCACGATCAGCCTCGTCACTGAGCGAGGCGACGCGCTGGAGGCTGCCATCCGCGATTACCAGCGCGTGTATTCCTCCAGCTGGAAGAATGCGGAACCCTACCCTGAATTCATGCCGAACCTGATCCGCGCGTGTGCGGACCGCGGCGTGCTGCGCCTGGGCCAGTTGCACTTCAACGGCGAGCCCGCCGCTTCGCAGATCTGGATCGTCAGCAACGGCACCGCGATGATCTACAAGCTCGCTTACGACGAGCGATTCAAGGATTACTCGGTCGGCTCGCTGGTCTCGCTCAAGCTCTTCGAGCGCGTTCTGGATGTCGACTACGTCACAGAATTGGACTACGGCGTTGGCAGCGAGCCATACAAGCGCGACTGGATGACCGCCGTTCGCGAGATCCGTGGCGTGGAAGCGCTCAACTTGCGCACGCTGCGCGGGATCGCTGCGGCGCTCAGCGAGCTCCTGAAGCGGCCGCTGCGTCGCGCGCGGGATCTGCGACGCAACAGCAAGCAAACAGCGCCACGACCGCCTGAAGCAGCTGCAGACGGATCCTGACTTTTGCATGCGGGGGATGCCGCGAGTTGACAGAACGCGCGGCCGTTCACACTGCCCGCCGCGCATTTCAGCCGCATAATCATCGAACTACCGACATGGCGCACGCACCCTGTATGCCCGTGCCGACACTTGGCGCTGCGGCCATACTTTGGTTCATCATCGGGTCGCAGTATCGCCGTCTTCTCAGCGGGAAACGCACTAGCACACAGCCAACGGCTATCGCTTCGGCGAAAAACTGGCACATAGATCCGGATCGAGGTTTCGCTCATGCACATGAAGTTCGTTCGCGCGCGCAGATTCAATCTGGCAGTCACGCTGCTGTTGGCACTCGCCGCGCCCACCCTGTCGCTCGCGCAGAGTCTCGGCGCTGCTCCCTCGTGGGCGCAGTCGATGGGGCCAGGCACCTGGGCCGCGATCAGCAACAACACGATCGCAAGCGTCGATCCGGCGAACGATCCGGCCGCGAACCCGAACTACCCGAACTCGCCCGCGTGGGGCGGGAACTCGGGGCAGATGTCGGTGATCGCCAGCTGGAACGGTGGTGCGATTGCCACGAAGCTCGGCGCGAAGGGCTCGCTGCTCGCGTGGGGCGGCGGCCACGCTGACTACTACGGCAACGAGGTGTACGCGTTCGATCTCGCGACTCAGCGCTGGTCGCGCATGAGCAATCCTTACAAGACTCCTTCCTTCCCGGTGACCAGCGGTATCTGGCCGGACGGCTCGCCCTCGGTGTCGCATACCGCCGGCAAGGTCGCCTATCACCCCGGCACCAACAGCTTCGTCTCGTTGATGGTCCAGACCAGCAACAACTACTGGAACGACAGCGTGCCCGCGTTCTTCGATCTTGCTACGAAGCAGTGGCGACACGGCGCACGCAGCCCAGTAACCGTCGTGTACGGCGGCTGGAGCGCGTACGACGCCAAGCGCGATGCCTTCTGGCTCGAAGGCGGCGACTCCGGCGGTGAGCTTGCGCGCTTCTCGATGAACGGCAACGGCACGTCCGGATCGTGGACCGGGTACGGTGCGAAGTACGCCGCACTCGACACGCAGGGTGCCCTGGATCCGGTGCATGACATCGTCGTCATAACCGTCTTCCGTCAAAGCCCGACGATGTATGCCCTCGACCTCAACAACCCTGGCGGCGACCTGATTACGTTGAAGCAGGGTGGCAGCCCGCCGAGCCGGGAGGGCGCGGCCGGCTGGGTGTGGTCGACGGTCAGGCAGGCGTTCATCTACTGGCGTCGCGGCGGCGGCGTCTACGAAGTGAAGCTGTCGGGCTCGGACTGGCGTACTGGCACCTGGAACTGGACGAATCTCACCGCGGGTGGGAACTCCGTCGTACCCGAGGACCAGTCGAACGGTGTATATAGCCGGTTCGGCCTCGTCCGCTACGACGATGCGGAAGTCGCGGTCGTGGTCAATCAGGTGAACGGTCCGGTGTATGCGTTTAAGATGCCGGGTAGTGTTACACCGCAGGTGCGGCCGAATCCGCCGTCCGACGTGACTGCCAACTAACCGCGCGCTGGGCGCGCGGGTCACCGGCGCGGAGGGCCGAGCCCAGGGCTACTTCGAGGTCGGCACGTGCGCGCCAAGCGTTCCAAATGGCTTCAACTGGTCGCGCTGACCGCGGCGGCGATTCCCGTCAGCGCGTTTGCCTACGACTTCATCCCGACCGAGTCGGAATGGGTCGCTTGGCCCTACTATTGCCAGGCCCGCTACGTGACGCTGCCGATCGGCGACAACACGCCGTGGGCGCAGCAGATACCGCGTGCCCAAATCGAGCGAGCCAGACAGGAGCTCGGTGACGCCGTCTTCGGCGGCATCCAGCACTACTGCGCGGGCACCGTCTGGTTGCGGCGCGCGAAGGTCCAGCCTGACAAGGAGCTGCGTGCCTTCTATCTCCGGACGGCAACGTCCGAGACAACGTTCACGCTCACCCGCCTGCCGCCCGATACCCCGATGATCGTGCCGGTAACCACGAACCTGGCGCTGATCAAGTACGCGGAAGGCAAATTCGACGAAGCCATCGAGCTGCTCGAGCGGGTGGCGGCACAAAAACCCGAGGAGCCGATGACGTACTCGGCGCTCGCCACGCTGTATCGCGAGCGCAAGCGTCTCGACCTCGCGCGCGATGTGCTGTTGCGTGGCGACAAGATGGTCGAAGGGCGCTCCGCAGAGATCCAGTACAACCTCGGCTTGGTGCTGCTCGAGCTCGGCGACATCGAAGAGGCGCAGATCGCCGCCCGCAAGGCATACGAGCTCGGCTATCCGTTGCCCGGTCTGAGGAACAAGCTCAAGCGGATGGGCCATTCCATCGATTCACCCGGCTGACCGGCCTCGGCCCTTCCTGACCTGGATTTCGGACTTTGCCCACCTCCCGGCGTCTGCTGCTCGTTGCCTACCATTTTCCGCCGATCCAGGGCAGCACCGGAGTAACACGCACGCTCGCGTTCGCGAAGTACCTGCGCGACTACGGCTGGGAGGTCGCGGTACTGACGGTGCATCCGCGTGCCTACACCGAGATTCGTGCCGACAATTTGCAGACCGTGCCGCCGCACGTAAGGGTCGAGCGCGCGTGGGCACTCGACGCGCAGCGGCACCTGTCGATTCGCGGCCGCTATGCGCAGTTCCTCGCGCTGCCGGATCGCTGGCAGAGCTGGATACCTGGCGGTGTCGCGCGCGGTCTGCAAGTCGTGCGCCGCTGGCGGCCCAGCGTGATGATGTCGACGTATCCGATCGCGTCGGCGCATTGCATCGGCTGGGCACTGAACAAACTGTGCCGCATTCCGTGGGTCGTGGATTTCCGTGACCCGATGGCGCAGGACGACTATCCGCCCGATCCGCGCGTGCATCGCTGGTTCGAGCGCATCGAGCGCGGAATCTTCGGCAACGCGGCGCGGGTGGTCGTTACCGCGCGCGGCACGCAGGATCTGTACATGCAGCGCTTTCCGGAATACCCGCGCGAGCACGTCGCGTTGATTCCCAACGGCTTCGATCCAGAGATGTTTCCGGAGCGACCCGCCGCCGTGACGCACGCGCCGGAGCCGCATCGGCCGCTGCGGATCCTGCACAGCGGCTTGCTGTATCCGAGTGAGCGCAATCCGCAGCATCTGTTCGCTGCGCTCGCCGAGTTGAAGAACGAAGGCCGACTCGGCGCGCACTCCGTCAACTTCGGATTTCGTGCGAGCGGCAACGAAAGCGAATACCAGCCGCAGCTGCAGCGCCTGGGCCTCAGCGACATCGTGCAGTTGCTGCCGCCGATTCCCTACCAGGAAGCGCTGCGCGAGATGATGGCCGTCGACGGTCTGATGCTGCTCCAGGCGAGCAATTGCAATCAGCAGATCCCGGCAAAGCTCTACGAGTACCTGTATGCGTCGCGACCGATCCTCGGGCTGACGGATCCGCGCGGCGACACCGGGGCGCTGCTGCACGATCTTGGCATCACGAACGTCGCCCCGCTCGACGACACGCCAGCGATCAAGGTGAGCGTGTTGCGGTTCCTCGAGCAGATCCGTGCGGTGCGCGCGCCGATTCCGACGCCCGACGTAGTGATGAAATTCTCGCGTCGTGACCTGACAGGGTTGCTGGCGAATGTGCTCGAAGGCGTCGTTGCCGACGCCCAACGTGTCGAGCAGCGGCAGCCCGCCGAGGGTTAGTCCAACTCGTGAGCCAGGAGCTTCTCGGCGTCCGCCAGTGTCTCGGTCGGGTTGAATCCGGCGAGCGGCGCTCCTGCTGCCACGCTCCACACCTCGCTCAGCAGGCGCAGGCGATTGCCCGCACCCGACCACAGCACTTCGTAGTTGGCGGGCCGCCAAAGCTTGGTCGCGTGCAGCAGCGCATCCACATCACGGCTCGCTTCCGCCTGCACGAACGAAAGCGGCGTGCACTGCAGTTCGACGGCCGTGTAGACGTTGTAGCCGAGATGGCCGATGTTCGGCATGTAGATGTCGGTCAGCATGCCAAGCAGCGTTGCGCGCTGCTCGGCGGAAAGCTGCGCCCACGTGGCTTCGCCGAGCGACTGGCGGAAGCTCTCCTCGAGATGACGCGCGACCAGTGCCTGCACACGGGTCGCAAAATCGAAATCGAGCTCGAACAGGTAGAACGCCGCGCGCGCAAATGCAATCAGGTCGTCGCGCGACGCGGCGTAGTACTCGGCGGTTCGTCGCGGCGGCTCGTACGCGTTCTCGCAAGGGTCGACGACTGCATCGGCGCGGATCCGCAGATACGAACGGCGGAACGCGGCGCGCAGCGGGTCAGCGGTCTGCGCCTGCGACAGTTCCGGAAATTCCGATTCGTACTTGCGCACGACCACGAACAGATCCGAGTACAGCTCGGTCTCGTACGGCTCCATCGAAACGTCGTAGGTGGCCTTCTGCACGGCGTAGGTCAGTTTCGTGCCGAGTCCGTCGCCGAAGGTGCGCCGGAAGAATCCGGATTCGATCAGCCAACGGCGCCAGCCAGCCTCGATGAACCAGGCGGGGAGGTGTACCTGGACGAAGTCGCGGAACGTTTCCGGCGTCATTGCCCGCAGGAACGGTACGCGGCCCGCTTCGGCCTCGCCCCAGAAGCTGTTGCTGTAGGCCCAGTAGAGCAGGAGCCGCGGATCGACCGCGTATTTGTCGGAGTATCGCTGCAGAGTCGACCAGAACGGGTGCTCGGCGAAGACGGGCGGCTTGTCCACGCGCACGCGCGCCGCCATGACCTGCAACGCGTAGAGCTGCTCGGGTGTTTTGTTCGCTGCCAATGCGGCCGCGACGGGCTCACTTCGGTTCAGCGCTGCACGCAATTGTGCCGTGTCGGCAGAGCCCTGCAGGACTCCGTTCAGCGGCGCCGAGAGCAGCAGCCACTGGGCAGCCCAGATTGCCACGAGCAACCACGCGACGATGAGCACCAACGCGCCGCGTGGTTGGAACAGCGACGACAGTGGTGGCCCACTGAGAAGTGCCCGCGTCGTTCGCAACGAGAGCCACAGGGCGCCACACCACAGGAAGCCGAACACGAGTACGCCGGTCCAGCCCATGAGCTGCGCGATCGGGCGCAGCTCGAAGCGTTCGAGGCCGAAGGCGAGCATCAGCGGGCCCACGACCATGGGCAGCAGGATCAATGTCGCGATCAAGTATAGTGCCCGCTGCACGTGGCCTCCCGTCGGCGCCGGCGTACGCGCGTGAAGCTCGCCGCCGGCCTGCGATTACGATTTCTGCCTGTGATCGAATGGACGTTGACGCCGATCCGCTGATCTGCCCACTCTCGCGTGCTTCGACAGCGAGACCACGGAGCTGCTCTTGTCACTGACGAGTGTACTGTTCCTCGCCGCATACTTCTCGGGCTGCATTGCCGCGCTGGTACGGCATCCCGTCTACGGCCTGATCACCTATGTCCTGATGCTGTACTTGCATCCGCCCTCGCGCTGGTGGGGACAAGCACTGCCGGACCTGCGCTGGTCGCTGTTGGCCGCGGCCTTCACGCTGCTCGGCGTGCTGATGAAGCGCAAATCGCTGCCGACGCCACCAATCATGAGTCACCCGGTGATGATCGGGCTGCTGGCATTCCTGGCGTGGCTCGGCTTGCAGAGCGTCTGGGCGCTCGACCGGCCGATGCACATGGAGCTGCTGACGATCTACGTGAAATACGCCGTGCTGCTGGCGCTGATCGTCAAATGCCTGGATTCCGAGGAACACGTCCGGCTGTTTCTCTGGGCCCACGTGCTCGGCTGCTTCTATCTGGGCTGGATCGTCTATTCGGAGTACGAGGGCGGTCGCTTCGAGGGCTTCGGCGGCCCCGACATCAACGAGGCGAACGCCGGCGCACTCCAGATCGTCACCGGGATCTTCGCGGCCTCCGCACTGTTCCTGGCGACCAACTGGAAAGGCCGGGCGGTGCTGCTGGGATGCATGCCGTTTCTCGTCAACGCGCTGGTCGCAACGCAGAGCCGCAGCGGCTTCCTCGCCGCCGGCCTCGGTGGCGTCATCTTCAATTTCCTGGCGCCGAAGCGTTACAGCAAGCTGATCCGCGTGCTGTCGATACTTGCGGTAGTGTTGTTCGCACTGCTGACGAATCCGGAGTACTGGCTGCGGATCGGTTCGCTGCAGTATGCCGGCGAAGAGGTCGAGGGCGTGGATACGGGCGCCGGACGCCTGGTGATAATGGAAGCCCAGTGGCGCATGTTCCTCGAATACCCGCTCGGTTGCGGCCACCGCTGTACCGCTTCCCTCAGCACGCGCTTTCTCGCCGACGAATATTTGACTGGCGAGGGCGCCGAGCGCGCGCGAGCTTCGCATAACACCGTCATGAGCCTGCTGGTCGAGCAGGGAATTCCTGGCGTGATCTGCTACGTGGCGCTGCTCGTCTGGATCATCAAAAAGGTGTTGGCACTGCGGCGTCGCGTGCGCGAGCGCGCAGATTTTCAGGCGCTCTTCGTGCCGGCCATGGCCGCCGCTCTGGCCGCGATCACGCTCGGCGACATGTTCGTCGACTACCTGAAGATGGAGGTGCGCTTCTGGTACGTGGGGCTGGTGATCGTCATGCTGGGGCTGACGGCTACCGCCGGTGCCAAGGCGCCGAGCAGAGCGACGGCGCCCGCCGATGCGGGCGCCGTGCCGACGAAGTCAGGACCGAGCTAGCGGCCGACGCTCAGGATCAGGCATAGACCTGCGGGCAGGGGATGAACTGCTTCGAGAAGATGACTTGCGCGTAGCGGTGATAGAACTGCTGCGGGAAGTTCGCGCCGTTGTTGTACGCAGCGAGGAGCAGCGCCTGCAAGCCGTTACGCTTCTCGAATGCGCCCGAGCCATATTCCTGGTTCCAGACCTTCGTGTAGGTGGTCTCGCCTTGGTGTGCCGCCCAGATCTCCAGCAGCGTCGCATTCGAGCCGCTCGTCACGCCCAGCTGGCCGAGCCGCAGGTGGAACAGCAGCGTGTCCCAGCCGCCTGAGTAGTACCAGTCCGCCGCAGACGAGCTGCCTGGCTGGATGCGCGAGCTGGGGTCCTCGTCATCGAGCGGATCGAAGGCGCCGATGCCGGTCACTCCGAGCGAATAGACACGCAGGTAGTTGTGATCGCCCTGGTTGCCGCTGTGACCGTACGACCAGATCACATGTTCGCCGTTCGACAGCGATGACGCGCCTTCGGCAGTGCTGAACCAGATGAACTTGCCGACGCGGTTGGCCTCGTTACCGCCGGTGATGCGACGCGGATCCATTTTGCAGACGACCTGCAGATAGAAGTCCGTGCCCTCGAAGTGGGTTGGATCGGCGTTTGCGTAGGAGGGATGGCCGTACCATCCCTGATTCCACTCGGTGAGCGCGTTGCCGCCTTGCGTCGCGTTCCAGGTCCGCGCCGGGATGGAGCCAGCTGCGCCGGGGTCGTTCTTGCTCTTGCCATTGCCGGGCGACGTCATCGGACTGAACGGACGCCACCACACCGACGGCTCCGACGACCCCGGTCCGCGCAGAATTTCCAGGCACGCGCCGCTCGCCATTCCGTCCGTCGTGATGCGACGAAGATTCGACGCCAGGTTGCCCTGCGCATTCGGGTCGTTGCCGCCGCCGACACCGGCGGACCAGCGGAAAGCGTTCACCTCCGCATCGCTGCGGAAGTCGTGGAACCACACGACGCCGGGCTGCGGATTCGACGAATCCTGGCCGGAGCGCAGCTGCCAATCGGCTTCCAGATCGCCCGGAGGAGTGCAGGCAGTGGTCGCGCTCGTGCCGCCTTCGACCGACAGGGTCGACGGCGGGCACGGCTTCGTCTGCCCGAGAGCGAGTGGCGACAGGACCGTGCCTGCGGTCACGCCCGCGGATGTAATCAGAAAATCTCTACGCTTCATTACTTCACCCCGGCGAAGCGACCGTGCGACTCGTGTGCACGGCGATCACCGTCATTGTTACTGCGCACAACGGTGCAATATTGCATAACGCGCCGGACTGCCCGGACATCGGCGAGGAAGTATCAAGGACGCATGCTAGCGCCGTCCACTGTGTCTGGGCGGCGACAGCTGTGGCTGCAAAAAGCTGGGAAAAACCCGCACGAAGCAGCCCGTCAAATCAGGATTTCCGCGGGCGGCGGATGACTAAGAAACTGCGTCGGGCTGGCGCTCAAGCCGTATGCGCCACTTTGCAGGACGGCAACGAGGTCGCCGACTTCGGCTCGCGCCAACTCCATGCGGTCCGCCAGCAGATCGAGCGGCGTGCACAACGGGCCGACGACAGATGCCGTCTCGCGCTCGCGGCCGCGCACACGATTCGCAATCAGCACCGGATAGTTCTTGCGGATCACCTGACCGAAATTCCCGGATGCGGCGAGATGATGGTGCAATCCGCCGTCGGTGATGAGGAAGACCTGGCCGCGCGAAATCTTGCGATCGACGACCCGGCACACGTACAGGCCGGCCTCGCCGACCAGGTAGCGTCCGAGCTCGATCATGAGCTGCGCCGCGGGCAGCTCGCGCGCGGCGTGCTCGCTCAGCACACGCAGATTGTCCGCGATCGACGCGAGCTCGAGCGGCTTCTCGCCCGGGAAGTAGGGAATGCCCAGGCCGCCACCGATGTTGAGCGACGTGACCGGCGCCGGCGCGTGGCGCGCCAGCTCGATCGCGAGCGCGAGCGATTTCTGCTGCGCTTCAACGATCGCTTCGGCGCGCAGGTTCTGCGAGCCGCTGAAGATGTGAAAGCCTACGAACTCGAGCGGCAGGGCGGCGAGGTCCCGCAACACTTGCGGTACCCGCTCGGCGTCGATGCCGAACTGTTTCGGGCCGCCGGCCATTTTCATGCCCGAGGTCTTCAGCTCGAAATCCGGATTGACGCGCACGGCGACGCGCGGTCGCTGCTGCGTTTGCCGTGCGATGTCGGCGAGGCGCGCGATCTCGAGCTCCGATTCGACGTTGAGCGTGATTCCTGCCGCCACCGCGCGCGCGAGCTCGTCGGGTGTCTTGCCGGGACCCGCGAAACTGATGTCGCGAGGACGCATGCCGGCGTCGAGCGCGACCTGCAGCTCGCGAGCGGACGCGACGTCGAGTCCGTCGACCAGCTTGCTCATGTGCTGCACGACCTGCGGCATCGGGTTAGCCTTGATCGCGTAGTGGATGTGCACGCGCGCGGGCAACGTCGCGCGCAGTGCCGCGACGCGTTCACTCAGGTAACGGCGCGCGTAGACGTAGAACGGCGTGCGACCGACCTGGGCAGCGATGTCCGCGATTGACTGTCCGTCGACCGTGATGCAATCGTCGATTACGTCGAAGAAGGGATGCGGCGCGTGCGAAGGAATGCAGTCGATGCTCATTTCGCATCCTTCACGAACAACCCCTTCAACTCGGAAGCCAGCAGCGCACGATCGTACTTGCCGTTGGGGTTGCGCGGCAGCGATTCGCGCCATTCGACATGGTGCGGGACCATGAACAGTGGCAGCTGTCCTTTGCACGCAGCGATCAGCGCAGCGGCATCGGGCTGCACGCCGGCGGCCGGCGCAGCGACCACGACGATCGCCTGACCCAGCGACGGATGCGTCACGCCGACTGCGGCCGCGTCGGCAACCAGGCCGCTGGCGAACAGAATCTCCTCGACCTCGGTCGGGCTGACGCGGTAGCCCGAAGTCTTGATCATTTCGTCGGCCCGGCCGATGAAGTAGATGAAGCCTTCGTCGTCCATGCGCACCGTGTCGCCGGACCACACGGCCATCTCGGTGAGCACCAGACCCGGATCCTGGCCCGGCACCGGCTTGTAGCGCTCGGCGGTCTTCGCCGGATCGTTCCAGTAGCCGAGGGCGACCAGCGAGCCGCGATGCACGAGCTCGCCAGGCTCGTTCGGCGCGCACGGCGAGCCGTCCTGGCGCACCACGAGAATCTCTGCATTCGGGATGGCCTTGCCGATCGAATCCGGGCGACGATCGATCTCGGCGGGCGGCAGGTAGGTCGAGCGGAACGCTTCGGTGAGGCCGTACATCAGGAACGGCTGTGTGCGCGGCAGCGCGGCGCGCAGCTTGGCGAGCGTCGCTCCCGGCATCGCGCCGCCGGAGTTCGTGATGTAGCGCAGGTGATCGCTGATCTGTGCGGGCCATGTGAGGTCGGCTAGTTGCGACCACAACGGCGGCACACCTGCGAGGCCCGTGATGCGCTCGCGCGCCACCGCGTTGATGACGTCTCGCGGCAGCAGGTAGTCCATGAGCACCACGCGCGCGCCGACGAGAAACGCCGTGGAGGACTGACTGAATCCGTAGTCGAAGCTGAAGGGCAGCACGGCCAGCAGCCGATCCTCGGGGCCGTTGCCGAGATACTCAGCGACGCTTTCCGCGCCAGTGACCATGTTCCGATGCGACAGCACGACGCCCTTCGGCCGCCCGGTACTGCCGGAGGTGTAGAAGATCGCGGCGATGTCGCCGTCGATGTTCCGATGCGGCTGGCGCGGCGCGGGCATCGCCAGCAGCTCCGGCCAGCTCATGACTGCGATGTGACCTGCGTCGGGGAAATTCCCTTCGCGATCGGTGAGCACCAGCGCTCGCAGGTCGGGGCACTGCTGCAGCACCGGGAGCAACTCGCGCGCGCGCGCTTCGCTGGTGATCAGCACGCGCACGTTACAGTCCCTGAGGATGTGCGCAACCTGTGGCGGCTTCAGCAGGGGATTCACCGGCACGAATACGCCGCCCGCGCTGGTTGCTCCGAACATGGCGGAAACGTTCTCGAGCGTCTTGGGCAGATAGATGGCGACCCGATCCAGTCGCGCGATGCCCAGAGCCAGCAGGCCGTTTGCTACACGCCCGATCTGCGCCGCAAGCGCCTCGTATGAAAGCTCTGCGCCCTTGTGGGTCACCGCGATGGCGCCGGGCGTGCGCGCGGCGCTCTTCAGAATCAGTTCGTGCAGCTGATCGCTCATGCGAGGCTCGGATCGAGGGCCGGCGGAAGGCGCCGGCGGCGCGGAATTATGACTGCTCTACCCGTGACGGGCATCCGTTCTCTGGCGGTGTTGTGAGATGGTCCGCATCCGAACGCTCTCAGCGCGCCGGGACCCGGCAGCGGTGACATAAATCACGGCGGTTTGTGATACTGCTGCATAAAACCACACACAGGACTGCGGCGCCTCGCCCTTTTGGCCGCGGCGGGCGGGCGGCTCACAGGGTAAGGTGCGACGGGCATGCATGCGATCTATGTCGATCTCGACGGCACCCTGATCCGTTCCGACCTGTTGATGGAAAGCCTGCTCGCGACTGCGCGCGCGCAGCCGCTGCGCCTGCTGTTCGTGCCGTGGTGGCTGCTGCGCGGACGAGCCTGTCTGAAGGAAAACCTGGCAGCGGCCGGCGGCGTCGACGTGCGGACCTTGCCTTACCGGGCCGAGCTCGTCGAATGGCTGCAACAGCAGGCGCGTTCGGGCCATCGCCTGATCCTGACCACCGCTGCGAACGAGCGGCTGGCGCGGGCTGTGGCCTCGCACGTAGCGCTGTTTGACGAAACCCTGGCGAGCACTGCGACGGTGAATCTGAAGGGCCAGCGCAAGGCTGCGGCGATCATCGAGCATTCCGGCGGCCAGCAATTCTGGTACGCCGGCAACGATCGAGCCGACCTGCCTGTGTGGCGCCGCGCGGCCGGCGCGATCCTTGTCGATACCGGCGCGAGCGTCGCCCGCCAGGCGCGTGCTGCGACCCAGACGATTGCGGAATGGCCGGCGCCGCGCTTCGCGATCAGCACGTGGCTGCGCGCGCTGCGCGCCTATCAATGGGCCAAGAATTTCCTGGTGTTCGTGCCGCTGGTCACGGCGCATCTGTGGGCGGACGCGGCCGCCCTGCGCAACGCGATCCTGGCGTTCATCGCGGTGTCGTTGTGCGCCTCGTCCATTTATGTGATCAACGATCTGCTGGATCTGCCGTCCGACCGACGTCACCCGCGCAAGTGCCGCCGCCCGTTCGCCAGCGGCGCGCTGCCGATCAGCCACGGCCTGGTCGTCGCGCCGTTCCTCGCCGCCGGCGGGCTGTTGCTGGCGAGCTTCGTGAGCGTGCCGTTCCTTCTGGTCACGCTCGTGTACCTCGTCACGACAACTGCCTATTCGCTGCGCCTGAAGACCTTCGTGCTGCTCGACGTCATGGCGCTGGCATGTCTCTACACGGTCCGCGTGATCGCCGGCGCGGTGGCGATCGGCGTGGTGCTGTCATTCTGGCTGCTGGCGTTCTCGATGTTCATGTTCCTCAGCCTGGCGCTGGTCAAGCGCTACTCGGAGCTGCTTGCGCTCGCAGACCTGCAGCGAGTCTCGGCATCCGGCCGCGACTATCGGGTGTCGGACCTCGGCGTAGTGCAGTCGCTCGGCACCGCCTCCGGTTTCGCGGCGGTGCTGGTGTTCGCGCTGTTCATCAACAGCGACGCGGTGAGCGGGGCCTATACGCGACCGTATTTCCTGTGGACGCTGTGCGGCACTTTGCTCTACTGGATTTCGCGGATGTGGCTCAAGGCCGTCCGTGGAGAAATGCACGACGATCCGCTCCTCTACGCCGTTCGCGACCGGGCGAGTATCGTGATGCTGGCGATATCACTGGCGGCCGTCGCCGTCGCGGTCTGAGGTCATGCTGTCCATTCGTCTGGTAGCTCTGGCGCTGGTGAGTGTGGGGTTGTCCTCGCTCGCGCAGCTCGCCTTCAAGTACGGGATGATGCGCCCCGAGGTGCAAAGCGCTGTCGCCTCCGACTCGTGGGTCTCGCGGCTGATCGGCGCGCTGAGCAATCCGGCCGTGCTCGGCGGCTTCGCGCTGTACGGCTTGAGCGCGGTGCTATGGCTGCTGGTCCTGTCGAAGCTGGACGTTTCCGTCGCCTACCCGTTCGTCGCCCTCGGATTCGTGATCACCCTGCTGTGCGGTGCCCTGCTGTTCGGCGAGCAGGTGTCGGCGCTGCGCATCGCCGGCACGATGCTGATCTGCGCCGGAGTCATCCTCGTGGGCCGCTCGGCGTGAGTCGGCCCGGTCGCGCGATGACCGTTGGTCGTACTGCGAGGCCGCTTGCGGCTATGACATAATTTCGGCCCGGCGTTTCGGCAGATGTGAACTCAGACAACGCCGCCCGGCCCGTAGGAATTTCACAATGTGCGGGCACGAATCGATTGGGGATCTAGCCATGTCGTCCGGAGCCGGGGCGCACCACTTGTCGCGTGACGCGCCGACGGTAACGGTCGGGATGCCGGTCTACAACGCCGAGCGGTGGATCGGCGCGGCCATCGAGTCCGTCCTCGGCCAGAGCCTGCACGATTTCGAGCTGATCATCTCCGACAACGCCTCCACCGACGCGACGCTCGCTATCTGCCAGCGCTACGCCCGAGCCGATGCGCGGATCCGCGTGGTCGCGAACGCACAGAACATCGGCGCAAACCGCAATTACTTTGCCGTTATGCGCGCCGCGCGCGGCCGCTACTTCAAGTGGGCGTCATCGAACGACCTGTGTGCCCCGACCTTTCTCGAGAAGTGTGTCGCGGCGCTCGAGCGTCAGCCCTCGGCAGTGCTGGCGGCGCCCCGAACCTGGTTGTTCGAGGAGTCGACCGCGGATGCACGGGCTTACGATCGCGACTTCGACCTGCTGCAGGCGCGGCCTGCCGCGCGCTTCATCACGTTGCAGAGTGCGATCGGTCTGAACAACGCATTCAACGGTGTCATCCGGCGCGATGCTCTGGCGCGCGTCTCACCGGTCGGAATCTTCACGGGTGCGGACATAGTGCTGATGAGCGAGCTGGCGCTGCTCGGCGAGTGGCTGTTGCTCGAGGACCGCCTGTTCTATCGCCGCATGTCGAGCTCCACTGCGAGCACGCTCAAGAGCACGCAGGACGCCGAGCGGCACATTGCACCGATCCCGCTGCACTGGCAGCGGTGGCGCTATCAGTTCGCGCTGCTGCGTGCGACGCGTCTGGTGCGCTTCTTGAGCCGGGACTGGTTTCAGGCGATGAACTACGCATTGCGATCCTTCGTGTGGGCACGCAACTCGCTGGCCGGCGAGGCGCTGCGCGAGCTGCGGCTGCACGCATGGTGAGGTCGCGATCAAACATAGGGGAGTCTTGCTGATGGGAACGAGCGGATCGCAGGCGACAGCACAGCCCGGCACCGCGGCGGCGCATGCGCCTTGCCGCTTCTGTGGCGCGCCGTTGTCGTTCACTTTCGTTGATCTCGGCATGTCGCCGCTGTGCCAGACGCACATCGAGCCGCACGAGCTGAATCACATGGAGCGCTTCTACCCGCTGCACGCGCGCGTCTGCGGCAAGTGCTATCTGGTGCAGCTCGAGGAATTCGTCAGCCCTGACGCCATCTTCTCGGATTACGCCTACTTCTCCTCGTACTCGGACAGCTGGATCGAGCACGCGCGCCGCTACACCGAGAGCATGATCACGCGACTCGGGCTCGGACCGAAGTCGTTGGTGATGGAGATCGCCAGCAACGACGGCTACCTGCTGCAGCATTTTGTCGCGCGCGGTGTGCCGTGTCGTGGGATCGAGCCGGCCGCCAACGTCGCCGAGGTCGCGGTCGCCAAGGGCATTCCGACCACGGTGAAGTTCTTCGGCCGCAAGACGGCAGCCGAGGTCGCGCAGGAGCACGGCCGGCCCGATCTGCTTCTCGGCAACAACGTGCTGGCGCACGTACCGGACATCAACGACTTCGTCGGCGGCATGTCCATCCTGCTCAAGCAGGGCGGAGTGCTCACCATGGAATTCCCGCACCTGCTGAAGCTCATGGACGAGAATCAGTTCGACACGATCTACCACGAGCATTTCTCTTATCTGTCATTCGGCACGGTCGAGCGCATCTTCGCGCACCACGGTCTGCGGCTGTTCGACGTCGATGAAATACCGACGCACGGCGGCTCGCTGCGTATCTACGGCTGTCATGCAGACGACGCGTCGCACCCGAACACGCCTGCCGTCGAGCGCCTGCGCAAGGTGGAGATCGAGCGTGGTCTGCAGGACCTGACGACCTACGGCGCCTTCGAGGCGCGCGTGAAGGAGACCAAGCGCAAGTTGCTGCGCTTCCTGGTCGATGCGCGCGATCGCGGCAAGAAGGTCGTGGGTTACGGCGCGCCGGGCAAGGGCAACACGCTGCTCAACTACTGCGGTATCCGCACCGACTTCCTCGACTACACCGTCGATCGCAGTCCGCACAAGCAGGGTCGCTACACGCCCGGTACGCACATCCCGATCCTCGACCCCGAGCAGATCCGCCAGACGCGGCCGGACTACGTGCTGATCCTGCCGTGGAACCTGCAGGAAGAGATCGGCCGCCAGCTGAACTACATTCGTGAGTGGGGCGGGCGCTGCGTGGTGCCGATCCCCGCCGTGAAAGTCCTCGACTGAGCGCCGGCATGCTGTCCTTGCCGTTGGGGGAGTCGTTACGCGAGGTGCTGATCCTCGGCGCCCACTGCGACGACGTGGAGATCGGCTGTGGCGGCACGCTGGCGACGCTCGCGCGGGAGTGCCCGCATGTGCAATTGCGCGTCGTGCTGTTCTCGGGCGAGAGTGTCCGCGCCGCCGAGACGCGCACGGCGCTCGCACGGCTGCTGCCAGCTGGCGCGCGCTTCGAGCTCGAATTACTGCAGTTTCGCGACGGCTTCTTCCCGATGGAATGGCCCGCGATCAAGGAGCGCTTCGAGGAACTGAAGCGCCGCTGCAACCCGGACGTTATCTTCACGCACCATGAGCACGACCGCCATCAGGATCACCGCACGATCTGCGAGCTGACCTGGAACACTTTCCGCAATCATCTGGTGCTGGAATACGAGATCCCCAAGTACGATGGCGACCTGGGGCGTCCGGCGCTGTTCGTGCCCCTGAGCGAGCAGGTCGTGCGACACAAGATCGATACGCTGCTCGCGTGCTACGCGTCGCAGGCGGGCAAGCGCTGGTTCACGGCCGAGCTGTTCGCCGGCCTCATGCGCGTACGCGGTATGGAATGCAATGCCGAGAGCGGCTATGCAGAGGCGTTTTACGCGCGCAAGCTCCGGCTGAGTTTTGACGGCGGGCAGCCACACAAATGACACATCTGGAGAGGCGATGAAGATCCTGGTGACCGGTTCGGATGGCTATATCGGCGCGCGCCTGGTGCAGCGTCTGATCAACGACGGACACGATGTGACCGGCTTCGACACCGGCCTGTACCGCGACGGCTGGCTGTATTCGGAGCAGCACGCGACGCGTCGCATGCCGGTCACGATCAACAAGGATCTGCGGAACATCGAGCATGGCGACGTCGCCGGCCATGATGCGCTGGTACACCTCGCCGAGCTGTCCAACGACCCTCTCGGCCAGAACGACCCCGGGGTGACGCACAACATCAACCACCTCGGCTCGCTCAAGGTTGCGCGGGTGGCGAAAGAGGCGGGCGTGCCGCGCTTCGTCTACGCGTCGTCCTGCAGCGTCTATGGCAAGGCAGTGAGCGACTGGGTCGACGAGACCTCGCCGGCCAACCCGCAGACGGCGTACGGCGAGTGCAAGGTGAAGGTCGAGCAGGACGTCGGCCCGATGGCCGACCGCAACTTCTGCGTGACTTTCCTGCGCAACGCCACTGCGTACGGCGCCTCGCCGCGCATCCGCTTCGACATCGTCATCAACGACCTGTGCGCGCTGGCGTGGACGACCAAGCGGATCGCGATGACCAGCGACGGCACGCCGTGGCGGCCGGTCACGCACATCGACGACATCTGCCACGCCATCGAGTGCACGCTGGCGGCGGACCCGGCGCGCGTCAGCGGCCAGATCTTCAACGTCGGCGCCGACTCCGAAAACTATCGTATCCGCGAGATTGCTGAGATCATTGCCAGCGTCATTCCGGGCTGCGAGGTGACGATCGGCCAGAGCGCCGGCGATACGCGCAGCTATCGCGTCTCGTTCAAGAAGATTGCCACGCAGCTGCCGGGCTTCCGCGCGCAATGGACGGCGCGACGCGGCGCCGAGCAGCTGTACGAGCTGTTCAAGCGCATCGAGATGTCGAAGGACACGTACGAGTTCCGCGCGTTCACGCGGCTCAAACAGCTCAAGTACCTGAAGCAGACCGGGCAGGTCGACGACAATCTGTTCTGGCGCTATTGAGCGTCGGACCAAAGGCGGGTAAACGATGAAGGTTGTGTTGTTCTGCGGCGGTCTAGGCACGCGTTTGCGCGAGCACTCCGATACCGTACCGAAGCCGCTGGTGAGCATCGGACACCGGCCGATCGTGTGGCACCTGATGCGCTACTACGCTCACTACGGCCACAAGGATTTCGTGCTGGCTCTCGGCTATCGCGGCGACATGATTCGCGAGTACTTCCGCAACTACGACGAGTGCCTGACCAACGATTTCACCATGCGGCGCGGCGGCCGCGAGATCGAGCTGCACAGCACCGACGCCAGCGATTGGAGCATCACGTTCGTCGATACCGGGCTGCATTCCAACATCGGCCAGCGCCTTCTGCGGGTGCGCAAGCATCTCGCGGGCGAGTCGGAGTTCCTCGCCAACTACGCGGACGGCCTGTCCGATCTGCCGCTCGACCGGCTGATCGACGATTTCCGCCGCAAGCAGGTCGTGGCGAGCTTCGCTTCGGTGCGCTCGTGGCACAGCTTCCACGCCGTCGAGGCCAGCGATGACGGATACGTTACCGCGATGGGTCCGATGCGCAGCAACCAGTTCATGATCAACGGCGGTTTCTTCGCCCTGCGCCAGGAGATCTTCGACTACATCAACGAGGGCGACGAGCTGGTCGAGCAGCCGTTCGCACGCCTGCGCGAGAAGCGCCTGCTCGCGACGTACAAGTACGACGGCTTCTGGCAGGCGATGGATACGTTCAAGGACAAGATCGCGTTCGACCGGATGGACGGCAAGGGCGAATGCCCGTGGAAGGTGTGGCAGTAAGCCTCACCTGACCACAGCCATGTCCACCGAGTCGCCGGCTGCGCCGGCCACTGATTCCGTATCGGTCGATCACTCCCTCGTCAGCGGCATGGCGTGGACCGCTGTGCTGCGCTGGAGCGCGCAACTCGTGAGCTGGGTAGGCACGGCGTTCGCGGCACGCCTGCTCAGTCCGGGCGACTACGGTCTGGTCGGCATGGCGATGCTCGCCATCGGCCTGGTGCGCATGGTCGAGGATTTCGGCATGGACGCCGTGCTGGTGCAGGATCGCTCGATCGGCGGCGAGCGCCAGGCGCGGCTCGGCGGTCTGATCCTGGGCCTCGGCACTGCGCTGTGCGGACTGTTCATCCTGCTTTCGGTGCCCATCGCCGGATTCTTCCACGAGCCGCAGGTCGCCGCGCTGATCTCAGCCCTGAGCGCGCTGTGCATCGCCGACGCAGTCCAGGTGATCCCACGCGCGACGCTGCAGCGTGAGATGGAGTTCCGCAAGCTGGCCGCGCTGCAATTCATCCAGGTCGTCGCGACCCAGACGGTGCTGGTAGCGGGCGCTTATCTGGGCTGGGGCGTCTGGTCGCTGGTGTTCAATTCGCTGGCCGGTGCCGCTGTCTCGACGCTCGTGCTGCTGTGGTGGGCGCCACTCCAGCTGCGCTGGCCACGGCAGATCGCGCAGCTTTCCGCGCCGCTCCTGCAGGGCTGGCGCATCCTCGCCTCGCGCTTCGCCTGGTACGCCTACTCGTCGGCCGATCAGACGGTGGTAGCGCGCATGCTCGGCAAGGACGCGCTCGGCGTGTATTCGTTCGCGACGACATTTTCCACGACGATCTCGCAGGAGATTTCCTCGGTGCTCAGTCGCGTCGTGCCGGGCGTGTTCTCCTCGGTGCAGCACTTGCGCCACGAGCTCCGGCGCTATTTCCTGGTGCTCACGGAGCTGCTCTGCTACCTGGCCCTGCCGGTATCGTTTGGAATGGCAGTGACTGCGGACCTGGTGGTTGCGATCGTGCTCGGCCCGCAATGGGACGCGGTAGTGCCACCGCTGCGCATCCTGTGCGTCTACGCGGCGTTCTATTCGTGCCAGATGCTCATCAGTCATCTGTTGATGTGGACCGGACGGTTCCGGGCCAACATGTGGTGCAGCATCCTGACAGCGGTGTTGCTGCCGCTCGGCTTCTACGTCGGAACGCGCTGGGGACTGTCGGGCATCGCGTGGGCCTGGGTGGTGCTGTTTCCCCTCGTCAACCTGCCGGCGTTTGTCATCGCGTTCCGCGCGATCGACGGCAACTTCTGGCAGTGGCTGAATGCGATCGTACCGGCTCTGGTCGGCTGCATCGTGATGGCTGCAGCCGTGCTCGGTCTGCGTGCATTCCTGTCGAGTACGCTGCCGCTGCCGATCTACACGACCGCGTGCGTGCTTGTGGGAGCTGTCGTGTATGTCGGCACGCTGCTGCTGTTGTTCCGCGCGCGCCTGCGGGCGACGTGGGATTTCCTCAGCGTCATCCGTTCGAAGGAATCAAAGCTGACCTTGCAGGAAGGTGGAGCGAGTGTGTGAGCGCGGTCAGTCGCGCTGCTGCGCGGTCTGCGCTGGCGCTTCGCAGCGCTTGAGCCAGATCTCGCGCCAATAGGTATTCACAGCGCGCGGACAACCGAGCCGCGCGGAAGTGCACTCGGCGCGACAGTAGACATTCTCGAGCTGGATGGCGGCGCTCTTCATCCGTCCCATCTTGCCGTTCTTTTCGTTGATGAGTTTGTCGACCCGCATCTGCACGCGATAGCGCTCGCCGGAATACTTCGCCATCTCCATGTCATAGCGCATGCCGCGGTTGAAGCCCGACGTTGTGATCGTGGCCCCGATCTCCTGCGGGGATTTCACCTGCACCCATTCGCCGGGCTGCAGATCCAGCGTTTCCGCGGGCGTCGACGTGCCATCGGGGATCTTCCCGAAGACTTCGGGGTAGGGCTTGCCGCCGCGCAGCTTCTGGAACCCGTTATAGAAACCGACCAGGAAGCGGTAGCCCATGCCGAGACCGGCAAGCTTGCGGTAGCCCGCCAGCAGCATGAGCTTGAACATGTGCCAGGCGCTGTGATTGCCGCTGGTCACGTCCTGCACGTACTGGCGCAAGTCCCACCAGCGCAGCGTGTCGCTCGCTTCGAAGACAGCAGTGGTTTGACACACCCAAACCGGATCAGCAGGGTCGCAGCCCGGCGCGTGCACCGCGCGCATCACTGTGTCCTCGCTGCATCCGCCCGAAGCGATCACCTGTGGAGAGCTGCCGTCGGCACGGCGCAGCCAGGCTTCCTTCCAGAAAAATACGCAGTCGGCCTGGCAGCCGTCGTGCAGCGAGCCGTCGCAGCGCGCGCCCTGCAGGTGCACGGTGTCGTACATGCGGCGTCCGCCGGTGCGATGCGGAGTCGAGTCGCAGGTTTTGTGCGCGACCTTGAATACCTGAAGCTTGCGTCCGCAGTACGCGAACATCTCAGGCTGAAACGGCAGCCCGTCCATGCGGCCGTCAGGATCGAGCGTGGCGAGGATCTCTTCCTTCGAGCGAACCACGACCCAGTCGCCTGCCCTCAGTCCCAGGCTCATCGCTCGCGAAGCTGCGCTGCGTGGCATGGCAGTCAGGCCGGATCGGCCAGCGCGTTGACCGGCTCAGGCGGCGAGCCGACCAGCGCCGGATCGAGCGGTTTCAGATCGCTTACGCGCAGGAAGTCTTTCAGTGTCGTGCCGGTTGCCTTGCTGTCGAGGTTCGCGGGGCCGCGATCCTGTTGCATGTCCTCGATGTTGAGCGTGCGCAGGTCGTAGCTGTAGCGGATGCGGTCCATCTCGTTGGGCGCCGACGCGTGCAGCTGACACGTAGAGAACACCATCAGATCGCCCGCGTTCTGCACGATGCGCACGTCCGTGGTCTCGCCGAGACCCTCGCGCGGCACCGGGTGCTGCCGTTTCTCGACGCCGATGTTCTCTGATGCAGCGAAGCGCGCGCTCTTCACCCACTCATCATAGTCCCACTCGCCGGATGCGTTGCTGACGGGCTGGCGGAAAAAATCGATGAACATCGACATCACGTGCGAAGGCTCTGCATCGTACACCGGCACCCAGTAATTGATCAGCTGACGCGGATGTGCGTACCACGTGTCTCGATGAGGCTTGTAGGAGTAGCTGACGCCTGTGGTGAGGTAGTTGCCGGGCGGCGCGACGCGTAGGCGCGGCAGGTCGAAGTACGTGAGTTCTGGATCGCAGCCCATCGCAGTGATCAGCTCTTGGCACAGCTGCTTGGTGCGCTGCTCGTTGGTGAACTTCGACTTCAGTGGCCCGGCGCAGGTCACGAACGCGCCGACCGACAGCTGCTCGTGCGCGCGGCGCACGTCTTTCGTGTCTTTGAATGCCGCATGGATCAGCTCGCGCGCCCACTCCACCATCTTCGTCGAAGCAGGCGGCGATGAGTAAAGAAACAGCGCGCCGTCGAAGATGCGCGTGCGCCGATCGTCGTCGCCGATCGATCGATTGACATAAACGGGAGTAATGCTCATTTGTGTAGTCCCTTCCGACACCAGACTCCGCTCTGCGCTGTCGCGAGTTCTTCGAGCCGTGGTCAGCGCAGGAGTTTGGCCGATCGGTCTCGCAGAAATGTGGTCGCGGAGCACGTTTTGTGTGCAAAACTCTAGCACGAGGGGTCCGCGCCGCTCGATGGCCGAAGGTGCAACTGCCTGCCCGTACCAATGAACCTGCAGAAGGGCACACAAACCCGCTAGACTCGACCGGGGATGGGGCGAACCTGATGAAATCGAAACTGGCCGAAATGAAATCGAGACTGTCCACGATCCAGACACATTCGCGGTCCTCCGGCGCAGAGCTGGAGCGACGTGACAAATTCCTGCAGATGTTCCACGACAATCCGCTGCCTTCGAACGAGGTGCTGGGAAATCTCGGGTTGTTCCTCAACCGGCAGCTGCTGTCGCGAATTCTTTTCATGCACGAGCTCTATCAGCTGGCGCTGCCCGTGCACGGCGTCGTCATGGAATTCGGCACGCGCTGGGGCCAGAACGCTAGCCTGTTCTCCAACTTCCGCGGCATCTACGAGCCGTACAACTACAGCCGCAAGGTAGTCGCATTCGATACCTTCGCCGGGTTTCCGAGCGTCGACTCGAAAGACGGTGCCGACCCGATCGTCAAGGATGGCGCATATGGCGTCACCGACGACTACGACAAGTTTCTCGGCGAGGTGCTGTCGTATCACGAATCGGAATGTCCGCTGCCGCACATCACCAAGCACGCCCTGGTGCGAGGCGATTGCAGCGTCACGCTGGCGCGCTATCTGGAGCAGCATCCGGAAACGATCGTGGCACTGGCGTACTTCGATGTGGACCTGTACGAGCCGACCCGCAAATGCCTCGAGATGCTGATGAAAGGCGGCCACCTGACGCGCGGCTCGGTGCTCGGCTTCGACGAGCTGAACTTCCCGGCGTTCCCGGGCGAGACGGTGGCGCTGCGCGAGGCCGTCGGCCTCGACAAGTACGCCATCAAGCGGTCGCCGCTCAGCCCGACGGCTTCCTACCTGGTTATCGATCGGGTTGCGGGGCCAGCAAATCGTTGACCGAGTGCACGTGCGTGTCCAGTCCGAGTGAACGCACCTGCGCCGTGACTTCGGCGAGATAGACGGGATTCATCAGCACGACATTGCCGGGGCGCAGCTCGAGCAGGCGTTTCGGCGCGTGCACCGCCAGCGCCGAGCCGGGCAGAAACTTGCCGTGGCGTGCGGGACTCAGATCGATGGCACTGTCGATGCCATTCGCCCCGCCGAGCGCGGCAAGAAAGCCGACCGTCTTGGCCGCACCTTGCCACAGCACGAGCGGCGGGGCGCTGCCCGACAGTCGTTGCAACTCTCGCCGGCAATGCTCGATTGATGCGCGCACCTGGTGGCCAAACGCTTGGCACGCAGCGCGTGCTTCGGCCGCGGCTGCTGGCATAGGCGCAGACACACCTGCCTTGCGTGCCACCGCTTCGATGATGAGGTACTGGTCATCGTAGACGCGGTTGACTCGCAGCACGTCAAAGCCGGCCGATTCGAAGGCGTAGCGCAGCGTCGTTGCAGTGAAGTAGTTGCAATGCTCGTAGTACACATCCCAGAAGGCGCGCTCCGCGAACACGCGCTGCGCATCCGGGACTTCGAACAGCAACACGCGCGCGCGATCGCCGCCGGTCCACTCACGCAGCAGCCGAAGAAACCCGCTGACGTCCTGGATGTGCTCGAGTGTGTGTCGGCACACGAGAGCGTCCGCCTGCAGCTGCAGTGATCGTGCGTCGAACGAGTCAGCGATCAGCTGTACTCCCGGATCGCGGCTGGGCGCGCTCACGTCGGCGAACGGGTCCATGCCGATCGCGGTGCCGACGCCGTGCTGCCGCAGGACTCCGAGGAAATGACCACCGCCGCAGCCGATCTCCAGCACGGTCTTGCCGGCGAGCCGATAACGTTGCACCCAGTCGTCGGCGAGAGAGTGCGCGAAGGCGCTGAAGTGAGTGGACGCGGCCTGCGAGCTCTCGTAACGCGCGCTGAGATGGCCGAGCGCCTGATCGAAGGTGGCGCTGAAGACGAACCCGCAGTGCGCGCACGTCGTCAGCTCGACGTCGCCGGTCGGTACTGCCCGCGCCGCGGCTGCCGTGTCGAAGATCGAGGTGCCCGTTACCGGCACCGCGCGCAAATCATAAAAGATATCCGGCGCGCGGGCAGCGCCGCAGACCGGGCATGCGATGCGTTCAGGCTGAGAGAGTGTCACGACGCGGCACCAGGCGAGTCACTATCGGCGTAACTCGGTTGATCACGATCTGTTCCGCGCCCGGCGGCTTGCCGCAGAGCCACCAGAATACAGCGGTGAGACCGATGTAGATGATTGCACCCATGCCGACGGCGCCGACCAGCGCAAGCAGCTGCGCAAACGTATTGAGATTGGCGGTGGCGGCGCTGCGCACGAACAGCAGCACTGCGATGTACATCACGGCCGCAGCGGCGATTGGCCGCCAGATCTGCGCGAAAAATTCGCTGACGCGGATGTGCAGCATCCGCAGTACGACGCCTACGCTCGGCGGGATCATGACGGCCGCCGTGATCAGGTAGCCAATGGCGGAGCCGACGACGCCATACAGGCGAGTGAACCAGACGAGCGCGCCGAGCTGTACGACCACGTGCACTGCGTTGAGCTTGGCCGGAATGTCGGCACGCCCGAGCGCGAGGTAGGCCGCCTGCGCGTTGCTCTGGATGATGTTGGTGAAGCCGAAGAACCCGAGCAGCATGAGCACCGGCACGGCCTGACTCCAATTGGGTCCAAGCATCACCGGCACCAGCAGCGGTGCCACCGCGGCGAGACCGAGCACTGCCGGCGCGGCAATCAGCATGATCATCGCGATGACCGAGAGGTACTCCACGCGCAGCGCTTCGGGACTCTCTTTCGCGAGCTTGGCGTATGCGGGGAAGACCGCGCGATTGATCGGCGCGATCAGCTCCGTGCTAGGCAGGCTCGCCAGCTCGTACGACACGTTGAAGGCGCCGAGCGAGGCCGGACCGGCGAGGCGGCCGATGACCCAGTCCGAGGAGCGCTCTTTCAGGTAGGAGATGGTGTTGATCGCGAGCAGCCACTTGGAGAAGCCGAACAGGTCGGCAGCGCCGGCGAGACTGAGGCGCGGTCGGTACGGGTGGACCCAGTAGCTCAGCGCGGTCGCAACGAAGCGGCCGGTGGTCTGGCCGATCACTAGCGCCCAATACGAGTCGAGCTTTATTGCCAACGGCACCGTGATGACGAAGCCGATCAGCTTCTTCGCGATCTGAAAGCGAAACTCGCGGTCGAAGCGCATCTCGGCGCGAAATGCCACGACGCCGATGTTCTGGAAGCCGAGCGCCACGGAGCCCAGTGCCAGCACGGGCAGGACTTGCACCAGCGCCGGCTCCTTGAAGAACGCCGCTACCGGATGCGCCCCCAGGGTCAGCACCAGCGCCACGACGACGCCGAGGATGATGTCGAAGGTCCACGCCGTGTCCCAGTGCGCACGCTCCGTCGTCTGTTTCTGGATCAACGTCGCGTCGAAACCAAAAGCACCGAGCATCTCGGCCAGCGCGACGAAGGTCATCGCCATGGCAACGATGCCGAAGTCGTGCGGTACCAGCACGCGCGCCAGGATGAGCGTGCTGACGAAGCCGAGCGAGCGCTCGGCGAGCTTGGCCAGCACCATCCACAGCGCACCGGTCGCCATCTTGCTGCGTATGCTGGTCACGGGATCGCGTCTTCTGTGATCAAGTTCACGGTGGGCGGCGCATTGTAGCGGGAGCGTCGCCGCCGCAGTGAGCGGTGGGTCACTGAGTGCGACCTTACGGATCGCTCCACAAACGCGGCCGCTCCGCGCCTACCCATTCCGGGTGATGTCCCTGACCGGACTTGTCGGAGATGTCGGCGGGCGTCGGATTGAGATTGAGATACCAGATGTTCGAGGTGCCAGGCGCGGTCGACAGCGGCGTATTGGATTCGCTGACGATGTCGTTGACGCTCAGGGTGGTCGAGTAGATCTGAATGCCGCGGATGATGCCGTTCATGATCTCGTTCGAGGGCGACCAGGGCGCGTCACCCCAGGTGAGCGCCGGGTGCGGCGGATTGATGTTGCCGTAGTCGGCGGGCAGATCCACGCGGATCACACGGCTCGTGTTGGGCAGGTCCCAGTAGAACTCGTGATGCTTACCGGAGCCATCGGACGATACCCGCAGCGCCTGCGTGTACCACCGGTCATAGACGACGTTCTCGCTGCTGAGATAGTCGTTGCCGATCGCGGCGATCTCCCACTTGTGAGTCGTGCCGACGGCGCCGTTCGGCGGATAGGGATGGGCACCGTAATACGTGTCCGTGCCGTAGACGCCGCCCCAGCCGAAGTCGCCATCGTTGCCCCAGAAGAAAGTTGTGTAGTAGCCGGTCTGCTGACGGGGGAACACTTGCCAGATGTAAGTCGCCGGATAAATAGGCAGCGGATTGGTGAAGCGGAAACGGATCGTACCCGACGTCGCCGCACTGCCGGGGAAGTCGAGGCCCGACGTAGCGCTGCTGCCTTGTACGGTGACGGTAGCCGAGCGGCTGGTCGAGCCGCCAGGACCGCTGCAACTCAGAGTGAAGATATTGCTCGCGTTGGTCAGTGCGCCGGTGCTGGCGGTGCCGGAAGTCGGCTGCGAACCGCTCCACGCGCCGCTCGCCGTGCACGAGCTGGCATCAGTCGAAGACCAGCTCAGGTTGGAGCTGCCGCCGCTCGGCACACTCGCTGGGGTCGCCGTGACGGTCAGCGTCGGCGCTGGCGATCCGGAAGGCGGCGGCGCCGATGTCATGGCTGACTCGCCGCCGCCCCCGCCGCAGCCGGCTACGAAGAGAGTGCACGCAAGAGCGCGCAGAACGCTTCGCCACAGCTGAGGTCCGACAACAATCTCGTGCACTCGACTCATTACAATGCTTTCCCTCAAGGGCAACCTGGCGCACTCTTATTACGGACGCGCCGCCGCGGAATGTCGACTCCGTCACGCTTTCCCGCGGCGCGCGTGGCGTCGACGACCCACTGCCATGACACAGTTGTGACTGGCGCCCGTAAGGACGTGCCACATTCCGGAATCAGGCAGTTACAATTTCCGCTCCTTCACAGTGCCTCACCGACGCAGCGTTACGATGCCGAGCTTTGGCGTTGAATTCGATCCGGCAATCGGACGCTTGCGCGAATTGTCGCGACTCGAGCCGACCAATCCGTTCCACACCCCCGAGTACGCGGCCTGCCGCCAGCAGCAAGGCGAGCGCGCCGTGCTCATTCGCTTGGCGGAGGGCGAGCGCATCGTCCACGGCTGCACGGGCTTCCTGAGATCCGGACGGCTGACCTGCTCGCTGGAGATTCCCTCGCGGCCGGCGCTGCCGGAGGCGGCCGGCGACGACTTCTGGCTCGGCCTGCGCGCGTTCTGCAGATCGCACGGCGTTACGCTTGCACACGTGTGCAGTTTCGCCGCGAAGACTGGATCGATCCCCAGTTTCAGCGGCGAGGCGAGTCGCAAGCAGCGCTGGGAATTCGTGATCGCGCTGGCGCCGCCGCAGGCGCTGGTCGGAACTCGCAAGGGCCACGCCTACGAGATCAAGCGCGGCCGCCAAGCAGGATTGCAGCTGCGCCGGACGCGCGATGAGCAGGCCTTGCGGCAGCACGTGCAACTTATGAACGCATCGATGGAGCGGCGCCGTGGACGAGGCGAGGCAGTGAGTCTCGTCGAGCACGCCCGCAGCTATGGCGCGCTGCTCGCAACGGGAGCGGCTGAGTTGTTTCAGGCAGTCGCGAACGACCAGGTCATGTCGTCGAACATGATCCTGCTCGCGCCGAGTGGCGGCTACAACCATACGCAGGGCACGAGCGCAGCGGGCATGGAATGCGGGGCGGCGCACTTCCTGCTGAGCGAGACCGCGACGAGCCTGCTCGCCGAAGGTCGCAGTACGTTCAACCTCGGCGGGACGGACCAGGCGGGCACTGGCCTGGAAAGATTCAAGAGCGGCTTCAGCAAGGCCACGCAGCGCATCGAGCTGGAAGCGGCGAGCTTTCAGTTCGGCGGACGCGCCGGCGCGCTGTGGGGCGCCGCGAAACGGCTGTTTGCTCGCCCATGACCGCGGCTGCACTGCCAATCAGGGTCTTCGAGCCGCGCGAGAGCTACCGATACGCTCGGCAAGCGGCGTTCGGCACCGACAGCGCCTATCTGGCGCAGGCCACGCGACCGCGGGCGCTCTCGTGGCGGCATGAGAAAACGCTGGTGGTTGGAGCACTGGCGGACGACGGTACACCCGCGTGCTGGGCAGCGTTCGGCCCGCTCGGTTTCGACCGCGCGTTCTGGCAGTACGGCAACTTGTTCACGAAGCCGGAACATCGACGGCGCGGGTTGGCGCAGGCCGTGGTGTCGCAAGGTCTCGCGGTTGCGCGTGCCGCCGGCGCGCATCGCGTCTTTTGCCTGATCGCGGACGACAACGAGGCGTCCGCCTCCTTCCACGAGCAGCTCGGCTTTGCGCCGACGACCATTCGCATGTCGAAGCTCAGCAGCCTGGCGCGCCGGCCAGGCGGTGCTCGTGACGCGCCGGGGTACAGTCTCGACTTGCGCGAGCTCGAGAACAGGATCGTCCGTGAGTTGCCGCTGTGCGGCCTGGCCGCGCGCGACGCAACGTTATCGTTCGTGCTCAGCCATCTCATGCCCGATCAGCCTCTGTTGCCGTGGCGTCGGCCTGCAACTAGAGCGGCCTGCGTCCCTATGCAGAGCGGCGCGCCGTTGTACGTTCGCTGCAGCCCGGATTCAATCAACGCCTTCGCCGGATGGAAGCAGGGTAGTGCGCTCGACTCCACCGCGCGGACTGCCGAGCTGATGGCGGCGTTGCAGTCGCTGGCCCGGCCGAATTGCGCTGTCTTCCACGACGAACAGCTGGCGCAAACGCTGGCGCCGCACACGAGTCAGCGATTCACGGTGAGCGCTGTCGCAATCCGCTGAGAACGAGAGAACAAAATGCTGAAACAGGTAGTGAAGAGTCTGATGCCCGCGCGACTCGTGCGTGAGCTGCAGGATTGGCGCGATCTGCCGCCGGATGCGAAGGCTGAGAAGAAGACGGATCGCCGTCGCGAGCTGCAGTCCGACGGCGGCGCCGAACGCTGCCTGCGTGCATCGCTCGATTGGCTGGCCGCTGCGCAGGATCTTTCTGCAAGCGCCGACGGCGGCGTCGCGCGGCACTACAGCCTGGTCTCCGGCTGGGGCAAGTCCTACCCGGAGACGACCGGCTACATCGCGCCGACGTGGCTCACCGCGCGTGCCCGTGCGTACCGTCCCGATGCAGAGGCGCGCTCGCGACGCATGCTGGACTGGCTCGTGTCGATTCAGCTCGACGATGGCGGTTTTCAGGGCGGCGTGATCGACGCGAGCCCGCGCGTGTCCGTGACATTCAATACGGGACAGATCCTGATCGGCCTGGCAGCCGGCTACAAGCATTTTGGTGACGAGTCATACCTGCGATCGTTGCACCGCGCGGCTGTGTTCCTCAGAGACTCGCAGGATCCTGACGGTTGCTGGCGGCGTCACGCCACGCCGTTCGCGGCGCCAGGCGACAAGGCTTACGAGACGCATGTGGCGTGGGGCATGTTCGAGGCGGACCGCGTCGCGCCGGGGCAGGGCTACGGTGATGCGGGCCAGCGGCAGGTCGCGTGGGCGATGAGCCGGCAGGCCGCCAACGGTTGGCTGGCGGATTGTTGCTTGAACGATCCGGCACGGCCGCTCACGCACACGCTGGGTTATGCGCTGCGGGGTCTGGTAGAGGCTCATCGTCATCGGCCAAATCCAGCAGTACTGCAGGCAGCGGTGAAACTCGCCGAGCCATTGACGCGCTGCCTGCGCCCGGATGGCTTTCTCGCCGGCAGATTTGCCGCCGACTGGACGCCGCAAGTGAGCTGGAGCTGCCTCACGGGGGCAGTGCAGATTGCAGCGAGCTGGTTCGATCTGTTCGAGTGGACCAACGAGCGCGCGTTCTTCGATGCGGCGATTCGTGCGAACTCGTTCGTGCGGCGGACCGTCTGTCTGGATCCAGCCCAACGCAACGTCTACGGCGGCGTCAAGGGCTCGTATCCGGTCGACGGCGACTATGGTCGCTTCGAGTATCTCAACTGGGCCGCGAAGTTCTTCATCGACGCCAACATCCGCGAGCTCGAAGTCACGGCGAATCAAGCTGCCGCGCGCCGGTGAGCGCGGCGCCGCTCACTGGCCGCTCCACAAACGCGGACGTTCCGAACCGACCCACTGGGGATTGTGACCCTGCCCGGATTTGTCGGAGATATCGCTCGGCGTGGGATTGAGGTTGAGATACCAGATGTTCGAGGTGCCCGGCGCGGTCGACAGCGGCGTGTTGGACTCGCTCAGGATGTCGCTGACGCTCAGGGGGGTCGAGTAGATCTGAATGCCGCGCATGATGCCGTTCATGATCTCGTTCGAGGGCGACCACGGCGCATCGCCCCAGGTGAGCGCCGGATTCGGCGGATTGATGTTGCCGTAGTCGGCGGGCAGGTCGACGCGAATCACGCGGCTGGTATTCGGCAAGTCCCAGTAATACTCGTGATGCTTGCCGGAGCCGTCTGACCATACCCGCAGCGCCTGCGTGTACCACCGGTCATAGACGACGTTCTCGCCGCTCAGGAAATCGTTGCCGAACGCCGAGATCTCCCACTTGTGAGTCGTGCCGATGGAGCCGTTCGGCGGATAGGGATGGGCCCCGTAGTACGTGTCCGTGCCGTAGACGCCGCCCCAGCCGAACTCGCCGTCGTTGCCCCAGAAGAAAGCGGTGTAGTAGCCGGCCTGCTGGCGCGGATAGACGCGCCAGATGTAGGTCGCCGGGTAGATCGCCAGCGGATTGGTGAAGCGGAAGCGGATCGTGTTGCTGGTCGCGGCGCTGCCGGGGAAGTCCAGGCCCGACGTTGCGCTGCTGCCCTGTACGGTGACGGTGGCCGAGCGACTGGTCGAACCCCCAGGACCGCTGCAACTCAGAGTGAAGAGATTGCTCGCGTTGGTCAGCGCGCCGGTGCTGGCAGTGCCCGAGGTCGACCGCGAGCCGCTCCACGCGCCGCTCGCCGTGCACGAGCTGGCATCAGTCGAAGACCAGCTCAGATTGGAGCTGCCGCCGCTCGGCACGCTGGTCGGACTCGCACTCAGTGTTACGGAGGGCGCCGGTGACGCGGCCGCAACTGTCACAGTGACTGAGCGCGATGTGCTGCCGCCGGCGCCCGAACAATTCAGTGTGTACGTACTACTGCTGCTCACGGATCCCGTCGACTGCGAGCCGTTGGTCGCCTTGTTGCCCGACCACGCGCCAGCAGCGACGCAGCCCGTCGCGTTCGTGCTGGTCCAGCTCAATGTCGAGGCAGCACCGCTTGCCACGCTCGAGGGATTCGCCGTCAACGAGACAGTAGGGGCGGGCGTCGTGCTGCCGTTGTTGATGTTGACTGTGACGGCCGATGAAGTTGCGCTGTTGCCCGCCGCGTCGCGCGCGATGGCAGTCAGCGTGTGATTGCCGTTTGTGAGTTGCGTGGTGCTCCATGCGAGCGAGTACGGCGCGCTCTGATCCTCGCTGCCGTATCCGACTCCATCGACTTTGAACTGCACGCCGACGATCCCGACGTTGTCGGACGCGCTTGCGCTCACGTTGACCGTGCCGCTGACTGCGGCGCCGTTCGCCGGAGCCGTGATCACCGCCGAAGGCGGTGCGCTGTCAGGCGGGGGCACAGAGCCGCCGCTCAGGGCCGTGCCCATGTCCGTCTTGATCTCGGCAGCGGACAGCGGCCGATTGTAGATGCGCACATCATCGACCAGCCCGTTGATCACTTCGGTGCCGCCGCCGTTCGCGCCGATGCGGATCGGGCGGGAGTTGGTGTTAGTCACCGCGCACGAGACCGCTGTCGTGCGATCGAGCACACCGTTGATGTAGTGGCGCAGGGCGGTGCCGTCGTACGTCACCGCGACATGCGTCCAGGTATTCAGCGGAATGGACGAGTTGCTCGGGCGCTGCACGGCTTCGCAGCCCAGGAACGCGTTCAGCCGTCCGGTCGAGTTCTCGCGATGCATCGACCAGTCGAAGTACGGCCAGCTGTGACTGGATGTGTAGGGCTTGTCGACGATGAGCTGCCAGCCGCTGTTGGAGCGCGGATTGACCCACGCGGACAGCGTGAAGCTGCGGCCGGTGAGATTCAGTGCGGGGTTCGCAGCGGCCGCCACGCCATAGTCGTTGCTGCCATCGAACGACACGGCATTGCCGTACTTGCCACCGCCCCACGCCGCTCCGTTCACCAGATTCAGCGTGTTGCTGTTGCCGCTCACATCGACGACCGTCGTGCCCGAGCCGGCGTCGAAGGAGTACGCGGCGAGCGGCCCGCTGCCCGACGCAGCCGGCGCCGCCACACTGTTGCTGACGCTGACGGTCACTGGGTTCGACGTCGTGACGTTGCCCGCCGCATCGCGAGCCGTCGCCGTCAGCGTGTGATTGCCGTTGCTCAACTGAGTTGTGTTCCAGGCGGCCGAATAGGGCGCGCTCTGATCTTCCGAGCCGATATCGATACCGTCGACTTTGAAACGAGTCCCGATCACGGCGATATCGTCTGAGGCATTGGCGGTGATATTCACCGTGCCGCTGACTGTTGTCCCGGCCGCCGGCGAGATCAGTGTGACCGTCGGCGCCGCGGTGTCAGGCGACGCGGTCGCGCTGCCGAGGGGCGAAGCCATGTCGGTCTGGATCTCGGCAGCAGACAGCGGCCGATTGTAGATGCGCACGTCATCGATCAGGCCGTTCATCACTTCGGTGCCGCCGCCGTTCGCGCCGATGCGGATCGGGCGCGAGTTGGTGTTGGTCACCGCGCAGGAGACGGCTGTCGTGCGATCGAGCACGCCGTTGATGTAGTGACGCAAGGCGGTGCCGTCGTACGTCACCGCGACATGCGTCCAGGTGTTCAGCGGAATGGACGAATTGCTCGGGCGCTGCACGCCTTCACAGCCCAGAAATGCGTTCAGCCGTCCGGTCGAGTCCTCGCGATGCATCGACCAGTCGAAGTATGGCCAGCTGTGGCTGGACGTGTAGGGCTTGTCGACGATGAGCTGCCAGCCGCTGTTGGAGCGCGGATTGACCCACGCGGACAGCGTGAAGCTGCGGCCGGTGAGATTCAGTGCGGAGTTCGCAGCGGCCGCCACGCCGTAGTCGTTGCTACCGTCGAATGACGCAGCCCGGCTGTATTTGCCCGTGCTCCACGCCGTGCCGTTGAGCAAGTTGATCGTGTTGTTGTGCCCCGTGACGTCGCTGACGGTGGTGCCGGAGCCGGCATCGAACGAATAGGCCGCCACCGGGCCGCTGCTCTGTGCAAATGTTGCAGCCGTGCCGGCGCCGCACAGGAGTGCGGCGAGCATCACGCGGCTAGATATTTGCCGAAGGAGTGTGCGGCGCGAGCGAACGAGCGATTGCAATGATTGCAGAATCGAAGCCGGCGACATCACTCTACGATGTCGGGGCGGAGCAAATACGGACACGCGCTTCCTCGCAAACCATGTTGGACCAGAAACATGTGACGATTAAAAGAACGTCACGCTTGCGACTCGATCCTTCGCGTGTCGCGCCCGCCATCCAACGCTTGTAGAAAAATCTTAGTTCCGCGCGAGCCTACATTAAGAGTGCGCGTGGCTCATGATGTCGTTGTTCGCCGACGTAACGCTGCGATGTCTGCATCTGCCGACAGCCGCAAACGCAACGTGCGAGTACAGGTTGCGCTTCTGTTGTCAAGTCAACGGATGAGGAACGGGAGCGAGAGAGGATCGCAGGCACGCCGGATACATTGCGCCGATCGGGCCGGTCCCCGGCGCGGATCGCCGTGCATCCTCGCTCGTCGATTCGTGAAACAGTCGGCTTGCGATGCGCGCCGCCGTGCGTGCACGATCGCTCACATGGATTCCATCGAAGCTGCAGTAATCGGCGGTGGTGTCGTCGGACTGGCCGTCGGCCGGGCGCTCGCCATGCAAGGAGTCG
>DATJIP010000085.1:0-51590 GCA_035493235.1 Steroidobacteraceae bacterium
ACGATGCGACCCTCCTGGATCACGACGATCTGGTCCGCCATCCGCACTGTCGAGAATCGATGCGAGATCAGAATCGCAATCTTGCCGCGCGTGAGCGTGCGGAAATGCTCGAACACCGTGGCCTCTGCGCCTGCGTCCATCGCCGCCGTTGGCTCATCGAGCACGAGAATGTCGGCACGCGAACGCATGAACGCGCGTGACAGCGCGACTTTCTGCCACTGACCGCCCGACAACTCGCGGCCGTCGTTGAACCATTTGCCGAGCGGCGTGCGATAGCCGTCTGGCAACGTGTCGACGATCGGCTGCGCCATACCTTTCTCGCCGGCCTCGCGCCAACGCGGCTCGTCTTCGAAGTGCTGCACGTCGCCGGCGCCGATATTCTCGCCGAGCAGCAGCTGGTAGCGCGCGAAGTCCTGGAAGATCACGCCGACGCGCTGACGCAGCGCCGCCTCGTCCCACTCGCGCAGGTCTTTGCCGTCGAGCAGGATGCGGCCCGCAGTCGGCTGATAGAGCCGCGTGAGCAGCTTGATCAGCGTCGTCTTGCCGGAGCCGTTCTCGCCGACCAGCGCGAGCGATTCGCCTGGCTTGATGTGCAGATCGATATCGACGAGCGACAGTTGTTCCGCGCCGGGATAGCGAAAGCTCACCTGCTCGAAGCGCACACCATCTTCGGGATGCGGTCCATGCACGACGGTGCCTGGCGTGCTGTCGACAGGTGTCTCGAGATATTCGTAGAGCGTCGACAAATACAAATTGTCTTCGTACATGCCGCCGACCGCAGAGAGAATCGCCGAGACGGCCGACTGACCTTGACGGAACAGCATCAAGTACATCGTCATCTGGCCGAGCGTGATGCGCGTGGCGATTGCCGAGATCGCGATCCATGCGTACGCGGCGTACAGCGTCGCGGTCGCGATGAGACCGAGAAAGAAGCCCCACGTGTCGCGGCGGATCGTCAGATCGCGATCCTCGGCGTAGAGCTTGCGAAAGATGGCGCGATAACGCTCGAGGAACAGCGGGCCGAGCCCGAACAGCTTCACTTCCTTCGCATGATCTTCGCGCGCGAGCACCGTTTCGAGGTACAGCTGCATGCGCGTTTCCGGCGAGCGCCACAGGAACAGCCGGAACTTGTCGCCGGAGAATTTCGCTTCGGCGAGGAATGCGGGCAGACCCGCGAGTACCAGCAGCGCGACCGCCCACGGCGAAAAGTTGAAGAGCAGCGTGCCGAAGCTGATCAGCGAGATCGCGTTCTGCACCAGGCCGAAGGTGCGCATCACGAGCGAGAGCGGGCGGCTCGACGCTTCGCGTCGCGCGCGGGTGAGCTTGTCGTAGAACTCGGAGTTCTCGAAATGCTCGAGCTCCAGCGTCAGCGCCTTCTCGAGGATCATGACGTTCACGCGCTGACCGAGTTGCGCACGCAGCAGCGACTGACACAGCGAGATACCGCGTTGGGCGCCGGCGATTGTCGCGACCAGCAATCCTTCGCATACGACGAGGAACAGTGCGTGCTGAGTCAGAGCGGCGCGATGCAGCTCATCGGACCGAATCGCAGCGACGACGGCGTCGACGATGAGCGAGCCGACGTACGCGACTGCCGCCGGCAACGTACCTGCAATCAGCGTGAGGATCGCGAACGCAATCGTGAGCGTGCGACTGGTCGTCCACACCAGCTCCAGCGCGCGGTAGCTGTATGCGAAGACGCCGAGAAAGCCGCGCTTGAGGCTGGGCTCGCCGAGAACCGGCTGGCGCTTTCTGGGATTCAAGGAAGGAGAGCGACTGACATAACGGCAGCTGAGTGTGGGGGCGTGTGACGCGCTCTGCAATGCTGCCAGCCGGCTGGTTGCGTCGCTGCCGGTCGAAGCAGACAATCGGGCGGTCATGAGCGACCCGAAAGACAAGCCGCCAGTGGCTCCCGACGACAAGCGCTCGGGTCGCGCCGGCGTCGACGAGCGCGGTAACACCGTGTGGGAATGGAAGCTCGAGACCGGCGTCTACAGCCGCGACATCACCACGCAGCGGCTCAAGAAGCTCGACCTCGGCGATCTGTCGATCGCGGAGACGGCGAAGCATCAACGTCCGTCCGGGCTGAGCGAGAAGGCCGCCGAGCCGAAGAAGCCGGTCGGCGGCTTCAATCCCTATGACAGCGTCAGCGAGAGTACTGGCGGCAATCCGTACGACAACGCTCGCAACACGCAGCGACGGATGCAGCAGTCTTCACCGACTGCGCCGGCGGCGCGCAAGCCGATGGACCTCAAGCGCCTGGAAGAATGGATGCAGATCCGCAAGCGGCTCGAGCAGCAGAAGAAAGACGACGACGAGGACTAGTCGCCGCGCGCCTCGCCGGCTGCGCCCGGCGGGATGTTTTTCCGGATCCACTCGGCCAGCGCGTTCTCATCCGGCGTGACCGAATAATTCTTGTGATTCTTGAGAAAGCGTTTGTCGACGACCTGCGCCTTGGTCGCCGCCAGCGTCGGATCGCTGCTGCTGGCGACGAACAGATTGCCCTCGGCCGTAATCTGCAAAACTACCGCTGCTTCGGCCGGCGAGAATTCACCCGCAACCGAGAACTCGACTGGCAGACTCGGCACGGCCGCGCCGTTCACGGCTTCATTCTCGCGAAAACCGCCGACCCGCACGCGCGTGCCGTTCGACATCGTGAAGTTGCGATAGCCCTCGTCATCCGGCGGCGTCGCTGCAAAGTCATCGAGCAGGTTGTTGACGAATGCGAGCTCGTCGTCGGACATCGTGGCGGCGATGTTGAACTGCACAGTGTTGCCGTCGAAGGACGTGCGACCCTTTCGCACCTTGTCGCTGGAGTTCAGAGTCTCGAGCTCGAAGGCGTATTGCTTGAGGGTCGGCGGCGAGTCCGCTGCGTACGGCGTATTCGCGAGCATGCAGAGCACGCCCAGCGCGACCAACGATGCAGCAGCCTTCACATAACTCATGCTCGACCTCGACTAGCGCCGGTTGCGTCGAGCCGAAGCTCGACCTGCATCGCGACGCTTGCCCGCGGTCATCATATCTATAAATGCACGGAGCTTCGGTTGCGTTTGTGTCCGCGCCGGGAAATACAGGAACAACCCGGGCGTCTTCGGCAGAAACTGCTCCAGCACCGGCTCCAGCCTGCCCGCCGCCAGCTCGCGCGACGCGAACAGATCGGCCGTGTAGATCAGTCCCATTCCCTTGAGTGCGCACATCATCATCAGATCGCCGTCGTTGACCGTGACGCCGCCCGGCGCGTCGACGGAAAACTCCCGACCGCCGCGCGCGAACTCCCAGCGATAGATCGAGCCGGCGGTGAGGAATCGATAGCGGATACACTCGTGTTGCGTCAGCTCTTCGGGCGTGCGCGGCCGACCGCGCGCGGCGAAGTAAGACGGAGCGCCGAGCACCGACCACTGCAGATCCGGCGTCAGGCGCACGGCAATCATGTCGCGCTCGACCTGCTCGCCGATACGGATGCCCGCGTCGAGGTTGTTCGTCGTGAGCTCGACGACCGCGTCATTCACATCGATCTCGACCGCGACGTCCGGATACGCGCGCCGAAAATCCGCAAGCATCGGTTCGATCACCAGCGGCACGGCAACGCGCGGCACGGACAGCCGCAGCAATCCCGCGGGACGCTCGCGCAAGTCGCTGAGTGCTGCGAATGCTCCAGCGATCTCGGCCGCGGCGGGCCGCACGCGTGCGAGCAGCTGCTCGCCGGCTTCCGTCAGTCCCACCCGTCGTGTGGTGCGTTGAAAGAGCACGAGCCCGGTTTTCGTCTCCAGCGTGCGAATCGCCTGGCTCACTGCTGCCGGCGTGACGCCAAGCTCTGCGGCAGCTGCGCGAAAGCTCGCGTGCTTCGCTACCGATAAAAACTCGGACAACCCGCTGAAACCGTCGCTGCGTGCCATGCCGGGCTCGATCAGATTAGAAAGTTCATCTTCACAGCCCATTCTCCTGCAGGCGGTTTATCCAAACAACCGCGGGCGCTACCTTGCACGCCAATGAATCGCTACCGCTTCTCCAGGAGTCAGTCATGCAGTACGCCACGCTCGGCAACACCGGTCTCGTCGTCTCGCGCCTCGCGTTCGGCGCGATGACCTTCACCTCCGGCAATCAGGACTACGCCAGCATCTACAAGGTCGGCGCGCCGGCCGCGAACGAGCTGGTCTCCCGCTCGCTCGATGCCGGCGTGAACTTCTTCGACACCGCGGACGCGTACGCCGACGGTCAGTCGGAGACGCTGCTCGGCCAGGCACTCAAGTCGCGCCGCAACGACGTCGTGATCGCGACCAAGGTCGGCATGCGCAGCGGCACGGCGGTGACTCAATCCGGGCTCTCCCGTCGCCACATCCTGTGGTCGGTCGATGAAAGTCTGCAGCGGCTCGGCACGGACTGGATCGACGTCTACATCGCGCATCGCGAGGATCCGTTCACGCCACTCGAAGAGACGCTCGCCGCATTCGATGCAGTCGTGCGCTCGGGCAAGGTGCGCTATATCGGTTGCTCGAACTGGTCCGCCTGGAAAGTGGCGGCGGCGCTGGAAATCCAGAAGGCGAACCAGCTCGCGCCGTTCACACACGGGCAGATGCACTATTCGCTGCTCGGTCGCGACGTCGAGCGCGACGTGATTCCGATGATGCGTCGCTACGGATTGGGCATGACGATCTGGAGCCCGCTCGCTTCAGGTTTCCTGAGCGGCAAGTACACGCGGGCCACGCTCTGCGATCCCGACAATCGCTTCTCGGGTTTCGATCTGCTGCCGTTCGACAAGGAGCATGGCTTCCGGCTGGTCGAGCGCCTGCGCAAGATTGCCGACGAGCACGGCGCGAGCGTCGCGCAGACCGCGATCGCGTGGCTGCTCGCGAAGCGCGACGTGACGAGCGTGTTGATCGGTGCGACCAAGTTGCATCAGCTCGATGACAACCTCGGCGCGGCGAACGTCACGCTGACGGAGGCTGAGCTGGCCGAGCTGGACGCGGCGACGGCCCTGTCGCCGGTCTATCCGAACTGGTTCATCGATCGCCTGCAGGACCAGGTCACTGCGCAGGCGATCGCCCGTTGAAGGAAAGAGCCACGCGCCGTCACTCCGTCGGCGCGTAGATCTGATCGAACACGCCGCCGTCGGCGAAGTGAGTCTTCTGCGCCTTCGCCCAGCCGCCGAAGTCGGCAATCGTGACCAGCTTGATCTGCGGAAACTGCCCGGCGTGCTTCGCCGCGACTTGCTCGTCGATCGGGCGGTAGAAGTTCTTCGCGATGATCTCCTGCGCTTCCGGCGAGTACAGATATTGCAAATACTCGGTCGCGACTTCGCGCGTGCCCCGACGCAACACGACCTTGTCGACGACTGCTACCGGCGGCTCCGCCAGAATGCTCAGCGACGGCACGACGATCTCCACCTTGTCCGCGCCGAGCTCCTTGATCGAGAGGAACGCCTCGTTTTCCCAGGCGAGCAACACGTCGCCTATGCCGCGCTGGACGAATGTGGTCGTCGCGCCGCGCGCGCCTGTATCGAGCACCGGAACGTTCTTGAACAGCCTGCGAACGTACTCCTTCGCAGTCGCCTCGCTGCCGCCGGGCTGTTGCAGAGCCCACGCCCAGCCCGCGAGGTAATTCCAGCGCGCGCCGCCCGAAGTCTTTGGGTTCGGCGTGATGACAGCCACGCCCGGCTTCACGAGATCGCCCCAGTCGCGAATGTGCTTGGGATTGCCCTTGCGCACCAGGAACACGATCGTCGACGTGTATGGCGAGCTGTTATGTGGCAGACGCGATTGCCAGTTGACCGGCAACAGCTTGCCGTTCGTGGCCACCGCATCGATATCGCCCGCGAGCGCGAGCGTGACCACGTCAGCAGGCAGACCGTCGATCACGGTGCGCGCCTGTTTGCCCGAGCCGCCGTGCGATTGCTTGACCGTGACGTCGTCGCCGGTCTTGCCTTTCCAGTACTTCGCGAACGCCGCGTTGTACTCCACGTACAACTCACGCGTCGGGTCATACGACGCGTTGAGCAGCGTCACTTCCTTCGCTTGCGCGAACGGCGTCGCGAGCGCGAGCACTACGCTCGCGGTAACGATTCGAAGATGCTTGAGCATGATCAATCCTCCAGAGAAATTCGCTCAGAACTGCAGGCCGAAGCGCGTGAACACCGCTTTCTCGTCCGGCCGATCCGCGCCGCCGGGTGCGCCGCCTTCGAAGCTCGTGACGTCGTAGTTCACGGACCATTTGTAGTTCTGGTTGAGATACCAGTTGAGCCCGACGCCCCACGCGGTCGCCTTGCTGGCGGCGCTGTCGGGATTGGCGAACGAGTTCGCGCCGCCGACGAACGTGTCATCGTCGATGTCGAGCTCGTGATAGCGCGCGACCAGCTCCAGCGCGCCCCACGTATGGTTCTCCAGCGAGAACACCGAGCCGGGCGTGTAGCCGCGGAACGATTCGTCCTCACCCGTCGCGAACCACGCGAGCTGCACTTGCCATGCCGTTTGATCGAGCGTGGCGGAGCGCAAGCCCGCGGTTGGTGTCGCGCGCGTGACGTCCTGCGAAACGTTCACGTATTCGCCGAGCGCGCTGAAGCTGCCGATGGAGTAATAAGCCTGCGGCGTCCAGCGCAACCGCTCGCCGTCGGCGAACGTGCCGTTCACCGCAGGAGTCGTACCGCTGGCGGCCGTCGTCGCGCGATAGCTGAAGAACGTTTGCTGGCCGGGCGTGCGATAGCTGGGCAGCAGTGTCGTCGTGGTGCTGCCCGTCGAATCGACGAACGTGCCGGCGACGCCGAAGCCGAGACCGCGCAGGGCGAAGTTGTCCGAGTTGACGAACGGCTGGAGAAAGATGCGGGCAGTCCAATCGCCTTTCGTATCGTTCTCGGCGTCCGGTGTCGGCGTGTTGGCGTCGCTGCTCCCGCCGTCGGTGACGCCGTTGAAGTAGCCGACTGCGTAGTTGACCACTCCGCCCGCTACATCGCCGCCGAGTGTCACGCCGAGATCGCGGTTCGGCACCAGGCTCGTCGGCAAACCGCGCTCGATGAAGCGGATGTCAGTCGCCGATTGCAGGCGCTCGAGGCCGACGGGGGCTTTGAACTTGCCTACTGTCAGTACCGACCATGGCTTGAAGCGTGCCGCGATGTAAGCGTCCTGCACGATGGCCTTACCCGCGGCGAAGTCGGGCGTGAAGCGGAAGTCGTAGATGCCATTGAGCGTGCCTTCGAGGATCGGCCGCACGCGTCGCAGGATCCACGTGTCCGCAGTCGCGGGCGTCACGTCGTCCGGAAAGTAGCGGCCGTCGAATTGCAACACGCCGCGCAGTCGCACGACGTTCGCGCCATCGGCGGACTGGATCCGGAAGCCCTGTTGCGGCGAGGCCCGCACGACGGGCGTGGTCGGGACGGCGGCCTTCGTGGCCTCGTCCTGCAGCTCCAGCTTGCGCTCGAGCACGCGGATCTTTTGTTCCTGCGCTTCCAGGCGCTCGCGCAGCTCGGACACGTCATCGGCGCGAGCGGTGCCGGCGGCGAGCAAAAGCGTTGCGGAAACGGCAGCGGCGATTCTCATTGGGGTCCCCGTGGGTGACAAACAAGGAAGTCATCGTAGGGAAGAGCCCGTAATCACTCAGTCGCGCCGCGGTGACAAAGGAGTCGTGACATTTGACTCCCCGGGCGCACGCCGGTAATACTCGCCGCCATGTCGTTACGACGTGTAATTTCTGGCAAATGGTGGTGGCGCCTCTCATAAAAGGAGAAGGGCGCCCGGACCTGTACATAACGTAACTTCCGAATCCAAGAACCCATCTCCGAACGTGAATCCGGAGATGGGTTTTTTATCGCCGCCCGCCCGGACTTCGCGCAACGAGGTCGCCGTGGAGGAGCTGCTGCTTGAAACCGCCATTCGACATTGCTGCCGACCTGGACACGCCGGTCTCGGCGTATCTCAAGCTCAAGCCGTTCAAGCCGCGCTTCCTGCTGGAGAGCGTCGAGGGCGGCGAGCGGCTCGCGCGCTATTCCTTCATCGGCTTCGGCGATTGCGCCGAGGTGCGTCTCGACGGGCGGGGGCTGACCGTCAACGGTCGCACGGGTCCCGCACCCAATTCGCAATCGGAGCTGTTGCAGGCGCTGCGTGATGCGCTTGCGCACACGCCGCAGCCGAGCCCACGAATTCCAGGCGTGCCGTTGCCAGGCGGACTGGTCGGCGTTGCGGGCTACGATCTCGTGCGCAACTTCGAGCGACTCCCGGCGCGCGCGCGAATCGTCGAGCCTTCGCCGCAAGCTCACTACCTCGCGCCGCAATCGCTGCTGGTGTTCGATCACCTCACACGCGGCGTTGCGTTACTGCATGCGGGCAGCGAAAGCGAGCGCGCCTCGTTGCGTAAGCAGGTCGTGCAAGCACTGCGCGGCGGAATTCCACACAGCGACAAGCGCATTCGTTACGCACCGGCCGTGGGCAGTCTCAGCCAGGCCGAGTTCATCCAGGGCGTGCATCGCACGAAGGAATACATCGCCGCCGGCGACGTGTACCAGCTCGTGCTGTCGGTGCGCTTCTCCGGCGAATGCGAGCTGGAGCCGTTCGAAACGTATCGCGCGCTGCGACTGCTGAATCCCTCTCCTTACATGTTCTATTGCGACCTCGGCGATTGCGTCGTCGTCGGCTCGTCGCCCGAGGCGCTGGTGAAACTCTCGCACGGCCATGCGCAGATGCGGCCGATCGCGGGCACGCGGCCTCGCGGTCGCGACAGCGATGAGGACACGCGACTTCAGGAAGAGCTGCTGGCGGATCCCAAGGAGAACGCCGAGCACATCATGCTCGTCGATCTGGCGCGCAACGATCTCGGCCGCGTAGCGCGCGCGGGAACGATCGGTGTGAATCCGTACCGACACATCGAGCGCTATAGCCACGTCATGCACATCGTCAGCGGCGTGAATGGCGAGCTGGCGCCGGGTAAAGACGCCTTCGATCTGTTCGCAGCGGCATTTCCCGCGGGCACGCTGGTCGGTGCGCCGAAAGTCCGTGCAATGGAAATCATCGACGAGCTCGAACCGGTGCGCCGCGGATTCTACGGCGGCACCGTTGGCTACTTCGGTCACGGCGGCGACATGGATCACGCAATCACCATTCGCACGATGGTGTTTCGCGGCGACACGTACAGCTATCAGGCCGGTGCCGGCCTGGTCGCGGACAGCGTGCCGCAAACGGAATACGAGGAAGTGCTGGCGAAGAGCGCGATCGTGCGCCGCGCGCTGGCGTTGGCCGAGGAGGGTCTATGAGCGCGCGCCTCTTGCTCATCGACAACTACGACTCCTTCACCTACAACCTGGTGCAGGCGTTCATGGTCCTCGGCGCCGACGTGCTCGTTCATCGCAACGATCAGATCACTGTCGAGGACGCGCGAGCGCTGCAGCCGACTCACTTATGTATCTCGCCCGGCCCCGGCACGCCGTACGACGCGGGCGTCTCGATGCAGATGATCGCGGCCTTCGCCGGCCGGGTGCCGGTGCTCGGCGTTTGTCTCGGACATCAATCGCTGGTCGAAGTGTTCGGCGGCAAGGTCGTGCGCGCCGCGCGCCTGATGCACGGCAAGACTTCGCATGTCCATCACGACGGCCGTGGCATTCTCGCGGGGCTGCCCGAGCCGTTCGAGGCCGGCCGCTATCATTCGCTGATTGCGCAGCCGCAGTCGTTGCCGGACGTGCTGGAAATTTCGGCGCGCACCGACGAAGGTGAGATCATGGCCGTGCGCCATCGCGACCTGGCGGTGGAGGGCGTGCAGTTTCATCCGGAGAGCGTGCTCACGCCGCAAGGCCCGGTGCTGATGGACAACTTCCTGCGACAACGCTCGCCAAGGCGTCAGTAATGAGTGCTCTGCGCGAAGTCCTCGAGCAACTGCTTGATCGCCGCAATCTGAGCGAGGCGCAGGCGGCCGATCTGCTCGTCGCGCTCACCGATCCGACGCTCGCGCCGGCACTCGGCGGCGCGCTGCTCGCGGGACTCCGCGCGAAGGGTGTCACGGCCGACGAAGTGCGCGGCTTCGCGAAGACGATGCGCAGGCTCGCGCGGCGGCCGATCCTGCCGGACGGCGGGCCGCTGGTCGACATGGTCGGCACCGGCGGCGATGGCTCGGGCAGCTTCAATCTTTCGACGGGAGCGGCGCTGCTGGTTGCTGCGATGGGCATTCGCGTCGCCAAGCACGGCACCAGTTCGGTCTCGAGCCGCAGCGGCAGCGCCGATTGCGTCCGCGCGCTCGGCTTGAATCTGCCGCTCGACGAGAAGGCGGCCGGCGAGTGTCTCGCGGCCACCGGCTTTACGTTCTTCTTCGCGCCGCATTACCACCCGGCGATGAAGGCAGTGATGCCGATCCGGCAAGCGCTCGGTGTGCGCACGATCTTCAACATACTGGGTCCGCTGTCGAATCCTGCGGAGCCGCCGTTTCACTTGATCGGCGCGTACCACGTCGACATCGCAGCCCTGATGGCCGAGACGCTCGCGGGCATGCCGATCGAGCGCGCCTTCGTCGTGCACGGCGAGCCAGGCTGGGACGAAGCGACGCCGATCGGCCCCTTCACGTTGTTCGACGTGCGGCCGGGCGAGGTCAAACGCACGCGTCGTAGTGCAGAGGAATTTGCGCTGCCTGCCTGCACTGCCGATGAGCTCAAGGGCGGCGACGCTGCTTACAATGCCGAGCATCTGCGTGCAGTACTCGAAGGTCGCGACCGCGGCGCTCATCGCAACGCCATCGTGTTGCAGGCGGCGCTCGTGCTGGAGCTCATGAACAAGGCGTCGTCAGCGACGGCTGCCGCCAGCATGGCCGAAGACGCGATCGAGTCGGGTGCGGGACGTCGGATACTGGACAAGATCGCCACGTTTGGACGCAGAGAAGCACTAGCAGGATAGCTCTATGTCAGGACTTCTCAATGAGATGGCGCAGTCGAGCCTTGCGAGGCTCGAACAGGCGCGCGCACGGGAATCCGAGCAGGCGTTGTGGACGCGCGTGTGCTCGGCCCCAACGGCACCGCGCTTGAAGCTTTCGCCGGAAGGCTTCGACATCATTGCCGAGTGCAAGCTCGCGTCCCCTTCGGCTGGCGATTTGTCGCAGCACACGTCCGACATCGACAGGCGCGTGCAGGCGTACGCACAAGGCGGCGCCTGCGCCGTTTCCGTGCTGACCGAGCCGACGCGATTCAGCGGCTCGCTCGAGCATCTCGCGCAGACGGCGCGGACGCTCGCGCCGCTTGGCGTGCCGGTGATGCGCAAGGATTTTCTCGTCGATCCGTATCAAGTCATGGAAGCGCGGGCTGCGGGTGCAGGCGGCGTGCTCGTGATCGTGCGCATGCTGGATCGCAGTCGCATCAAGGCGCTGCTCGACGTCGCCGCGATGCTGAAGATGTTCGTCCTCATCGAAACGTTCGACGCTGCCGACCTGGCGGTCGCGGCGGAAACGCTCAAGGAGCGCAAGGCGCACGACGAGCAGATGCTGGTCGGCGTCAATTGCCGAGATCTCGACACACTCAGCGTCGAGTTGTCGCGGCTCGGTGAGCTGGCGGGTCAGTTGCCGCCTGACTTCGCTTCGGTAGCCGAAAGCGGCGTCGGCTCGCTGGAAGACGTCAAGACTGTTGTCGATGTCGGTTACGACGTCGCGCTCGTCGGCACGACGCTCATGAATTCGAACGATCCCGGCAAGCTGCTCGGCGACATGCTCGCAGCCGGACGCGAGCGCGCGATGGCAGTGCGCACTCGCAAGATGCGGATCACCGGCGCTTCGATGGACGACCAGTAGCGTGGCGCTTTGGGTCAAGATCTGCGGCCTCACCACACGCGATGCAGTCGAAGCAGCGGTCGCTGCGGGCGCCGATGCGGTCGGCTTCGTGTTCGCGCCGTCCAAGCGACAGGTGACGGCAGCGCTGGCGACGCAGCTCGCCCAAGGAGTCCCGCGGAGAATTCTGCGGGTCGCGGTGATGCTGCATCCGACGCAGAGTGAGCTGGATGAAGTGTGGTCGGAGTTTCGGCCGGATGTGCTGCAGACGGACGTGGGGGATTTGCAGACGTTGCGGGTGCCGATGGGGTTGAGAGTGATGCCGGTGGTGAGAGGGGGAGGGGGAGTCGGGCTGAAGCCCGACCTACAGCCCAAACATTCCCGTCTGCTCTTTGAAGGACCCGTTAGTGGCGTCGGGAGCACGTCGGATTGGAGCGCGGCAGCGCAGCTCGCGCGCACGACGCAGCTCGTGCTCGCTGGCGGACTCAACGCGACCAACATTGCTGACGCGATCGCTGCGGTTCGTCCGTTCGGCGTCGACGTGAGCAGCGGCGTCGAAGCGTCGCCCGGGATCAAGGACCCGGCCAGGATTCATGAATTCGTGCAGCGCGCCCGCGCGGCTGCCAACGGAGCCAACCGATGAGAAGCTCGATTTCGATCGATCCCCAGGCGTCGCTCGCGCGCATGCTGAAGGGCGAATATCCCGACGCACGCGGCCGCTTCGGTCCGTTCGGCGGCCGCTACGTGCCGGAGACGCTCGTGCCGGCGCTCGACCGCTTGCAGGCGGGCGTCGATCGTCACTTGCGCGACCGTGCTTTCCTCGACGAATTTCACGCGGAGCTGCGCAGCTGGGTCGGGCGGCCGACGCCGCTCACGCACGCGCGCACGTTGTCGAAGCAGTGGGGCGCCGAAGTGTGGCTGAAGCGCGAAGACCTCGCGCACACCGGCGCGCACAAGATCAACAACTCCATCGGCCAGGTGTTGCTCGCCAAGAAACTCGGCGCGAAGCGCGTGATCGCGGAAACGGGCGCAGGTCAGCACGGCGTCGCGTCCGCAGCCGCGTGCGCACGGCTCGGCATGCCTTGCACCGTGTACATGGGCTCGGTGGACATGGAACGCCAGGCGCCGAACGTGGGCCGCATGAAGCTCCTCGGCGCAACAGTCGTTCCGGTTACCAGTGGCGATCAGACTCTGCGCGCTGCGGTCGATGAAGCATTGCGCGATTGGGTGTCCGATCCGAACGGCACTTACTACTGTCTCGGCTCAGCGATCGGTCCGCATCCCTATCCCTATCTCGTGCGCGAGCTGCAGTCGGTGATCGGCCGCGAAGCGCGCGAGCAGATCGTGCAGCAGGCCGGCAAGTTGCCGGACATCGTGATCGCTTGCGTGGGCGGCGGCTCCAACGCCATCGGCTTGTTTCATCCGTTCATCGCAGATCGCGACGTGCGAATGCTCGGTCTCGAAGCGGGCGGCAAGGGCTCGGGACTCGGCGAGAACGCAGCGTCGCTCGCCTACGGCACGCCGGGTGTCTTGCAAGGCAGCTATTCGCTGCTGTTGCAGGACCAGGATGGGCAAATTCAGGAGACGCATTCGGTCTCCGCAGGCCTCGACTATCCCGGCGTCGGCCCCGAGCACGCGCTGCTGATGAGCGTCGGCCGCGTGAAGTACGAAGCAGTGGACGACGACACTGCCTTGGCAGCGCTCGCCGAGTGCTGTGCAGCCGAGGGAATTCTTCCCGCGATCGAATCTGCGCACGCACTCGCCGGCGCGAAGCGTTACGCCGCGCAGAATCCTGGCACGAAAATTCTCATCGGCTTGTCCGGCCGCGGCGACAAAGACATGCCGACGTTGCAGCGAACGCTGTTGAAGGACGTGCAGTGATGGCTCCGGGCAGCGTGATCGGCGAAGCGATCCGTAACGCGAAGGCCGGCGGCCGACCGGCGCTCGTCGGCTGGGTGACCGCAGGGTTTCCCCGACGTGAGACTTTCATCCAGCAACTCTCAGCAATCGCGGATGCTTCGGATGTCGTCGAGATCGGTGTGCCGTTCACCGATCCGATGGCCGACGGCGCCACGATCCAGCGCGCCAGCCGCGCGGCGCTCGCTCAAGGCGTGTCGCTCAAGTGGATCCTGTCGGAGCTCTCGGGTCCGCGTCCCAAGCTGCGTGCGCCATTGCTGTTGATGAGCTACTTGAATCCATTGCTCGCCTACGGTCTCGATCGCTTGCCGGACGATGCGGCGCGCGCCGGCGTCTCCGGTTTCATCGTGCCCGATCTGCCGTTCGAAGAATGCGAGGACGTCCGATCTGCGCTCGCGGCGCGCGGGATCGCGCTCGTGCAACTCGTCACGCCGGTGACTCCGACCGAGCGCATACAGATGCTGTGCGCGGCGAGCAGCGGTTTCGTCTACGCAGTCACGATGACCGGCACGACGGGCAAGAGCTTCGCAGTGCAGGAAGAGCTCCTGGAATATTTCGCGCGCGTGCAGCGCAATTCACCGCTCCCCGTCTGCGCGGGCTTCGGCATCCGCAGTCGCGAGCAAGTGGAGCGACTCGCGCCGTACGTCGACGGCGTGGTCGTCGCCTCGGCGCTCGTGGAAATGTGGGAGCGCGGCGAGGATCCTGTCGCGTTTTTGCGAAGCCTGCGCTAAGGGACTACGCCCTTCTTCACGATTGTTCTGCGCCGCGCCGCAGGAACAATGTCATCGCTTCCACTCTTAATGCAGTACGCCCTGCACGGATACGGTGACAGCGATGGCCAGATGGTCGCTGGGCGAGCTGTTCGGTTTGAAGAAGCCGCCGCCGCCCGCCAAGCCGCGTCCTCCGGAATCGAAATTCCACGCGGTCTCGATAATTCCAGGCGAACGTGCCTGTGCCGCGGCCTATCGTTTCACGGGCCAGCGCTTCCTTTCGGAGCACGCGCCGCGCATGCCGCTGCCGATGTGCGACTCCCCGCAGTGCACCTGCCGCTATAAGCATCACAGGGATCGGCGCGGGGGACCGCGGCGGCGTAGCGAGGTTGGGATGATGACGGCGCCATATTCGGGCTCCGAACGTCGTCGCACCCGCGGCCGGCGCGCCGACGACCGGTACTGAGGTTCCGTCAGCATTCTTCCGACACTGAACCCGTGTGACATACTCCCGCGCATTCCAGCGGGGGGTCCACATGAAGATCGCGGGCAAAGTCGTCGCCGTCACCGGCGGCGCCAAAGGGATCGGTCGCGCACTCGCGCGGCGCTTCGCGCAAGAGGGTGCACGTCACGTTGCGGTCGCGGATCTCGACGACGCAGGCATCCAGGCCGTTGCGTCGGAGCTGCGTGGCTCAGCGATGCGTGTCGATGTCAGTCGCGAATCCGACGTTGCCGCGTTCATCGATGCCACCGAGCGTAACCACGGGCCGATCGATCTGTTCTGCTCGAACGCCGGCATCGGTATCGGCCGCGGCCTCGATACGCCGAACGATGTCTGGCAGAAGATCTGGGAAGTGAATTTGATGGCGCACGTGTACGCGGCGCGTCATCTCGTGCCCCGCATGATTGCGCGCGGCGGCGGTTATTTGTTGAACACCGCGTCGGCCGCTGGACTGCTCTCGCAGATCGGCAGCGCAACGTATGCGGTGACGAAGCACGCCGCGGTTTCGCTAGCGGAGTGGATTGCGATCACGCACGCTCACCAGGGCATCAAGGTTTCGGTGCTGTGTCCGCAGGCAGTGCGGACCGACATGATCGCGGGGAACGAAGGCGATGTTGCGAGCGTGAACGGGATCATCGAGCCGGAGCAGGTTGCCGACGCAGTGGTGGCAGGGCTGGAGGCAGAGAAGTTCCTGATCCTGCCGCATGCGGAAGTCGCGCAGTACCTGCAGCGCAAAGCGGCGGATCGGGATCGGTGGATTGCAGGCATGAATCGCCTGCAGCAGAAATACAAGGAGTCAGGCTAAAGCCTGACCCACAACAGTGACTGTGGGTCAGGCTTTAGCCTGACAATCCTAGGTCGCCGACTCCGGTGTGAACGCATACAGCCGGCTCTGCGTGCGCAGCATGTCGGCTTCCGTCAGCGCCGGCCGCTCTTCGCGCAGCCGCTTGATCAACGCGATGAACGCATCGGCCGGCACCGCCGGGCTGCAGAAAAATCCCTGGTACTGGTCGCAGCCAAGCTCGCGCAGATGCTCCAGCTGCTCCTGCGTCTCGACCCCTTCGGCGACGACACCGAGCCGCAGGCTGTGCGCGAGCGAGATGATCGCTTTGACGATCGCCACGTCGTCGGGGTTCGAGATCAGCTCGCGCACGAAGCTGCGGTCGATCTTCAACTTGTCGAGCGGCAGACGCCACAGGTAGCTGAGGCTCGAGTAGCCGGTGCCGAAGTCGTCGATCGAGATGTGCACGCCCATCGTGCTCAGCAGCTGCAGTGTGGCGGCGCTCGATTCCGCGTCGTGCATGATCGAGCTCTCCGTCAGCTCCAGCTCCAGGTAGCCGGGCTGCAGCTTCGCATCTTCGAGCGCCGAGCAGACGACCGCCGTCAGATCGCCGTGACGGAACTGCTTGGCCGACAAGTTCACGGAGACACGCAGCGGCGGCAGTCCTGAATCGAGCCACGCGCGCATCTGCGTGCAGGCCTGGCGCATGACCCACTCGCCGATCGCCAGGATCAGGCCGTTTTCTTCCGCGATCGGGATGAACACGTTCGGCGGCACGAAACCGCGCGTCGGATGCTTCCAGCGCAGCAGCGCTTCGGCGCTGCGCACGCGGCCGCTCGCGATGTCGACCTTGGGCTGATAGTGCAGCTCGAGCTGGCGATCGCGGATCGCGTGGCGCAGGTCGGCTTCGAGCGCGAGCCGCTCTTCTTCAGACTTACTCAGCTCTTCCGAGTAGAAGCGAAAGCTGCCGCGCGCGACGCTGTGAGCCGCGCGCATCGCAGTTTCAGCACGTCGCAGCAGGACGTCGAACGTCGTGCCATTCGCGGGGAACATGCTGATGCCGGCGCTGACGGCGACTTCGATGTCGTGACCTTCGATCGAGAACGGCTCGCGCAGCGCTGCGAAGATCGTCTCGACCGTCACCTCGGCGGGAATCGTGCCGGTACCGACGCGGCCGAGCACGATGAATTCGTCGCCGGCCAGGCGCCCGAGAATGTCGCCGTTTGCGAGCACTGCACGCAGCCGCTGCGACAGCCGACGCAGCAGCTCGTCGCCGACCTCATGGCCGAGCGCATCGTTGATCGATTTGAAGCGGCTGACGTTGAGCACCGTGACGGCGAACGGAGCGCTGGCCTGCTGCGCTTCAGCGATGGAGTGTTCCGCGGTTGCCACGATCGCGACGCGCGTCGGCAGGCCGGTCAGAACGTCATTTCGTTGCTGAGCGCCCGGTGCGGGCGAGGCGTGCATGGATTGCAGACGGCGCAACCGCACCCCGAACCATACGGCGGCCGCGACGGCGCCGATGGCAACGAGGCTCAAAACCGCCAGCAGTACGTAAGGCCCTTCCATTGTCGACAAATACCCTGGGACGCGGTCATGGCGCGTACTTGAGGTATCGGACACCTGGCGCGGCGCCTTGAGCGGGACCGTGTGGGGAAAGGTCAAGGGAAGGGGAGTGTGTGACGCAGCTCTCACTCCCATAGAATCCGCTCATGAAATCCCTGGCTGTTTTCTGCGGGTCTAGCCCAGGCAACCGGCCTGCGTACACCGAGCTCGCGGTCCGCACGGGCGAGCTGATCGCGCAGCGCGGCCTCACGCTCGTGTACGGCGGCGGGCGCGTCGGTCTGATGGGCTCGCTCGCCGAGGCGGCGCTGGCGGGCGGCGGCCGCGTCGTCGGCGTGATTCCGCAGATGCTGATCGATCGCGAGGTCGGGCATGCAGGTCTGTCGCAGCTGCACGTCGTCCGCACGATGTCGGAGCGCAAGCTCCTCATGGGCGATCTGGCCGACGCGTTCCTCGCCCTGCCCGGCGGCATCGGCACGATGGACGAATTGTTCGAAGCGTGGACCTGGACGCAGCTCGGCTTGCATCGCAAGCCTTGCGCGCTGCTGAACCAGGACGGGTATTACGATCCGCTGCTCGCGTTTCTCGATCGCTCGGTAGCAGAGGGATTCTTGCAGCCGCGCTATCGAGCGGCGCTGCTGGTCGCCGCCGATGTAGAAACTGCGCTCGAGCAATTGGCCGCTGCAGTGTCTTGACACTGCAATGCGCAGGCATCAGCCTTGCGCGCGCGCATGGAACTCATCAGCTGGTTCATCGACCTCGTCCTGCATCTCGACAAGCATCTCACCGAGCTCGTCGCCAACTATCATCTCTGGGTCTACGCGATCATCTTTCTGATCGTGTTCTGCGAGACCGGCCTGGTCGTCACGCCGTTCCTGCCCGGAGATTCGCTGCTGTTCGCGCTGGGCGCACTGGCCGCGGTGGATCAGACGGGGACGCTGCACGCGCCGGCGATCTGGTTGCTGCTGACGTTCGCGGCAGTCCTCGGCAACGAGGTGAACTTTCGCGTCGGGCGGGCCATCGGGCCGCGAGCTTTCAGCGGTGGCTTGCGCTGGCTGAAGCAGGATTACCTGATTCGAACGCAACAGTTCTACGACAAGCACGGCGGCAAGACGATCATCCTGTCGCGCTTCATCCCGATCATTCGCACGTTCGCGCCATTCGTTGCGGGGGTCGGGCAGATGAAGCGTCGGCGCTTCGCGGCCTACAACATCGTCGGTGGGTTTGCCTGGGTGACGATCTTTATCTGGGGCGGGTATCTGTTCGGGAACGTGCCGATCGTGAAGCAGAATTTCGGCTTGGTGACGATCGGAATCGTGGTGGTGTCGGTGCTGCCGGTGGTGTGGGGCCTTTTGCAGAAGGACAACAGTCAGGCTAAAGCCTGACCCACAGATGCCCTTGTGGGTCAGGCTTAGTCTGACTTCCTGAGCCACCACAGTCCGAGCGCGCTCACCGCGAGCAGCGCATATCCCGGCCACAGCGGCGTTCCCGCGAGCAGCCAGATTATTCCGCCGAGCGCACACGTCGCACTCAGCAACGCCGCATCCCGCCGCTGGCCATCTCTGCGAATCTCCATCCGCAGCTTCTCAACATCTCGCGTCGTCACCGGCACGCTGAACCTGCCGTCGTGCGCGCGCTGAATCGCGTTCTCGACCAACGGCGGCAGCTGCTGCAACGCCTGGAGCATGTCGGGCAGATGTTTGCGCACGTCCTTGGCGAGTGCGCGCAGACTCCAGCGTTCGTTCATCCATTGCCGCAGCAACGGCTGCGCCGTCTTCCATAGATCGAGATCCGGATAAAGCTGGCGGCCGACGCCCTCGATCTGCAAAAGCGTCTTCTGAATCAACATCAGCTGCGGCTGCATCTGCGCATCGAAGCGCTGCGCTGCTTCGAACAGGCTGATCAGCACCTGGCCGAACGAAATCTCGCGCAGCGGCTTGTTCGCGATCGGCTCGCAGACCGTGCGCACCGCGGACTCCAACTCGTCGACGCGCACGTGCGACGGAATCCAGCCGGAATCGATATGCAGCTCGGCGATGCGCCGGTAGTCGCGCTCGAAGAACGCCAGGAAGTTCTCCGCCAGGTAATGCTGATCGCGCGGCGCGAGCGTGCCCACGATGCCGAAATCCACCGCTGCGTAACGCGGCTGCTGCGGATCGTCGAGCAGCACGAAGATATTGCCCGGATGCATGTCGGCGTGAAAGAAGTTGTGGCGGAACGCCTGCGTGAAGAAGATCTCGACGCCGTTCTCGGCCAGTCGCTGAATGTTCGCGCCGCGTCGCTGCAACTCGGCCATGTCCGAGATCAGCACGCCGCGCACGCGTTCCATCACCATCACGTTCTTGCGGCAGTGGTCCCAGTACACCTCCGGCACGTACAGCAAATGCGAGCCGGTAAAGTTGCGCTTGAGCTGCGATGCGTTACCCGCCTCCCGCAGCAGATCCAGCTCATCGAGAATCGTCTTCTGGTATTCGCGCACCAGCTCCACAGGTCGCAGGCGGTGCGCGTCGCTCCAATAACGATTCGCGAGATTCGCCAGCGCGAACAGCACCTCGAGGTCGCGCTCGATGAGCGCGCGAATGCCCGGCCGCACGATCTTGACGACGACTTCCTGGCCATTCGGCAGCGTCGCCGCATGCACTTGCGCGATGGTCGCCGCCGCGAGCGGCTGCTCGTCGAAGCTTGCGAACATTTCGGCGAGCGGCCGCCCATACGCGGCTTCGGCGATGCGGCGCGCTTCGGCGCCGGAGAACGGCGGCACGCGATCCTGGAGTTTCTCCAGCTCGTCGGCGATGTCACGCGGCAACAAGTCGCGCCGCGTCGACAGCATCTGGCCGAACTTCATGAAGATCGGGCCCAGCTCTTCGAGCGCGAGGCGCAGACGCTCGCCGCGCGTGGCGTCGCTGGCGCGACGAAACCAGGTGGCCGGCGCGAGATAAAACGCGAAACGCAGCGGGCGGAACAGGTGCGTGGCGCGAATGATGCCGTCCAACCGATGCCGGACGAGCACGCGCTGAATCTGCAGCAGGCGCGACAGGACGCGCGGCGTCATGCGCGCCTCACTGGGTGTTCCTTGACTCGACCAGCTTCAAGCGTGCTTCGAGCCGGTCGACGTCGTCGCGCAGGCGATCGACGCCGTGCAGGAATTCCTCGGCTTCCGTGCGATTCGGGACATCGCGACCTTCTTCCTGAAGGTACTCCGCTACGTTCTGCAGCAGCGTGTCGTGCGCGCGGCGCGCGAAGCCGAGCGCACCGCGAGCAACGTTGCCGATCTGATGTGCCGCGACGTCGCCGACGACGCGCGAGAGCTCTTCTTCCAGATCAGGCTGCGCGGCCTTCAGCAGCTCGCTAAATGTCTGTGCGACTTCAGCATCGCCTTCGATGTGAACTGCACCACCGCGCAACGCAGCCTCGGGCGCAGGACCTGCAAGACGCATCAGCGATAACGGCGTGCCTGACAACGTCGCGTCGGGCGTGCCTTCGTGATCGGTGTGCAACGTCATGTGCTCGCCATGCGATTTGAAGTACACGCTGAGCGGCGTGCCGTCGACATGCACGGCGAGAACCTTCTCGGCGAGACGCTGACACAGCCCGCGCGCCGCCGACGATGCGGCGACGTTGCGATTCAACAGCGATTCGAGCGGCGCGAGCCTCACAGCCGATAACCCCGGTGCAGGGCGACGATGCCACCGCTCAGATTGTGATAGCGGCAGTTGTCCAGCCCGGCTTCCTGCATCATCCCGAGCAGCGTGGGCTGATCAGGGAAGCGGCGGATCGATTCGGCGAGATAGCGATAGCTCGCTTCGTCCTTCGCGACGACTTTGCCGAGCCAGGGCAGGACCGAGAACGAATACGCGTCGTACAGCGGTTTGAGGCCGGGCACGACGGGATGCGAGAACTCCAGCACCATCAGCTGACCGCCCGGCTTCAGCACGCGCGTCATCGAGCGCAGTGCGGATACTTTGTCAGTGACGTTGCGCAGACCGAAGCCGATCGTCACGCAATCGAACATGCTGTCGCGGAAAGGCAGCTTCTCCGCGTTGGCGAGCGAGTACCGCACGTTGCCGACCAGACCACGATCGGTCAGCGCATCGCGACCGACAGCAAGCATCGCTGCATTGATGTCGCTCAGCACGACGAGCCCGTTAGCGCCAACCTGCTTCGCCATGCCGGCCGTGAGATCGCCGGTGCCGCCGGCGACGTCCAGCGCCTGCTGGCCGGGACGCAGCCCGGTCTGCGACAGCGTGAACTGTTTCCACAGCCGATGCGCGCCGGCCGACATCAGGTCGTTCATCAGGTTGTAGTTGCCGGCGACGGAGTCGAAGACGGCGCGTACGCGCGCGGCTTTTTCGGCCGTCGGGACCTGCTGGTAACCGAAGTCGGTGGTGGAGTCGCTCATATGAGGGGCAGGATTCTAACCTGTTGTCAGGCTAAAGCCTGACCCACAGTCATTCTCGGCGGTCGGCTCGTGCTTGTGGGTCAGGCTTTAGCCTGACTCTTCCTACCGTTTGGCCGGCGTCGGATACGGGATGCCGAGTTCCTGCAGTCTGCCCAGGTACTGCCGCCATTTCTCGTCGCGTTCGCGGCCGAGTTCGTGCAGGTACGCCCAGGTGTAGAGGCCGGTGTCGTGGCCGTCGTCGAAGACGATGCGGACCGCATAGTTGCCGATCGGCTCGACGGCGCGCACGCCGACTTCGTGCTTGCCCAGCTGCAAGGTTTCCTGGCCCGGGCCGTGGCCGCGCACTTCGGCCGAAGGCGAGTAGACGCGCAGGTATTCGAACGGCAGCTCGAAGTGAGAGCCGTCGTCGAAGCTCACGTCGAGGAGGCGCGAGCGGGTGCGGGCTTTGATAGAGGTGGGGTGGGGCATGGGCTAGAGGATGTAGCGGGTCAGGTCTTCGTCCTTGACCAGTTCGCCGAGATGCTCGTCGACGTACTTGGCATCGACGGTGAGACTGAACCCGCTACGGTCGGCGGCTTCATACGACAGCACTTCGAGCAAGCGCTCCAGCACTGTGTGCAGACGCCGCGCACCGATGTTCTCGGTCCGCTCGTTCACTTGATACGCGACTTCGGCGATGCGCCGCACGCCGCTCTCGGCGAACTCCAGCTTCACGCCTTCGGTCTCGAGCAGCGCCCGATATTGCGTGCACAGCGACGCGTCCGGCTCGGTCAATATCCGCACGAAATCCTCGACCTTGAGCGCGTCGAGCTCGACGCGAATCGGCAAGCGGCCCTGCAGCTCCGGGATCAGGTCCGAGGGCTTCGACATGTGGAACGCGCCGGAGGCGATGAACAGGATGTGATCGGTCTTCACCATTCCATACTTGGTGCTGACCGTGCTGCCCTCGACCAGCGGCAGCAGATCGCGCTGCACGCCTTCGCGCGAGACGTCCGCGCCGTGCGTTTCCTGGCGGCGCGCGATCTTGTCGATCTCGTCGATGAACACGATGCCATTCTGCTCGGCGTTGCTGAGCGCGCGCAGCTTCAGCTCTTCCTCGTTGATCATCTTCGCTGCTTCTTCGTCGGTAAGCAGCTTGAACGCCTCGCTGACTTTGACCTTGCGCGTGCGCGTGCGAGTACCGCCGAGGTTCGAGAACATGCCCTGCAGCTGCTGCGTCAGCTCTTCCATGCCCGCGGGCGCCATGATTTCCACGCCCATCGGCAGCGCGCGCACTTCGATTTCGATCTCGCGCTCGTCGAGCTGTCCTTCGCGCAGCATCTTGCGGAATTTCTGCCGCGTCTCGGCGTCGCGCGGCGTGGCTTCGGGCTCGCTGACGAAGCCGAGCGATTTCGGGCGCGGCAGCAGCACGTCCAGCACGCGGTCCTCGGCCGCGTCCATCGCGCGGTGACGGACCTTCTCCATCTCTTCCTCGCGCGTCATCTTGACCGCCACGTCCATCAGATCCTTGATGATCGAGTCGACCTCGCGGCCGACGTAGCCGACCTCGGTGAACTTCGTCGCCTCGACCTTGACGAACGGCGCGCGCGCCAGCCGCGCGAGCCGCCGTGCGATCTCGGTCTTGCCGACGCCGGTCGGGCCGATCATCAGAATGTTCTTCGGCGTGATTTCGGCGCGCAGATTCTCGGTCACCTGCATGCGTCGCCAGCGATTACGCAGGGCGATTGCAACGGCGCGCTTCGCAGCGCTCTGCCCGACGATGTGCTTGTCGAGCTCCTGGACGATTTCGCGAGGGGTCATGGACATGGGAGCCTACTTCAGCTCCTCGATCGTGAGATTGCGGTTGGTGTAGATGCAGATGTCGGCGGCAATGCCGAGCGCCTTTTCGACGATCGTGCGAGCATCGAGCTCGGTGTTCTGCGCCAGCGCGCGCGCCGCGGCCTGCGCGTAGGGACCGCCGGAGCCGATCGCCATGATGTCGTCTTCCGGCTCGATGACATCGCCGTTGCCTGAAACGACGAACGAGTTCTTCGCATCAGCCACGCACAAGAGTGCTTCGAGACGACGCAGGCTGCGATCAGTGCGCCAGTCTTTCGCGAGCTCGATGGCCGCGCGCGTGAGATTGCCGTACTGCTGCAACTTCGCTTCGAAACGCTCGAACAGCGTGAAGGCGTCGGCGGTGCCGCCGGCGAAACCGGCGAGCACTTTGCCGTCGTACAGCCGGCGTACTTTGCGCGCGTTGGACTTCATCACGGTGTTACCGAGCGACACCTGGCCGTCGCCGCCGACGGCGACGACGCCGTTGCGGCGGACCGAGAGAATCGTGGTCCCGTGCAGTTCGGTCATTGGCTCACTCATGCCTTGGCTTTGCGTCGCGCGCGGGGGTGGGCTGCGTCGTAGATCTTGGCGAGGTGCTGGAAATCAAGGTGCGTGTAGACCTGCGTGGTCGAGATGTTCGCGTGCCCGAGCAATTCCTGCACACCGCGCAGGTCCTGGCTCGACTCCAGCAGATGCGTCGCGAACGAATGCCGGAACAAATGCGGATGGACGTGACGGCCCAGCCCTTGGCGTCGCGCCCAGCCGGCGATTCGTTTCTGAATCGCACGCGCTCCCAGGCGGTCACCGCGCGCGCTGACGAACAACGCCAGCTCGCCGTTCGCCGCCATCGCGGGTCGCTCTTTGAGCCAGCGTGCGATTGCAACGAGTGCGTGCTTGCCGACAGGCACGACGCGAGTCTTGCTGCCTTTGCCGAGCACCCGCACCGTGCGATCGCCGCGATCGACATCGCCGAGGTTGAGGCCGACGAGCTCCGCCAATCGCAGGCCGGAAGAATAGAACAGCTCCATGATCGCTTTGTCGCGCACGCTCAGCTCGGTGTCGGCGCGGAACTCCAGCAGCCGCGTCATCAGATCGACGTCCATTGTCTGCGGCAATCGCTTGCTCGCCTTCGGCGCTTGCACGCCGACCGCCGGGTTCGCCTCGAGCGCGCGCTCGCGAAGCATGAAGTTGAAGAAGCTGCGCAGCGCGCTCAAGCGACGTTGGATCGTGCGGGGAGAGGCTCCTTGGCGGAACTCCGCAGCCGCGAACATTCGCAGGTGCTGACTGTCCAGGCTGCGCCAGTCGCGCACGCGATTGCGATCGCAGTAGGCAACGAAGCGTTGCAGGTCGCCGCGGTAGCTCGCATCGGTGTGCGCCGACAGGCGGCGCTCGACCGTCAGGTGCGACAAGAAGCGGGGCAGCCAGGCGAGTGCTGAGTCATCCATCGGCTGCGCCGCTCACCTCAGGCCGTCCCAATGGCCTCGCTGACGAGATCGCCGATCCGGGCGAGGAACTCGGTGCTCATCGTCGGATTGAAGCGTTCTGCGTCGGGACTGCCGATCGCGAGCAGCGCCGCGCCGGACTGCTTGCTTGCCTTGTCGCCGAGCGGGACCAGTGCAGCCGAGCCCACCTCGACCGTGCCGGCGCCGAACAGATAGTCGCGCTGGCTGTCGCGGATCTGACCGCAGCGCGGGCGGCCGGACTCGAACAGCGTCTCGAACATCTTCAGCTCTGCGGCCCCGAGCCGCACGATGCGCAGGTGCCGGCTGCTCAACTTCGCCAGCTCCGATTCACCCTCGGTGGTGACCAGCAGCACCCATTCCGACGCGCCGAAGTCTTCGCGCAGCGACGACTCGATCGCGTCCATCACGCTGCTCGCGCCGTCAGCGCGAATGAGTCGGCAGGCGAGGCGATGAATCTTCGCCGCCAGCGCGTCGTTGCCGCGCGCGACTTCGATCAGCTCGCGCAGGCGCGCTTCGAGCTTTTCATTCTTGTCGCGCAGTGCCGCGACCTGGCGTTCGACCAGCGAGATCGCCGAAGTGCCGCGGTTGTGCGGCAGCTTCAGCTTCGTCAGCAGGGTGGCGTGGCGCTCGAAGAAATCGGGATTGCCCTGCAGGTAGTCCGCGATCGTGCTCTCGTCCAGGGTGTCCTCGTCCAGCCGGCCGACAGGTTGCTTGCTCATGAAGCCCTCGATGATCTTTGAATAATGTCTTTCACGAGTGGTCGTCGTCCCGAACGTCCACCGTCCCCTCGAACACGCTGACCGCCGGACCGGTGAGCCACAACGGCTTGCCCGGTCCCGCCCAGCGTACAGTCATGGCGCCACCCGGCGCATCGACCTGCACGGTTTCCTGCAGCAGCCCGAGCCTGCGCCCGACCGCCACCGCGCCGCAAGCGCCGGTGCCGCACGCTTGCGTCTCCCCGGCACCACGCTCGTACACGCGCAACCGGATGTGCTCCGGGCTGACGACTTCCATGAAGCCGACGTTGGTGCGGCGTGGAAACCGGGAATGATTCTCCACAGCAGGGCCGAGAGTGTCCACGGGCGCGGTGCCTACGGAAGACACCTGAATCACCGCGTGCGGATTGCCCATCGACACTGCACCGATCTGCAGCTCCTGCTCGCCGACGCGCAGCGGATAGATGTCGGCCTCGCGCGACGCCTCGAACGGCAGCGACGCGGGATCGAAGTTCGGTACGCCCATGTCGAGCGACACGGTCCCGTCGCCGTGCAGCTCGCCGGTGACGCGGCCGCCCGGGCTCTGCAGGCGCACGGTGCTGCGTCCGAGTCGGCGCGCGACCAGGGCAGCGATGCAGCGGGCGCCGTTGGCGCACTGCTCGACCTCGGAGCCATCGGAATTGAAGATGCGATAGAAGACGTCGGTACCCGATGCACGCGCCGGTGCGAGCACGAGTGCCTGGTCGAAGCCGACGCCGGTGTGGCGGTCGGCGAGAGTGCGGAGGGCGGCGGCGGAGGGCAGTGATCCCTCGGTGGGCGCGTCGAAGACAATGAAGTCGTTGCCCAGCCCGTGCATCTTCGTAAATGCCAGCCGCATGGCGAACAGCATACAGGATGTGCGAACATCGCGGCGCGCAGAAGAGTCCGATGCGACAACAACATCAAACGCAGCGAGAGGCCGGCATGCGCCATGTGATGGTCATGAACTCCAAGGGCGGTTGCGGCAAGAGCACGATCGCCACCAACCTCGCGAGCCACTTCGCCACCGAAGGCTACAAGGTCGCGCTCGCCGACTACGACCCGCAGCGAACCAGCCTCGACTGGCTGGCGATGCGCCCGGAGGATCTGCCGCGCATCGCCGGAGTTGCCGCTTACGACGAAGGATTGCGAGGCGTGCCGCGCGAGACCGAGGTCCTGATCATCGACGCGCCGGCTCGCACTCACGGCTCAGAGATGAACGAGCTCGTCCGTCGCGCTGAGACGATCCTGGTGCCGGTGCTGCCGTCGCCGATCGACATGAAAGCCTGCGCGTACTTCATGACCGAGCTGCTCGAGCTCGGCAAAGTCCAGCGCCAACAGGCACGGCTCGCGGTGGTCGCGAACCGCGTGCGCGAGAACACGCTGATGTACGAAGAGCTGGATCAGTACCTGGGCAAGCTCAAGGTGCCGTACCTGGCCTCGCTGCGGCAGTCCGCCAACTATCTGCGCGCGTTCCAGCGCGGCATGGGGATCTTCGAGCTGCCGGAATACCTGGCGTGGCCGGACTGGAAGCAGTGGGAACCGGTCACGAAGTGGCTGGGGAGCAAGAAGAGTCAGCCGAGCTGACCCGGCCGTCACTTGCAATAGAAATCGTAGGTATGGCGATACGGCGTGTCAGTGACGTAGCGACAGACGCCGAGCGGCGGAAACAGGAACGTCCGGAAGCGCTTCAGGCTCGCGATCTCCCTTAGCGGCACCGGCGTGCGTGCCGGAATGTCATCCCAGCCGAGCAGGAAGTGTCCGCCGTCCACCAGCCGCGAGCGGCAGAGCTCGAACGCGCGCTCGCATTGCTGGTGTCCGTCGAGGCCGAATCCGTACACCCCGTTGCAGAGGATGACGTCGAAGCGCTGCTCCGGAAAGAACTCATCGAGCCTCTCGAGCGGTCCGACGACGTGGCGCCGGCCGGCGAAGCGCCGCGCGCGAGGCGACAGATCGATGGTCCAGTAGTCCGTGTTGCGGAAGAACGCGCGCTCGTAGTGGCGCGTGTACCAGTCGCAGCCGACGAAGAGAATCGAGCGCAGACCGGGCAGAGCCCGGTAGTAGGGAAAAATCAGATTCTCCAGAACGCGGCGATCCTCGGTCTCCATGCGCACGGGCAGGTGCAGCAGGTGGCGCACAACCCGCGCGGTGAAGTCGGGGTCCGTGAACAGTCGCTGCAGCGGGCTTTTCGTGGAAGCATCAGTCGGCAGTCGCGCGTTGCCACGCAGGATCTCCGCTTCGCGCGTTTTGAATGCCATGCCGATCTCCCGCAGTTCGGAGGCAACGCCCGAACGGTCGGCGACGTTCCCGACAAAACCGCGTGCCGCTCGGCTATGCGCCGGCGACTGGCATGCTCGCGCGAATTCCGGCCTCGACGTCCGCGTACTTCAGCGTCACGCCCAGGTGCTTCAGCATCCGTTCGTTGCTCACCCGACGCGACTCATTCAGGAATGACAATCGCTCCGGGCTGAACGTGAGCTGCGCTTCTTCCATCGAGACCTGCGGCGGCGCGGGCAGACCGGCGACCTTCGCCACCATATTGATGAACGTCGTCGAGCTCAGCGGTCGTCCGTCGGTGATGTTGTAGACGCCGCGCGCTTCCGAATTCGTGATCGCGCACGTGCAGGCCTCGACGAGGTCCTCGACCTGGATGCGATTGTTGATGCCTGCTTCGCGCTCGCGCACGACCGGCTCGTAGTGCCGCAGGCGCTCGAGCGGCAGGCGATCGGGCCCGTAGATTCCAGGCACGCGCAGCACGACCCGGCGCACCCGGCGCTCGGTGCACCAGACTCGCGTCATTTCTTCCGCGCTGATGCGTCGACGCGCTCGATCCGTGCGGGGCTGCACGACGCTGCTTTCGTCCACGACAGCGCCGGCGGTGTCGCCGTAGACGCCGGTCGTGCTCATGTAGACGAAGGTGTGCGGCGGCACGGATGCGAGGTGCAGGAAGCGGTCGAGACGCAGATCGCTCTCGCCGAGCACGGGAGGAGGCGTGAGATAAACGATCGCCTCCAGGTCCAGGCTCTCCGGGATCGTCGTGCCGGCGCGGACGCGATCGAGATCGATGGCCAGCGCGCGCACGCCGAGACGCTCCAGCTCCGCCGCGTGCTCTGCCGAGCGCACCAGGCCGGTGACGTCGTAACGCTCTTGCAGACGCAACGCCAGCCGCTGGCCGACGTAGCCGCAGCCGGCAATAAGCACTTGACGGCGATTCGCTTGCATTGACTCCGCTTCGATTATAATTTAAATTTCAGATATTCCTGAAACAACGGTCACGTCAGATGAAACTCACTCCGACCGTACAACGCTGCATCCTGCACTGGGGCGAAATGGCCGGCCGCTGGGGCGTCAGCCGCTCGGTCGCGCAGATCCACGCGCTGCTGTTCCTGGCACCGCAACCGCTCACGGCGGACGACATCGCTGAAACGCTCGCGGTGGCGCGCTCCAACGTCAGCGTCAGCCTGAAAGAGTTGCAGCAGTGGGATCTGGTGAGCGTGACGCATGTGCTGGGCGACCGGCGCGATTACTTCCAGGCCCGCAAGGATATCTGGGAAGTGCTGGCCGTGATCATGGACGGGCGCAAGAAGCGCGAGATCGACCCGACCGTGCAAACCCTGCGCGAGTGCGTCGCCGACAGCAAGCGCGACCACGAGACGCCGCAGGAGGTCAAGGAACGCATCGCGTCGATGCTCGAGTTCATCGAAGAGCTGTCGGGCTGGTACGAGCAGATTCGCGGGATGCCGCGGCCGACGCTGCTGAAGCTGATGCGCATGGGAACGAAAGTGGCAAAGGTCATTGGCTGAGCTTGGCTAGCACGTCGGGCGCGTAGTCGAACGAATCGAAGAACAGCTGCTGCGCCGGCAGACCGCGCTCGGTGAACTCGTGGCGCACTGCTTCCACCATCGCCGGCGGGCCGCTCGCATACACGTCGAAGTCCTGTAGTCGTGGGTGATCGTCGAGCGCCGCCGCGTGCACGAGTCCGCGCCGCCCGATCCAGTTGTCATCGGCTCGCGCGTCGGAGAGCACCGACGTGTAGCGCAGATTTTGATGCGCAGCGCAGAGCGCACGTACCTGCTCGTCTTCGTACAGATCCTGTCGTGCCTGCGCGCCCCAATACAGATGCAGCGGACGACGATCGCCGACATCCAGGAGATCCCGCAACATCGAGCGTAGCGGCGCATAGCCAGTGCCGCCGCCGATGAGCAGCGCCGGTCGCGGCGATTCCTTGCGGAACCAGAACTGGCCGAGCGGTCCCTCGACGCGCAGCAGCGTCTTCTCTTTCATGCCTTCGAACAGCTGTTGCGTGAACTCGCCACTTGCGACTTTGCGAATGTGCAGCTCGATCAGCTCGTCGCGCCCCGGAGTGCTCGCGATCGAAAAGCTGCGGCGCCGGTTCTGCGGCAGCATGATGTCGAGGTATTGCCCGGCGACGAAGTTGAACTCTTCGTGCGTGGGCAGGCGCAGGAACACCGCCATCACTTCGGGCGCGAGACGATGCATCCGCTCGATGCGAGCCGGCAGGCTCTTGACCTGCACTTCCGGTCGCGGCGGACGGATCTCGCGCACTTCGATCGCCAGATCGGCGCCGGTCGCGTGTGCCTGGCACAGCAGTGCGTAGCCTTCGCGTTCTTCCTCTTCGAGCAACCCGAGCGGCCGCCCGCGCGGATAGACGATGGTGCCTTCGCGCACGCGTGCGCGGCACGATGAGCAGTGACCGCCCTTGCAACTGTGCGGCAGGTTCAGCCCGGCGCGCAGCGCTGCATCGAGGATCGTTTCCCCTTCTTCGACGAAGATCACTTGCTGCGAGGGAAGCAGGGTGATGCGCGAATACGGCATCACCTTCTCCGGTCACCTTGGCGGCGATCCAGCCAGCGACGCGTGTGAATCTTCGGCAGCTTCGCTTTGCGACCGACCGCGAAGGCGAGCGCGTCGTTGAGAGCCTTGAGTGCGCGTTCGCGCTCGCCGAGTTGCTCCATCAGGCTGGCGAGCAGTTGATAGGCCTCGAGCCGCGGCTTGATCGCGATGCTGGTTTCCAGATAGCTGCGCGCTTTGCCGTAGAGCTCGGCGCGTGCGGCGAGTTGCGCGCAAGTGAGCAGCAGAGCGGCGTCTTCGGGATGCTCAGGCAGCCACGTCTCCGCGCGCTCCAGCACCTTGAACGGATCGTCGGTCTCGACTTCGCCGTACGTGAGCACAGTGCTCTCGTCCCAAGCACGTTCGATACTCGCGCGCAGCTCTGCTTCTGCCGACTCCTGATCGTCGCAGGCCATCGCGGCACGCGCGTACGCGACGACGATGTCCGCACGACGCGCGAGCGTCTTCGGAATGTCTTTCCAAGCTGACGCAAGCTGCGTCGGATCCGCTGCGGCACCGGCCGCTTTCAGGCGATCGAGATAGATCTGTGCGACGGTTTCGTCGGCGACCGCGGGCGGAATGCCGCGCGTGCTGCGCAGCCTCGGTTCGATTTCCAGCAGGCGCTGCCAGGCGCCAGTCTGGCGATGCACACGCGAAAGCAGCAGCAGTCCGCGCGCGTTGGATTCGCCGCTCGCTTCCAGTTGTTCCAACGTCGCCAACGCCGACGCCAGTTGCTTGTGCTTGAGATGAATCTCCGCCTGCATGATCAGCACCGGCGCACGCTGGTCCGTCGTAGCTTCGAGCGCCCGCGCGAGCAATTCGTCGCGCCGTTGACCGGCACCTTGCAAGTCCGCCGCGCGCGCAGCAACGAGATAATGCGCGACCGGATTCTCGGCATCGCGCGCATACCGCGTGAGGGTTTTCTCCGCGGCCTCGTATTCGCCGGCGGAAAGCTCCAGCAACCCTTGGCCGAGGCTGCGCCGCGCGCGTTCCATGCGGCGCTGCTCCTGATTGCGTCGCCAGAGTTGTCGTGCGCTGATCGCGCGGCTTATTGCGCGAACCACGAAATACGCCACGATCAACAGCAACACGAACGTGATTGCCGACATCTCGACCAGACGGCCGCCGAAGCGCAGCGCGACGTAACCCGAGTCGGCGAGCAGCAGGTTGGCGAGCAGCGCGCCCAGAACGGCTGCCACAGCGATGTATAGACCGCCTCTCATCGCTGCACTCTCATTCCGGACCCGGGCGAGCGGGCAGCAGTCGCTGCAGCGCTCGTGCCGATCCGGAAATGTCCGGCAGCTGCGGATCGATGTTGATCGGCTCCAGCTGCTGAATCTGTTCGAGCAACGCCTGTGCGCCGGGGCTCGACAGCTCGAAGTAGTCGCCCATCCATTGCCGCGCTCCGCTCAGCGACGCGCGATATGCAGTGGCGTCGTGTCTCTCGACTGCCGCGCGCGCCGAGAACAACAGCAACTGCAAATGCTGACGACGCACCTGCGCTTCCTCGATAGTCACGATGCTGCCTGCGCGATCGTCCACCTTGCGCACGACGATCAGGTTCGCGAGCGCGTTGCGCGCCATGGCCCAGGCGCGAGCGAGCATGCCTTCGGGCAACGTTTCCTGATTCACCTTGCGAGGCTCGGTCGCGAGGATGCCTTTGATTTCCAGCTTCGCTGCCTGATCTTCGGCGCTGGCGAGGCGCGCCAGGATGCCGACGACGTCGGGTTGTTGCACCGAACGCAGCGCTTGCAGCTCACGCGCGATTTCCTGCCGTACCGGGGCGACTGTCTGGTCGCGAACTGCTGCGAGCCGACCGTCGGCAGATTCGAGTGCGACGATCGCCGTCTGCACGTCACGATCCAGTGCGAGCCGGCGCTGCGCCACGTCGAGCAGGAACATCGCCTCGGCCCGCGACCAGGCCCGCTCCGGCCCTTCGGCGCGGCCGCGCAATTGCTCCATCGAGAGCATCAGCTCTTCCACTTGCTTCGGCACGTCCTCGAGCGCATCGACGCGGCGGTCGAGCTCGCGCGCGGACGTGCGCTGGCGATTTGTCTGGCTCTTGAGATCAGCGCGCAGCTGCGCACGCTCTGCCTGAGCGGTCCTCGCGAAGTCGTTGGTGCGATCGAGCCGGTCGCGCGTCGAGTCGATGCGCAGCAGCGCATAGATCGAGGTGGCGAGCGCCAGCGCCGCCATCGTCGTCGTCAGGCGACTATATGTATGCGTGCGCCGTGCTCGCGGCGTTTCGGGAGGCGCAGCAGGGATGATTTCCGAACCGGTGTCGGCCATTGCAGATCAGGCGCGTGGGAGTGAGCGATTCGCGCCGTGTATGGTAACACCGGCTCCGCTCGATCTTCAGCCGGCCCTTGCGCGCATGCGCCACTGCGCCAATGCGCCGATCATCGATGCATCGTCCGCGCCCGCGGCCACGATGGCTTCGCCGCGCAGTCCTGCGCTGACGGCCGCCGCCACGATTCGCCGGCTCGGGACCAGCAACGCCGTGCCACTTAACAGTTGTCGACCGTGCTCGGTCAGCAGCGCCTGCAGGTTCTGCAGGGTCTCGATGCTGGTCGCGGTCGCGACGTCGATGCCCTCGTCGGACCAGCGGGCTTCGACCTCGGCGACTTTCGCGGCGTCGACATTCGGCCGTACGCGGCGATAGACCTCGCGAGTCTCGACCACCATCCCGTGCTCCGCGAAGGTGTCGCGCAGCAGCTCGCGGCCGCCTTCGCCGCGGACGATCAGCACGCGCGCGCCGCTGGTCAACTGCAATTCGGGATGCGCGAGCAACGCCTCGCTGTTGAAGCCCGCCTCCGGCACGATATCGGCCGCCAACTCGGCCGCCGCCAACGCGGCTGCCGTGGCGCGACCGATCGCGGCGATGCGGGTCCGCGCGCTCTTGATCACTTGTTGAGCGCCGTGCTCGACTGCGTTGACGCTCACGAACACGACCAGATCGTAATCGGCTGCTGCGACCGTGGCCTGCACGGCGACGGGCTCGATCTCGACGGCGGGGAAGGCGATGGCGCTGCCGCCTTGCCCTTCGATCTCCGCGCACAGCATTGCGCACTGTGCGGCCGGACGTGTGACCAGGACCGTGAGGCCCGTGAGCGGCGGCACAACCTTGGGGATCACGGCTGCGAAAGTCTCAGCTTGTCCAGCAAGCCTCGCGCGCCCGCGTCGAGCAGCCGGTCGGCGAGCGCCGTGCCGATGGCTTGCCGATCGGCAACTGCACCGTCGTGCGAGCCGCGATAGATCTCCTGTCCGTCGGGTGAGCCGATGACGCCTTGCAGATAGATCCGGCCGCCTTCGACCCGTGCGTACCCGGCGATCGGCGACTGACAGCTACCCTGCAGCCTGAGCGCGAAAGCACGCTCGGCCTCGCAGCATTGCCAGGCGACGGTGTCGTTCAGCGCGCGCACCAGCTCGATGCTGCGCGCGTCATCGTCGCGGCATTCGATGCCGATGATTCCTTGGCCCACCGCCGGCACGAACTGCTCCAGCTCGAAGCGATGCGTGATGCGGTCTTCGAGCCCGAGACGCATCAGTCCCGCCGCCGCGAGGATGATCGCGTCGTAGTGATCTTCCTGCAGCTTGCGCAGTCGTGTCTCGACATTGCCGCGCAGCGTGAGCAGTTGCAGGTCCGGGCGTGCGTATTTCAGCTGGCACTGCCGACGCAGGCTCGAGGTTCCGACACGCGCGCCGAGCGGCAGCGCACTGAAATTCTCATGTCGCGTCGAGACGAACGCATCGCGCGGATCGGCGCGCGTAAGCATCGCCGCGAGCGTCATGCCCGGCGGCATATCGCTCGGCACGTCTTTCATCGAGTGCACGGCGATATCGGCGCGGTTCTCGGCGATCGCGACCTCCAGCTCCTTGATGAACAGCCCCTTGCCGCCCACCTGCGCGAGCGAGCGATCGAGGATGCGATCGCCTAGTGTCGTCATCGGCACGAGCTCGACGACCAGCTCTGGATGTGCCTCGCGCAATCGGGCCGCGACGTGCTCCGCCTGCCAGAGCGCGAGCCGGCTCTGGCGCGTCGCGATGCGCAGCTTGCCGGGGGCCTCGCTCACTTTTTCGCCTCTTCCGCCTTCTTCGCCTCTTCAGCGCGCCGCTGCTCCAGTGCGAACTGCAGCAGCGCGATGATCAGCGCGAGCACGACGGGACCGAGGAACAACCCGATAGCGCCGAACGCGGCAATGCCACCGAGCACGCCGACGAACACAGTCAGCGTTCCGACCGGCGCACGGCCCGAGACCAGCATCGGTCGCACGATGTTGTCGACGAGCGAGACCAGCAGTGCGCCCCACAACACCATGAAGATCGTGGCACCCCACCGGCCCTGCGCAGCGAGCACGATTGCCGCGGGGATCCACACGAGCGCCGTGCCGCCGAACGGCAGCAATGCAGCGAGCGCGGCGATTACGCCGAAGACCAGCGCCGAAGGCAGGCCGACGATGAGGAACGCGATACCGACCAGCGCGCCCTGGATCAACGCTGTCAGCCCGGTGCCGTAGACCAGCGCGCGCGTGACTGCCGCAAGGTGATCGAACAACTTCGTCTTCTGTTGTCGCGACATCGGAATCAGGTCGCGCAGCGTCGTCCATATGCCGGCGCCGTCGCGGATGAAGAAGAACTCCAGGAACACCATCAGCACGAAGCCGAATACTGCGCCGAACGCACCGAGGAACACTTTGCCGCCTAGCGAAGCCAGCGACTGCAGCACGGCGCGCGAGCCCTCGACGACGTAGCCGCGAATCTGGGCGAGGCTGACGCCGAACGTACCGTCGAGCCAGTCGATCGTGTCCTTGATCCAGGGAACCTTGGTCAGATCGAACACGTTGTGGGTCTGGTCCGCGACGGTGCTCTGCACCGCCTGCAGCAGGTCACCGACCTGCGCCGCGAACGCCGCGCTGAGCGCCGCGAGGGGACCGACCAGGACGATGAGCGTCAGTACCGTCAGCAGCGCCGCCGACAGCTGCGCCCGCCCTTTGAGCCGTCGGGTCAGCCACACGTGCAATGGGTACAACAGAAACGCAATGAACATGGCCCACAGCAGCGGGCCGAAGAACGGCTGGACGATCTTGTACAGCGCGATGCCGAGGACGAGGGCCGTCACCAGTGCGAACGTACGCGCGTAGAACCGGTCACGGACCGGCACCGCGCGTTGCGGCGAATTCATCGGCGGCGACTCCTGGGCCCTGTGCTGAAGGAAACGAGGGCCAGCAATGCTAGCACCGCGCACGCCCGAGGTTTACTCTGACTGCCCCAAGAGGAAAGTCCCATGAGCACGAACGCCCAGAACGCCGCGAACGCAGAAATCACCACCGATCAGCTGCTGGCCGACCTCAAGACCGTCATGAACGATGCCGAGGCGCTGCTGCGCGCGACTTCGACCCAGACGGGCGAGAAGATCCAGGAAGTGCGCGCCCGCGCCGAGGAGTCGTTGCGCCAGGCGAAGGCGCGGCTCAGCTCGCTCGAGGACGAAGCGCTGCGCCGGGCCCGCGAGGTCGCCGACGCGACCGACGAATACGTGCGCGAGAATCCGTGGCAATCGGTCGGCATCGCAGCCGGCGTCGGCCTGCTCGTCGGGCTGTTGCTGGCGCGGCGTTAAAGTCGCGCACCGATGGCAGCGCTCCCGCAGGAACCGCCGCAGTCCACCACCGGACTGTTCCAGTCGTTCAGCAATTTCGCCGCGACGCTGCTCGCGATCGCGCACACGCGGCTGCAGCTCCTGACGACCGAGTTGCAGGAGGAAGTGCGTCAGGTCGGCGGGATCCTGCTGTGGGCGTTCATCGCGGCGTTCACGGCGTTGCTCGGCTTGTTCCTGGCGGCGCTCGCCTTCATCTTCGCGTTCTGGGATACGCACCGCATTGCTGCCTCGCTGGTGATGATCGCCGTGTTCGTCGGGCTCGCGATCTTTGCGATCCTGGTGCTGCGTAAGAAGTTGCGCGAAAAGTCGCCGATGCTCGACGACACGCTCGCGGAGCTGGCGAAGGATCGCGACAACTTGCGATCGCGCGTGGGCCAACAGAATGAGTGAGTCACCATGAGCGAGCGCTTCGATCAACTGCACGCACATCACAGCAATCTGCTGGCGCGAATCGCCATACAGCGTCAGCAGTTGGGCGAGACAGCGGAAGAGATCGAACACGAGCTGGGACGCGTGGATCGCGGTCTCGCCGCAATCCGTCGCGTGCTGGGCAGTCCGGTGTTGATCGGCGGTGCGATTGGTGTAGTCGCGCTGGTCGGACCGCGCCGACTCGCACGCTGGAGTACGAAGGGATTGATGCTCTACTCGACCGTGCGCCAGCTACTCAGGCTTCGCCGCGAATCCTCCGCAGCAACTCAGACGCATGACGGCGGCTGACCTCTAGCACGTCGCCGCACTCGCGCACTCGCACGACGTATTGGCCGGAGTCGGTGCGCTCCACTGCCGAGATCTGTTTCTCCGCGATCAGCGCGTTGCGATGAATGCGCACGAAGTCCGGCGCGAATTCATCGGCCAGCGCCTTGAGCGATTCGTCGATCAGGCTGTCGCCGCCGCGATGCTTCACGGTCACGTATTTCTGGTCGGCGAGGAAATAATAGATGTCCGCGATCGGGATCAGCTTCAGCTGCTCGCCGAGCCGCGTGCAGATCTGCTCGCGCCGATGCTCGAGGCGCGCAGTCTCTGCGACCTTCACCAGCCGGCTCGGCGAGATGCGCGCGGCGTGTCGTAACGCGTGCGCGAGTTTTTCTTTGCGCACCGGCTTGAGTAAGTAGCCGACCGCTTCGGTCTCGAATGCTTCGACGGCGTACTGATCGTAGGCCGTCGTGAAAATCACGGCCGGAGGATCTTCGAGCGTGTCGATGTGGCGTGCGATCTGGATGCCGGAGAGTCCGGGCATGCGCACGTCGAGCAGCACCACGTCCGGACGCAGCTCGCCGCAACGGCTCAGCGCTTCCTCGCCGTTGGCGGCTTCGGCGATGACTTCGCAGTCTTCGATCTCGGCAAGCAGCCGGCGCAGGCGTTCGCGCGCGGGCGGCTCGTCATCGACGATGAGGAGCTTCATTGGACAGCGAGTGTACGTCATCGGCCGGGAAGATGAGGCGCGCGCAGAACTCGCCCGGCTGCTGTTCGGTCTCGATGCGGGCGCGCCCCGGCCAGGCCAGCTCGAGGCGCTGGCGGATGTTCTCCAGCGCCATGCGATTGCCTTCGCGCTCGCTGTACCCGGCCTGCGGCGGGATCGGATTGCGGACTTCGATCTGCAGCATGTCACCGACGCGCTTGCCGACGATCGACACGGCGCCGCCACGCGGCAGCATTTCGATCCCGTGATAAACAGCATTCTCCAGCAGCGGCTGCAGGATCAGGCTCGGCACTTCGGTGCGCATCGGCAGACTGTCGACATCCCACGTCACGAGCAGACGGTCACGCAGCCGCAACTGCTCGATGCGCTCGTGCGTGCGCGCGATCTCGATCTCGTCCTTCAACGAGATGCGCGCGTTCGCATCGCTCAGACTGGCGCGGAACAGATCGGCGAGATCCTCCACGGCCTGCTCGGCGCGTTCCGGCGCGGAGCGAGTGAGCGCCGCGATCGTGTTCATGCTGTTGAACAGGAAGTGCGGTCGGATGCGAGCCTGCAGCGCGCGGATGCGCGCGAGAGCTTCCATCTCGACGCTCCGCTTCCACTCGGCGCTCACATAGAAGTAACGCAGAGCGAGTGCGCTGACGATGAAGCCAACAGCGAGGCTGCGCAGCATGAAGCCGCCATGATCCGTCGGGAACGCCAGGTTCACGCCCGGTACGCCGTTACTCCAGAAGCGGCCGATCTGATACACGATCTCGGAAATCACGCCGACACAGGCGAGCATCAATCCCATCGCGATCAGCGACGCGCGTGTCGCAGGCAGAGTGTGCAACCAGGCGCGCGCTCGACACAGCACGCTGGCGCACGTCAGCCCGATCCACAGCAGGAACAGTGAGCTGGCGGCGAGATCGAGCCAGAAGCCTGCGTGCACCGTGTACCGCGCGATCGCGAATGTCAGCGCGACCAGCTCGACGATCAGCACGACCGCGAGCACTGCGCGCGATTCGCAGAAGTCCGGCAGGAACAGCGTGGAGGACGGACCGCGGGTGTCGGAGGCGGCCACGGTGGCAGCCTCAGGAGCTCGGCTTGCTCTTGTCGGCTGCGGCGGCGAACAGGGCGTCCTTGAGGTGGAACAGCGTCGAGATGTCCTCGTCGCCGTGACCCTGCTCGATCAGCCGCCGGTAATGCAGCAGCGTCATCTCGATCAACGGCAGCTGCACGCCGTGACGTGCAGCCATGTCGCGGCAGATCTTCAGATCCTTCTCGTGCAGCCGCACCCGGAAGCCAGCCGGATAGCTGCCGCGCAGGATGTTCGGCGCGCGATTCACGAAGTACCAGCTCGAGCCGGCGCCTTTGCCGAGCGTCTCGATCAACTTGTCGAGCGGCAGGTCTTCGGACTTCGCAAACGCCATCGCTTCCGCGACGGCCTGGATGACGCCGGCGCACATGATCTGATTGGTCGCCTTCGCCGCCTGACCCGAACCGCTTGCGCCGAAGTGCGTGACGGTTGGACCCATTGCTTTCAATACCGGCAGCGCGCGCTCGAATGCTTGCGCGTCGCCGCCAACCATGATGGCCAGCGTGCCGTTGCGTGCGCCTTCGGTGCCGCCGCTCACGGGCGCGTCGAGAAACTGCGCGCCGCGTTCACGCAGGCGGTGCGCAGCGGCACGCGCCGTGTCGGCGCTGACAGTGGAGCAATCGATGACGATGGTGTTCGGACGAAGCTTCGGCCCGAGCGCGTCGACGATCTCGAGCACATCCGCATCCGCGGACACGCACATGACGATGACATCGCTCAGTGCCGCGAGATCAGCCGCCTTGGCGACGGCGGTGCAGCCAGTCTCCTGGGCGATCTCCTGGGCTTTGGCGGGAGTGCGATTCCAGACTGCGCTCAGCAGTTTCTGCTTGTGCAGATTGCGTGACATGCCCAGGCCCATAGCGCCCAGGCCGACGAAGCCGACCCGCAGGGTCACTTGCACATCACGTCCATGGACGCCTTGGCGGAAGCGCGCGCGGCATCGAGCTCGGCGTCGCTGAGATAACGGCGCGAGCCGTCCGGCAGCTTCTCGTAGAGACGCCGCGAATTTGCATACGAGTCGTAGCGCTCACGGGCCTTCGAGCACTGATCGGCCTTTTGAGTCGCGGTCAGCTGCGAGGCCTGCTGCTGATCCTTGTTCTGGCCGGCGGCCTGCTGGCTCGACTTGTCCGCGTCCTGCATGCGCTTCATCTCTTCCTGCTGGCGCGTCTGCACCGCGACGGTGTCCGTCTTCTGAGATTGAATGTTGAGCCGCTCGGCCGGCAGGGTGCTCGGCTTGTCGGTGTACAGCACGTTGCCCTTGTCGTCTTTGAACTTATAGACGTCGGCCGCGACCGGACCGGCGGCGAGCACGGCGGCGGCAACGGTGAGCATGAACAGCGTTCGCAACATGACTTTCTCCATTACGTCCAAGGGCTTGGGCGTCAGACGTAAGCAGCATGCAGAAATCGCGGCGAGTGTAACAGGAACCCCGTACCGTCGTTATGTAGGCACTCCCGGCAAAGACCATGGAATGAGCACTGGTTCACGTTGAAGGGGTGCATCGACCATTAAAAAGGGCGCCCGGAGGCGCCCTTCGAGATAGCAGACGCGGCGGGCTACAGGCTGTAGCCGCGCTCGTGGTGCTCGACGGTGTCCAGGCCTTCCGTCTCGTGCTCTTCCGAGGCACGCAGGCCGATGACGAGGTCGACGATCTTGTAGCAGATGAACGAGACCACGCCCGACCACAGCAGCGTCACGCCCACACCCCACAGCTGCGATTTCACCTGCGCGAACGTGCCGGCATAGCCCCAGGTGCCTGCGACGTAGTCGTAGATGCCGGTGCCGCCGAGCTCGGGATTGTTGAACACGCCCGTCAGGATCGCGCCGAGGATGCCGCCGACGCAGTGGACGCCGAACACGTCGAGCGAGTCGTCGTAGCCGAGCGCCGACTTCAGCTTGGTCACCGAGAACAGGCAGACGACACCGGCAAGCGCACCGATCACGAGCGAGCCCATCGGGCCGACCCAGCCGCACGCCGGTGTGATCGCGACGAGGCCCGCGACCGCACCCGACGCTGCACCCAGCATCGTCGGCGAGCCGCGGAAGATCCACTCGGCGAAGGTCCAGCCGCACACCGCTGCGGCCGTCGCCAGGAACGTGTTGATGAACACCTGCGACGCGAATGCGTTCGCTTCCAGGTTCGAGCCAGCGTTGAAGCCGAACCAGCCGACCCACAGCAGCGCCGCGCCGACCATGATGAACGGGACGTTGTGAGGCGGCATCGCCATCGTGCCGAACCCCTTGCGCTTGCCTACCAGCAAGCAGCCGACCAGGCCGGCGATGCCTGCGTTGATATGCACGACCGTGCCGCCGGCGAAATCGAGCGCGCCTTTCTGGAACAGGAAGCCTGCAGTCTTGCCAGCAGCCTCGGCCGCCGCCGCGTCCGTGTACGCATCGGGACCGGCCCAGAACCACACCATGTGCGCGATCGGCAGATACGAGAACGTAAACCACAGCACCATGAACAGCATCACCGCGGAGAACTTCATGCGCTCCGCGAATGCTCCGACGATCAGGGTTGCGGTGATCGCGGCGAACGTCATCTGGAACGACGCGAACAAGTACTCGGGGATGTAGACGCCTTTACTGAAGGTCGCCGCGGGCACGAGATTGCCGGCAGCATCGAGCATGCCCGACAAGAATGTGCGGCCGAACCCGCCGAAGAATTCGTTGCCCCCCGTGAACGCGATGCTGTAGCCGTACAGCGCCCACAGCACTGATAGCAAGCTGAAGGTAACGAATACCTGCATCGAGACCGACAGCACGTTCTTCGAGCGCACCATGCCGCCGTAGAACAATGCGAGGCCGGGCACCGCCATCATCAGCACGAGCAGCGTGCTTACGAGCATCCAGGCGATATCGCCCTTGTCGTACACGGGCGCTGCCGGTGCCGCTGCTGCTGCAGCTTCTTGCGCCATTGCCGGATGCGAGCCGAGTAGCAGCACCAGTGCTGCCAGCACGAGCAGCGCGAGCGTCAGCCGCGTGCTCTGCGAGTGCAGCAGCGTACGGCTCGTTGCCAAGAGTTTTTTCACTGTCGTTCTCCCGATTGCCCCATTGACCAGTCCGCTTCTCAAACCGCTTCGACGCCCGTCTCGCCGGTGCGGATGCGCACCGCTGCCGCGAGCTCGATGACGAAAATCTTGCCGTCGCCGATCTTCCCGGTCCGCGCCACGTTGGTGATCGCCTCGACCACCTGCTCCGCGATCGAGTCGTCGACCGCCAGCTCGATCTTGGTCTTCGGCAAAAAATCGACGCGGTACTCGGCGCCGCGGTACAGCTCGGTGTGGCCGCGCTGCCGGCCGAAGCCCTGCACCTCGGTCACCGTGATGCCCTGCACGCCGATGTCCGCGACGGCCTGGCGGACGTCATCGAGCTTGAACGGCTTGATGATCGCGGTGATCAGCTTCATCGCGGCTTCCGAAATGCATCTTCTATGCCACGAAGTCGCGCGATCAAAACGGTGCCGCGGTCGCAGGCTGCGGCGCCGGCGCGCACTGCCATGGTGCGAGCTTTCGGCGCACTTGCTTCAACGAGGGGCAGCTGCCTACATTCCCGGCCCATGGACGCACGATTCATCGACGATCTGGCGCGGCGCCTCGCGGCCGCCGTGCCCCCCGGGATCAGCTCGCTGCGCCGCGACCTCGAAGACAACTTCAAAGCCGTGCTGCAAGCGGGGCTCACGCGCCTCGACCTGGTATCGCGGCAGGAGTTCGACGTACAAGCCGGCGTACTGCGCCGGACGCGCGAGAAGCTGGAAGCGCTGGAAGCGCGCCTCGCTAGCTTGGAGAACGGCCAGAAAGGCCCGACCGCCAAACCGCAGTAGCGTGCAAAGCTAGCCGCGGTTCGCTGCCAAGGATGGCGCTCGATGATCTCCACGGTCTTGAGCCGTGCGCAGCACGGCATGGAAGCGCCGCTCGTGCGCGTCGAGGTTCATCTCGACAATGGGCTGCCGCGCTTCACGATCGTCGGATTGCCAGAGGCGGTCGTGAAGGAGAGCAAGGACCGCGTGCACGCTGCAATCGTCAACTGCGGCCTGCAGATGCCGGACGGACGCATCACCGTCAACTTGTCGCCCGCAGATCTGCGCAAGGAAGGCGTGCGCTTCGACTTGCCCATCGCGCTCGGCATTCTCATCGCGTCTCAACAAGTCGTGCAGCTGCCGTTCGAGAACTGCGAGTTGTACGGCGAGTTGTCGCTCGGCGGCGAGATCAGGCCGGTGCGCGGCGCTCTGCTCGCAGCGACGGCGGCTGCCCGCGTCGGTCATCGCATGATTGTGCCGCCGACCAATGCCGCGGAAACGCTGATGGTGACGGGCTGTCGCGTCGCGGTGGCGAAACATCTACTTGATGTTGTCGCGCATGCGTCCGGCGCGAGCTTGCTGAGCTTCGCAGAAGGCGTGGCACCACCGGTCGTTGCTGCTCAGTGTTCTGACATGAGCGAAGTCCGCGGTCAGTTGCAGGCAAAACGCGCGTTGGAAATTGCCGCGGCGGGCGAACACAGTTTGGTGCTCATCGGACCGCCAGGTACGGGCAAGAGCATGCTGGCGCAGCGTCTGCCCGGCTTGTTGCCTGCCATGAGCGAGGCGGATGCGTTGGAAGTCGCCGCGATCCGCAGCGTCGCGGGATTGCTGCTCAAGCCCGCGCACTGGCGCGTGCGACCGTTTCGTAGTCCGCATCACACGACGTCTGCTGTTGCTCTCGTCGGCGGCGGGTCGAGCCCGCGTCCGGGCGAGGTGTCGCTGGCGCATCACGGCGTGCTGTTTCTCGACGAGCTGCCGGAATTCGATCGCGGCGTGCTCGAAGTGCTGCGCGAGCCGCTCGAGAGCGGCAGTGTCACGATCTCGCGCGCGGCGCGGCAGGCAGAGTTCCCAGCGACGTTTCAGCTCATCGCTGCGATGAACCCGTGTCCGTGCGGATATCTCGGTGACGTGCAGGGGCGTTGCCGCTGCACTGCTGAGCAAGTGCAGCGTTATAGAAGTCGCTTGTCAGGGCCGCTGATCGATCGACTCGACCTGCACGTCGAAGTGCCGCGCGTGCCGATGGAACTGCTCGCAGTTGCATCGACCGCAGCGGAGACGAGTGAAGTGGTGGCAGCGCGCGTGCTGCGCGCACGAGAGCAGCAGATCGCGCGCCAGGGCACGCTCAATTCGCGGCTCGACAACAAAGCCGTCGAGCGCTTCTGCGCGGCGACGCGCGATGCGATCGCGTTGTTGAATCGCGCGACCGAAGCGCTCGGACTATCGGCCCGCGCGTATCACCGCATATTGAAAGTGGCGAGAACGGTCGCGGATCTGGCGCAGACGGATCCGATCGAGGTCCGGCATGTTGGGGAAGCGCTGGCGCTGCGAGTGCTGGATCGAAAGCAGTCAGGCTAAAGCCTGACCCACAGGAGAATGCGGCATGCAGCAGTGTGGCTCAGGCTTCAGCCTGACTATTTCTTGACTGCGCCCATCATGTAGTCGACTGCGTTCATGATCGACTTGTCGGAGAGGTCGGTCGCGCCGCCCTTCGGTGGCATGAAGCCGGCCCCGCCCTGGAATCCTTCGAGCGCGTGCTTGTGCAGCGTGTCCGCGCCCTTCGCGATGCGCGGTCCCCAGGCTGCGGCGTCGCCGAACTTCGGCGCACCCGCGACACCCGCGCCGTGGCACGCGTTGCAGGATCGGTTGAACACTTCTTCGCCGCTCAGGTCGGCCTGCGCGCTGGCAGCCGGTTTGGCGGGCGCCAGTGCCGAGTTGTCCTGGCCCGCGACGGCGATCTTCGCGATCGGCGCGATGCGCTCGTTGATCGCGCGGCGCATTTCCGGGCTCGACTGCACCTCGGCCAGCTGCGTGTCCTTGGCGACGATGCGTGCCAGCACATACAGCACTACGGCGATGGCGATCAGAATGCCCAGAACGAGCATGAACGTGTCGAAGAATTTCTTATCGTGCGCGACGGTCACAGCGGCTCCGCAGGGTCGTCCAGGGTCGGAAACGAGGCGCGCAAGTATAGGGGCAAAGCTGCTAAATTACCGCCCCCCGCAACTACGCGCCCGTAGCTCAGCTGGATAGAGTGTCGGCCTCCGAAGCCGAAGGTCGCCAGTTCGAATCTGGCCGGGCGCGCCATTCCCATGGTCGAAGAAACTCGCGAGCAGACTCTCGCCGGCCGAACCATCGCGGTCCCCGAAACGCGTGAGCTCGATGTCTTTAGCGCATTGCTGGAGCGGCGCGGCGCAACCGTGCTGCGCTGTCCGCTCGTCGCGATCCTCGCTGCGCCAGACCCACTGCCGGTTCTGGAGTGGAGCCGCTGGTTCGCGAGCGGTGCGTGCGACGATCTGATTCTGCTGACCGGCGAAGGATTGCGTCGATTGCTCGCGTGCATCGATACGCACGAGCCGACACTGCGCACCGACTTCGTCGCACAGCTCGCGCGCGTTCGCAAGATCACGCGTGGACCGAAACCGGCGCGTGCGTTGCGCGAGCTCGGACTCAAATCCGACATCGCTGCCGAGACGCCGACCACCGCCGGCATCATCGCGTCGCTCGCGGCGGAGCGTCTCACCGATCGCCACGTCGGCGTGCAACTCTACGGCACCGAACCGAACGCACCGCTGAGCCATTTCCTGCACGGTGCCGGCGCACGCGTCCGCACGGTCGCTCCTTACATCTACGCAACCAAAAGCGACGACGCTGCGGTGAGCGTGTTGCTCGAGCGCATGCTGCGCGGCGAGGTCGATGCGATCGCATTCACCAGCGGCGCGCAGGTCGATCGCCTGTTTGCAGTCGCACCTGCAGAACAAGTGCAGGCAGCGCTCGCACGCACGCGTGTCGCCGCCGTCGGCCCCATCGTTGCCGACGCACTCGCACGACACTCGGTGCAAGTTGCGTCGATGCCGCATGACTCATTCTTCATGAAGCCACTCGCGAGTGCGCTCGAAGCAGCGTTCGGCGCGCGCAATGCTGCACGCGATGAGCGTTGAGCGCCGAGTGTTGGATGTGTGCTACGTGCCCTCTTGACCGCCGCGGAGGTGTTCACGTAAAACACTTCGCGAAGTATACAGCGCGGGTTTTTTGCCTAGTTTTGCAGAGCGCACCGCACGTGATGAGTGCGTGCCTGCGTGGCGGAAATTCAGACGCCGGCCTACAAAGGTCCTTTCGCACGCGGAATGTCGTGCGGAAAAAACAAAGTCGATGGAGTGATTGCAGAGGGGGTTGTTCGTGAGGCGTGTCACGCACGCTGTCGCGGTTGAAACGACAACGCATCCGGTTGCCGGGCGCCACGTAAAGAACAACATGGTGCCGGCGCTGCTCTCTTCGCATTGCCCTCCCGTTAGCGCTGAACGAAATTCGTTCGTGACAGCACTCAGGTTTCATCGCGACGCGCGCGAGCGCATCGCAGGTTTGCAAAACAGAATTTACGGATACAGGCCGGCATCCCGCAGGCCTAGGGGGTCACAGTGAATATCAAGCGCGCATTGCTCATGTCCGGCGCCTGCGGAATTCTCGCCACCGCGGTCAGTACCGCGCTGGCGCAGCAGACCAGCGAGGTCGCCGAAGTCGTCATCGTCACCGGTTCCTACATCCGCGGCACGGCCGAGGATGCAGCACTGCCGGTCGACGTCATCTCCGCCGAGGATCTTGCGAAGCAGGGCTCGCCCTCGACGCTGGAGATGATCAAGGGTCTCAGCGTCAGTAACGGTGTGCTCGGCGACACCAACCAGTTCGACGCTCGCGCCCAGGGCTCGGAAGGCTCGGGCAGCGTCAACCTGCGCGGCTTCGGCCCGCAGCGCACGCTCGTGCTGCTGAACGGGCGGCGCATGGTGGCGAGCCCGTTCCTCATCGGCGCGGTGGACACGAACTTCATTCCGCAGGCAGCGATCGGTCGCGTCGAAGTGTTGAAGGACGGCGCTGCGGCGACCTACGGCTCCGACGCCGTCGGCGGTGTCGTGAACTTCATCACCAAGGAGAACCTGCGCGGCTTCGACGTCGGCGCGGACTTCAAGGCGATTCAGGATTCGGATGGCGACTACTCGGCCAGCGGTGCGTACGGTTGGGGCAACGACCGCATGCACGGCCTGTTGGCCGTCGGCTATCAGCATCGCTCCGAGCTGCTGGTGAGGGATCGCGACTGGGCGCACAAGGATTATCTGAGCAATCCGCAGGGCGGCTGGTCGGCGGCCGGCAATCCGTCTTCGTACATCGCGTTCGGTCTGGTGCCGCCGAGCGCAACCAACCCGCTGGGCATCGCCAATCCGGCACCGCAGCGCGACCCACAGTGCGGCGCCCTGGGCGGATTCCCGGGCCGGGTCGCTTCGGGCGCCTCGGTCTGCTACTGGCAGTACTCGGTGTACGACGCGCTGACTGAAGAGGAAGACCGCTGGCAGGCCTACGCCGACTACAACCTCGACATCACCGAGTCGACCAGTTTCCACGTCGAGGCGATGTACGCCGATACCAGTATCCCGATCTATCGGACCTCTCCCTCGTACGCAGCACTGCAAGCCCCGAGCGGTCCCGTTCCCGGACAATTCATCGTCCGTCCCAACAATCCGGGCTGGGCTCCGTTCCAGGCTGCGAATCCGGGAGTGATTCCGGCGGGTGCAACCGGCGCGCTGCTGATCGCGAATCGCCCGTTCGCGTTGGGTGGCAATCCGCTGTTCGACTACGGCTCTTCCGAAGGCCCCCGCGACTACGACGGCTTCCGCGTGTCGGCAGGCTTGAACGGCGATATCTCGGATTCGCTGCATTGGGATGTAGCCGCGACGTACATGGAGCAGAACGCTGCGCGTGAAGGCCGCGACACGGTCGTGAACCGTTATCAGCTGGCGCTACTCGGCCTCGGCGGACCGAACTGCAATACGGCCGCCAACACGCCGGGAGCGAATGGCTGCCTCTTCTACAACCCGTTCAACAACGCGATTCCCGGCAATCCGATCACCGGCGTGGCCAACGGCCAGTTCGTGCCCGCCGCAGCCAACGAAAATCGCGAGATGCTCGAGTGGATGTTCCCGATCGTCTCGACCGATCAGAAAACGACGCTGAAAGTCGTCGACGCCGTGCTGAGCGGCACGACGGGCATCAATCTCGGCGGCGGCGCGCTGGCGTGGGCCGCCGGTGCTCAGTACCGCGAGGACACCTTCGAAGCCACCTACAGCGACTTGAACAACTTCGCGGTTACACCGTGCGTTGCCTCCGTCGGCACCGGCATCATTGGGCCCTCGGCGTGCACACCCGCGCAGCTGGCCGCACCGACCGGCGCGTTGCTATTCCTCGGTGGCGCAAACAACCGCGATCTCGATCGCGATGTCAGCGCCGTGTTCGCCGAGCTGAGTCTGCCAATCACTGACAGCTTCCAGGCGCAGCTCGCTGCGCGCTATGAAGACTACGGCGGCGACATCGGCTCGACATTCGATCCGAAGCTGTCGCTGCGTTGGCAGCTGGCCGACGCATTTGCGCTGCGCGGCTCTGTAGGAACTACATTCCGTGGCCCGGCGCTGCAGCAGACTGATCCGAGCAGCGTCACCACATTGCAGAGCATCTTCGGCACGTTCCGCGCGATCCGCACGTTTGGCGACGCGGCCCTCCAGCCCGAGAAAGCACTGACGTTCAACGTCGGCATGCTGCTCAAGGGCGGCGGTTTCACCGGGTCGCTCGACTACTGGAGCTTCGATTTCGAAGACCAGCTGGTCAACGAGCCGGTCGCGGGTATCGCCAGTTTCGTGTTCCCGAATGGCGCGACCTGCACCCTGGCGAACCCGCTGGCCGGTCGCTTCGCATTCCGCGACGGCAACAGCGATGGCGTGATCAACGATGCGGACTGCACGACAGCCAATATCCAGCGCCTCGACATCCACGTCTTCAACGGACCGGATGTGAAGACCGACGGCTTCGATCTGGCTGCGCAGTTCGATTGGGACATGATGGGCGGTACCGCCACGATCGGCGCCAATGCCACGTACGTTCTGAAGTACGAGATCGACGCCTCGATCGTCGACGGCAACACCGTTTCGCCGGCGTTCGATGCGGTGGGCAAGTTGAACTATCAGACGGTGGCGTACCCGCTGCCGCAGCTGAAGGGCAACTTGTTCCTCGAGTACTCGCACGGGCCGCACAACCTTCGCTACACGATGAACTACATCGACGGCTACACCGATCAGCGCACGGACATCTTCTCGCCCTCGCTGGCCAATTCGCAGGCGCCGAATGCGGCGGGAGTGATTTCCGCCGGCAAGCACATCGAGAGCACGATGTTCCACGACATCACCTACCTGCTGCAGCTGCCCTGGAACATGACGGTGAACGCGACGGTCGAGAACTTCACGGACGAAGATCCGTCGTTTGCGCGTCTGGACCTGTCGTATGACCCGTTCACGTCCAGCGCTTTGGGGCGCACCTACAAACTGGGATTGCGCATGCGCTTCGGTGGGGAGTAAAAGGTAATCCGTCAGGGGGATGTTGACCGTTGAGGGGCGGCTCGAAAGAGCCGCCCTTTTCTTTTGCCCGGTCGCCCGGCCGATCACTCCGGCAGGGTCCAGCCCTGTTCCCACGGTGGCTCCGGGCCGAACGTGCTCGCCAGGAAGTCCACGAAGCTGCGAACTTTCGGCATCAGGTTGCGACGTTCGGGGTAAACCGCGAACACTGCCAGCTCCTGTGGCCGGAATTTACACAGCACCGGCTTGAGCGTGCCGCTCCGCAGCTGCTCACCCAGGTAAAAAGTCGGCAGTAGCACGATGCCGCCGCCCGCCAGCGCGGCCGCGCGATTCACCAAGCCATTGTTCGACTGCATGGAGCCGTTGATCGGCACGGTGTGCAGCTCGCCGTCCGGGCCGATCAGGCGCCATTCGCGCGGCGCGCTGACCAGGGAGTACAGGATGCAGCTGTGTTCGAGCAGATCCTCCGGCCGTTCTGGCTCACCGCGCTGCGCGAGGTAGGCGGGCGAAGCGCACAGCACCTGCCGGCACGGCGCGATCTTGCGGGCGATCAGGTTGGAATCCTGCAGCCGGCCAATCCGCACGGCGACGTCGAAGCCTTCTTCGACCAGGTCGACCTGCCGGTCGTCCATGTGCAGCTCGAGCTGTACGCCCGGAAAGCGGCTCAGGAATCCCTGCAGCGTCGGGCCCAGGTGCAGGATGCTGAAGCTCATCGGCGCGGACACGCGCAGCAGCCCGCGCGGCTCGGTTTGAAACCGCGCGACTTCCAACTCTGCATTCTCGATTTCCGCCAGCGCACGCACGCTGCGCCCGTACAGCTCCGAACCGGCTTCGGTCAGGCTGAGTCGGCGGGTCGTGCGGTTGAGCAGCCGCGCGCCGAGCTTCTCCTCGAGCCGGGTGACCGCCTTGCTGACGACTGGCTGGGACATGTCGAGGGCTTCCGCGGCTGCCGTAAAGCTCGCCAACTCAACGACTTTGACGAAGATCGCGATGTCCGTGAGGTTCTGCATCGGAATAAATCTCATGCCGCGCAGGCCGATGATCGCCGCGGCTGCGGTCCTTAACGTAGCACCCCGTCGATCAACGTGACTTCAACCGAGGTGCTCACCATGCAGATCCAGGATACCCGTCAGGCGCGCGATTACTTCGCGCAGAAGCTGGCTTTCGTCTCCGGCCCGTTCGAGCTGGACGGCCAGATCAAGCGCAAGGAGCCGATCACGATCGTCGACGTGCGCCTGCCGAGCGATTACCGCGCCGGCCACATTCCGGGCGCCATCAACCTGCCGCAGGGCAAATGGCACACGCTCGCAGGGCTGTCGAAGGATCGCACCGCCGTCATCTATTGCTACAGCCAGACGTGCAAGCTCGCAGCCGCGGCGGCTGTCGAATTCGCCTCGGCCGGGATCGCTGTGGTTGAGATGGAAGGCGGTTTCGAGGCCTGGCAGAAGAGCAATCTGCCGGTCGAACAATGAGGAGCGCCGCCATGAAAACTCCTGCAATTGTCGGTGACAACCTGCTGCGCGTGGCCCTCGGCATCATGTTCATCGCGCACAGCGTCGTGCTGAAGTACTTCACGTTCACGCTCGCGGGCACGGCGCAGTACTTCGCGTCGATCGGACTGCCGGCTGCGCTCGCCTATGTAGTCTTCGCGGCGGAAGCAGTCGGCGGCGTGCTGCTGGTCCTCAATCTCTACACACGCTGGGTCGCGCTCGGGCTCGTTCCGGTGCTGCTTGGAGCGCTGTGGGTGCACGCGGGTAACGGCTGGGTGTTCAACGCGCCGAACGGCGGCTGGGAATATCCGCTGTTCCTGATCGTGATCAGCGTGGTGGTCGCGTTACAGGCTATGGCTCCAGCCGCTCGCCCTCTGGCGGCGGGAACTGACCGCACACTTCGCGGAGCCAGTCGCGGAAGCGAATGACCTTCGGCAACTCGAAGTGGTGAGGTGGCGCCACGAAATAGTACGAGTTTCGCTGGCGCACACTCTGGCTCGAGGGCCGCACCAGGCGGCCCGAGGCCAGGTCGCCGGCAACTAGCGACCAGCGGGCGAGGGCAATGCCGTGCCCTTGCTCGGCCGACGCCAGCACGGACGCTGAATCGTCGAGCACAGGGCCGCCCTCCATGCGCGTCGTGTCGCCGCCGACGCGTCGCAGCCAGTCATTCCACGGCTCGCTCGCACTGTGCAGCCGCTTGTACTTGTTGAGGTCGAGCAGCGTATCGACCGGCCCGACCTTCGCGAGCAGCGCGGGGCTGGTCACGGGAAAGACCCAATCGTCGAGCATCTTCTCGGCATGCAGCTGCGGCCAGTTGCCGGTGCCGTAGCGGACCGCCGCGTGGAAGTCGGTCTGCATGAAGTCGACGAGCTCGCGGCTCGCGTTGAACCGCAGATCGACTTCCGGGTGCTTCTGGTAGAAGTCGCCGAGCCGCGGCAGCAGCCACTTCTGCAGGAACGAGCCGAGCAGGCTGATGTTGAGCAAGCCGCTGCTGCGATCCTGCCGCAGCTGTTCGACTGCACGCGTGAGCTCGCCCATCCCGCGCTGGATTCCCGGCAGCAGCCGCGCGCCTTGCGGCGTCAGGCGCAC
>DATJIP010000086.1:0-44098 GCA_035493235.1 Steroidobacteraceae bacterium
GGCGTGGACGCGCGGGTCCGCGGCCATCGCGAGAATCTCGACGAGCTGCGCAAGCGCCGCATTCTGCTCGACGGCAACCCGGAGAAGGGCGAAGGCCTGCTGCTGCAGATCTTCACGCAGAACGTCATCGGGCCGATCTTCTTCGAGATCATTCAGCGCAAAGGCAACGAAGGCTTCGGCGAAGGCAACTTCAAGGCGCTGTTCGAGTCGATCGAGCTGGACCAGATGCGCAGAGGAGTGCTGTGACATGAAGCGCCCGATCGTCGTTCCTCGCGTCGAAGGCACGGCTTCGCGCCAGGCGCATGCCGACATGCCCGCCGGCACGTACGAGCGCGAGATCAGCAAGGAAGGATTCTTCGGGCCCGCTGCGTTCTTTCATCACAAGCATCCGCCGACGGGCTGGACCGCCTTCGAAGGGCCGCTGCGGCCGCACGCATTCGACTTGAACAAGCTGGCGCGCGAGCAGAGCTCGCCCTGGCAGGCCGCGGACGTGCTCCGCAATTCGAACGTGCGAGTGCGCTTCTGGCAGGCCGCGACGTCGATGGATCATCTCGTGCGCAACGCGGACGGCGACGACCTGCTGTTCCTGCACTCGGGCGCGGGTGATTTGCATTGTGACTACGGTCATCTCGCGCTCGCCGGCGGCGACTACGTTGTGATTCCTCGCGGCACGATGTGGCGCATCGAGACGAAGCAGCCGCTCGCTGCGATGCTGATCGAGGCGACGAATTCCAGCTATGCGCTGCCGGACAAAGGCATGCTCGGCAATCACGCGATCTTCGATCCGGCAATGCTCGATGTGCCGAAGATGGACGCCGCGTTCGTCGCGCAGCAGAGCGACGATCGTGCGTGGCAGGTGCGCGTCAAACGGAACAACGCGATCTCAGTCGTGACCTATCCGTTCAACCCGCTGGATGCGACCGGCTGGCACGGCGATTTGTCGGTCGTGCGTATCAACGTGAAGGACATCCGCCCGGTGGCGAGCCATCGCTATCATCTGCCGCCTTCGGTGCACACGACGTTCGTCGCGAATCGCTTCGTGGTCTGCACCTTCGTGCCGCGGCCGTTCGAAACCGATCCGGGCGCTCTTAAGGTGCCGTTCTTCCACAACAACGACGATTATGACGAAGTGATCTTCTATCACGCGGGCAATTTCTTCTCGCGCGACAACATCGCGCCGGGCATGATGACGTTGCATCCTTGCGGCTTCACGCACGGTCCGCATCCGAAGGCGCTCAAGAACATGCTGGTGCAGTCGAAGCCAGCCACCGACGAATACGCGGTGATGATCGATGCGCGCGACGCGCTGGAGATCACGCCCGCGGCGCAGGAAGTGGAGTGGGCCGGCTACGTGGACAGCTGGAAGGAAAAATGAAATTAGCGACCTTGCGGAACGGCTCGCGCGACGGGCAGCTCGTCGTCGTCAGCCGCGATCTCACGCGGGCGCTGCCGGTGCAGCGAATCGCCGCGACGCTGCAGGAGGCGCTCGACAATTGGGCGCGTTGCTCGCCGCTGCTGCGCGAGGCCGCGCAGTCGCTGGAGCAGGGCAGTGTCGCGGCCGCTGCATTCCAGGTCGATCGTGCACTTGCGCCGTTGCCGCGTGCTTATCAGTGGGTCGACGGCTCGGCGTACGTGAATCACGTCGAGCTCGTGCGCAAGGCGCGCGGCGCGGAAATGCCCGCGAGCTTCTGGACCGATCCGCTGGTCTACCAGGGCGGCTCGGATGATTTCCTCGGGCCGACCGAAGACGTTCCGGTGGCGAGCGAGGAGTTCGGGATCGACCTGGAGGGCGAAGTCGCGGTGATCACCGACGACGTGCCGATGGGCACCACGGCGCATCAGGCTCGCGACTACATCAGGCTCCTCATGCTGGTCAACGACTGGTCGCTGCGCAACCTGATTCCGGCGGAGCTCGGCAAGGGTTTCGGTTTCTATCAGTCGAAGCCATCGACTTCGTTCTCGCCGGTCGCGGTCACTCCCGACGAGCTTGGCGAGGCGTGGGACGGCGGCAAGATCAATCTGCCGCTCACGGTTGAGATCAACGGCGCGCCGTTCGGCAAGCCGGAAGCGGGCGTCGACATGACGTTCGATTTCCCGCATCTCATCGCGCACATCACGAAGACGCGCAATGCGCGCGCCGGCACGGTGCTCGGCTCGGGGACTATCTCGAACTACGATCGCAGTCGTGGGTCGGCGTGTCTGGCGGAGCGGCGGACGTTGGAGTTGATCGAGACGGGCAAGCCGGTGACCCCGTTTTTGAAGTTTGGCGATCGGGTGCGGATCGAGATGCTGGATAAGGAAGGCCGCAGTATTTTCGGCGCGATCGATCAGGCAGTGGTCAGGGCGTGAAGAGTCAGGCTAAAGCCTGACCCAAAGGCGAGTTTGTGGGTCAGGTTTTAGCCTGACAGCTCTTTCAACAGCGCCGTTCCGCCCAACCCGCGCATCTGCCCCAGAATCCACTGCTGCCTCTCGCGCACGTAATTCGACGGCGCGTTCACACGCATGCGCTTCGGACTCGGCAGCACCGCTGCCAGCAACGCGGCGTCATACGCGTTCAGGCTCGACGCGCTCTTGTGGAAATACACATCCGCCGCTGCGCCGACACCGAACACTCCGCGTCCGAACTCAGCCACATTCAAATACACCTCGAGGATGCGCTGCTTCGGCCACAGCGTTTCGATCAGCACCGTGAAGTAGGCTTCGAGGCCCTTGCGGAACCAGCTCTGCTCCGACCACAGGAACAGATTCTTGGCGACCTGTTGCGAGATCGTGCTCGCACCGCGCACGCGGCGGCCGCGTTCACGATCGACGAGTGCATCGTTGATCGACTTCAGATCGAAGCCATAGTGCGCCGGGAAGTTCTGATCCTCCGCTGCGATCACGGCCACCTTCAGTTGCGGCGAGATGCTCGCGTCATCGACCCAGCGATGCCGGATCGGAATCGTCACGCGCTCGCGAATCATGAAGGCGGAGATCGGTGGGTTGACCCACCTCAGCATCAGTACGGTGCCGGCGCTTACGACCACCCAGGCCGCGAGCACCCCGACGACCAGGCGCAGCACGCGTCGCGCAAGTCCCGGCCCTGCGGCCGAGCCTGCGGGCTCGCTACTCAACGCGTCGGGCCGACTCGATCGTGACGGCCTCGGTCGGCACGTCCTGGTAGCGGCCCTTGTTGCCGGTCTTGACCGCGGCAATCGCATCCACGACTTCCATGCCCGAATCGACGCGCCCGAACACGGCGTAGCCGTAGTTGCCCGGCTTGTTGTCGAGGAAGTCGTTGTCGACCAGGTTGATGAAGAACTGCGAGGTGGCGCTGTTGATGTCGTTGGTGCGCGCCATCGCCAGCGTGCCGCGCTTGTTCTTGAGGCCGTTGGTGGCCTCGTTTTTGATCGGTTCGTGGCCCTTCTTGTCCTTCATGTCGGCGGTCAGCCCGCCGCCCTGGACCATGAAGCCCGCGATCACGCGGTGGAACACCGTGCCGTCGAAGAAGCCTTCGTCGACGTAACGCAGGAAATTCTCGACCGACACCGGCGCCTGCTTGTCGAACAGCTGCACCTTGAAGGTTCCCTTGGACGTCTTGAACTCGATCATGGCACTGAACCCTCCGTCACCCGTTCGTGGCCCGCTAAATCGGCGTGCGAGCGTACGTGAGCGAAGCCGCTGCGCACAAGTCGTTCGCGCACGGCGGCCGCCTGAGTCCAGCCGTGCTCCAGGACGAGCCAGCCGCCCGGCTGCAGATGCGCAGCGGCCTGCGCGACGATCTGCTCGATGGCTTCCAGGCCGGTGGCGCCGGCGACCAGTGCGATTTCCGGCTCGAAACGACCGACATCCGCGGCAAGATTGCTGTCGCCGCGCGCGATGTAGGGCGGATTCGCGGCGACGACGTCGAAACGACGGCCAGCGAACGGTGTGAACCAACTACCGCGCTCGAAGTGCACGTTGCCGAGTTGCAGCCGCGCTGCATTGCGCCTCGCGATTTCCAATGCATCGGCGGATGCATCGACGGCTGTGACCTGCAACGAAGGGCGCTCGCTCGCGACGGCCAGCGCGATCGCGCCACTGCCGGTGCCGAGATCCGCCACTTCCTTCGCGTCCGGACGCAGCAGCGCCAGGGTCCGTTCGACCACGAGCTCGGTCTCGGGCCGTGGAATCAGCACGGCCGGCGACACTTCGAGGAGCAACGACCAGAACTCCTGGTGACCGCGTATGTATGCAACCGGCTCGCCCTGTAGGCGCCGCCTGATCAACTGCTGAAACGACCAGCCTGCCGCGGCAGGCAGCGCGCGCTCGGGCGCCGTCCGGAAATCCGTGCGCGACAACCCTGTTACGTATTCGAGCAGCAGCTCCGCGTCGAGACGTGCGGATGCGGACGTCCGCTCCAGCAGCAGCGTCGCGGTATGCAGCGCGTCGGAGATCGTTTGAGTCACGTACAATCGCTCATCTTCACTTTATTGTAGGTCGGAATCGCTCTCCGGCGACTCACCATGCGCGTCTATCAGAACGCTATCGAAATGATCGGCAAGACGCCGATGCTGCAGCTTCATCGCTTCGACACCGGACCGTGCGAGCTGTTCCTGAAGCTGGAATACGCGAATCCCGGCGGCTCCATCAAGGACCGGATCGGCTTGTCGATGATCGAGGCGGCAGAGAAGCGCGGTGATTTGACAGCCGGCGGCACGATCGTCGAGGCAACTGCCGGCAACACCGGCCTCGGTCTCGCGCTCGTGGCCGCACAGAAGGGCTATCGCTTGATCCTGGTGCTGCCCGACAAGATGAGCCAGGAAAAGATCTTCAACCTGCGCGCGATGGGTGCCGAAGTCGTGCTGACGCGCTCGGATGTGGCGAAGGGTCACCCGGAGTACTACCAGGATCTCGGCGCCGCGATCGCCAAGCGCACCGGCGGTTACTTCATCAATCAGTTCGGTAATCCCGACAATCCCAAGGCGCACGAGCTGACGACCGGGCCGGAGATCTGGGAGCAGATGTCGCAGCAGCTCGATGCCATCGTGCTCGGCGTCGGCTCGAGCGGCACGATCGGCGGACTGGCTGCGTTCTTCAAGAAGACTGCGCCGCACGTCGAGCTGGTGCTCGCGGATCCGCAGGGCTCGATCCTCGCGGAGTACATCGCGACCGGCAAAATGACGCAGAAGGGCTCGTGGCTGGTCGAAGGCATCGGCGAAGATTTCATTCCGTCGATCTGCGATTTCTCGCTGACCAAGCGCGCGTACAGCATTCCCGACGCGGAGTCGTTCTCGGTGGCGCGCGAGCTGTTGCAGAAGGAAGCGATTCTCGCGGGCTCATCCACAGGCACGTTGCTTGCGGCGGCACTGCGTTTTTGCCGTGAGCAGAAGACGCCGAAGCGTGTCGTCACGTTCGCGTGCGACACGGGCGCGCGCTATCTGTCGAAGCTCTACAACGATTTCTGGATGGAGGATCAGGGCTTCATCGAGCGCGAGCGTTTCGGCGATCTGCGCGACCTGGTCGGCCGGCCGCACGGCGAGCGGGCCACGATCACCGTCGGGCCGGATGACGTGCTGACGACCGCGCACAATCGGTTGCGCAACGCCGGCTTCTCGCAGTTGCCGGTCATGGACAACGACAATCTCATCGGCATCATTACCGAGGACGATATTCTGCGCTTCGCGTTCGGGCGCCCCGAGCGCTTCAAAGATCCAGTGCGCAACGCGATGACCTCGACCTTCCTGCGCGTCGACAAGACGCTGTCGATCAACAATCTGGTCGCGATGCTGGAAGTGTGTTCCTCGGCGGCGGTGATGGACGGCGACAAGTTCCACGGCCTCATCACGCGCTCGGACGTTCTGAATTACCTTCGTCGGCAGGTTTGATATGTCCTCCAAGCAGTCGCTTCGCTTTGCCACTCGTTGCATTCACGGCGGGCAAGCGCCCGATCCCAGCACCGGCGCGGTGATGCCGCCGATCTATGCGACCTCGACCTATGCGCAGTCGAGCCCCGGCGTGCACAAGGGCTACGACTACGCGCGCACGGCCAATCCGACGCGCGGCGCGTGGGAGCGCTGCATTGCCGATCTAGAAAGCGGCAAGCATGGCTTCGCCTTCGCTTCCGGCATGGCGGCGACCAGCACGCTGCTGGAGCTCATCGACTCCGGCAGTCACATCGTCGCGATGAACGATCTGTACGGCGGCACGTTCCGCGTGTTCGAGCGCGTGCGTCGTCGTTCGGCAAATCTCGATATCAGCTTCGTCGATCTGACGCAGCAGGAGAATCTGGCGAAGGCAGTGCGTCCGCAGACGCGCATGATCTGGATCGAAACGCCGACCAATCCGACGCTGCGACTGGTCGACATCGCGCAGGTGGCGGAGTTCGCGCGTCAGCGCGGCATTCTCACGATCGTCGACAACACGTTTGCGAGCCCGTGGATTCAGCGGCCGCTCGAGCTCGGCGCCGACATCGTGATGCATTCGGCGACGAAGTATCTCAACGGTCACTCGGACATGGTCGGCGGCGTCGCAGTCACGGCGAACGCGGAGCTGGCGGAGAAGATCGGGTTCCTGCAGAACGCGGTAGGCGCGATTTCAGGCCCGTTCGATAGTTTTCTCGCGCTGCGTGGCTTGAAGACGCTGGCGCTGCGCATGCGGCAGGCGAGTGAGAGCGCGCTGCATATTGCTGGATGGCTGGAGCAGCATCCGCGAGTCGGGCATGTGTTCTATCCGGGCCTGCCGAGCCATGCGCAGCATGAGCTGGCGAAGCGGCAGATGAAGAACGGATTCAGCGGGATCGTGAGCTTTGCGGTCAAGGGTGGGTTGGAAGAGGCACGACGAGTGCTCGAGCGCTGCCGCATCTTCACGCTTGCCGAGAGTCTTGGTGGTGTCGAGAGTCTGGTCGATCACCCGGGGTTAATGACGCATGCGTCAGTGCCGCCGGATATGCGCAAGACGCTTGGGATCGACGATTCGTTGATCCGGTTGTCGGTCGGAATCGAGGACATCGAAGATCTGGTAGCAGATTTGCAGGAAGCATTGTCAGGCTGAAGCCTGACCCACGATGTGCCTGTGGGTCAGGCCTCAGCCTGACTCCTTCTGATCCTTCTCGTCCGGGCCGGGTTTCATCCGGCCGCTCTTCCGCAGCGATTCGCGCAGCACGTATTCGATCTGCGCGTTCAAGCTGCGCAGCTCGTCCTCCGCCCAGCGTTGCAGGGCGTCCAGGACGTCGCTGCTGATGCGCAGCGGATAAGCCTTCTTCTCGGCCATCAGCCGCTGTAGAGCGTGCCTGTGTTCACGACCGGCTGCGCGCCGCGCTCGCCGCACAACACCACGAGCAGGTTCGACACCATCGCGGCCTTGCGCTCCTCATCGAGCTGCACGACACCTTTCTCCGCGAGCCGGTCGAGTGCCATGTGCACGATCGTGACTGCGCCTTCGACGATGCGTGTGCGCGCAGCGATGATTGCGGCCGCCTGCTGACGCTGCAGCATCGCTTGCGCAATCTCCGGCGCGTAGGCGAGGTGACTGACGCGCGCTTCCAGCACGGTCACGCCGGCGCGTTCCAGCCGCTCCTGGATCTCACGCTTCAGGTGATCGTTGATCTCGCGCGAGTGCGAGCGCAGAGCGATCTTGTGCTCTTCGTGCAGATCGTAGGGATAGCTGGTCGCCATCTGGCGCAGCGCCGCCTCGCTCTGCACGTGCACGAAGTCCTCGTAGCTGTCGACGTTGAAGACTGCTTCCGCGGCATCGTGCACTTGCCACACGACGACGGCCGCAATCTCGATCGGCGAGCCTTCGAGATCGTTCACCTTGAGCTTGCTCGATTCGAAGTTGCGCACGCGCAGAGTGACCTGCTTCTTCGTGTACAGCGGGTTCGCCCAGCGCAGACCGCTCGCGCGCTCGACGCCGACGAACTTGCCGAAGAACTGCAGCACCGCGGCCTGGTTCGGCTGCACGATGAAGAAGCCGCCCCATAGGAACAGCACGAAGGCCAGCACGATGAAGGCGGCGATCGGGTTCATCAGATTGAGCAGCGACACGATGACCCACCACGCGCAGGCTGCTGTGAAGACCAGCAGCAACAGCACCATCATCATGCCCGGCAGGGTGGTGGCGTCGCGTTCCTGAATGGACTTGTTCATGGCGTTCTCCCCAGTGACGCCACGAAGATATCACAAAGATATCAGTGAGTAAATTTAACTTAAAGTTCAGTGAGTTGGATGGCGCTCATTCGGTGATCCGCGCCAGCTCTTCGGCCTGAAACTCCTGCTGCAATGGGCCGATGAGGTCGCTGAGCTGGCCATTCATCACGTCCGCCAGCTTGTACAGCGTGAGGTTGATGCGGTGGTCGGTGACGCGCCCGTCACGGAAGTTGTACGTGCGGATGCGCTCCGAGCGGTCGCCCGATCCGACCTGGAGCTTGCGCGCCTGCGCTTCGGCTTTGTCGCGCTTCTCGCGCTCCGCGGCCATCAAACGCGCCTTCAACAGCGACAGGGCGCGCGAACGGTTCTTGTGCTGCGAGCGTTCGTCCTGGCATTCCACGACGATGCCGGTCGGCAAGTGCGTGATGCGAATCGCCGAGTCGGTCTTGTTGACGTGCTGGCCGCCCGCGCCGGACGCGCGAAACGTATCGATGCGCATCTCGGCGGGATTGAGCTCGATCGCTTCGATCTCGTCCTGCTCGGGCAGGATCGCGACCGTCACTGCCGACGTATGAATGCGGCCCTGAGCTTCGGTTGCGGGCACGCGCTGCACGCGATGCGTGCCGGACTCGAACTTGAAGTGCGAGAACGCGCCCTTGCCGACGACGCGGCTGATGATCTCCTTATAACCGCCGTGCTCGCCGGGATTCTCCGAGAGCACTTCGACGCCCCACCCTTGTCCGTCGGCATAGCGCGAGTACATGCGAAACAGATCACCCGCGAACAGCGCCGCTTCATCGCCGCCGGTACCTGCGCGCACTTCCAGATAGATGTTGCTGTCGTCGCGCGCATCTTTCGGCAATAGCAGCTTCGCGAGCTCTTCTTCTTCGCGTTCCAGTCGAGCAATGAGGCTCGCCAGCTCTTCGCGGCCGAGCTCACGCAGTTCGTTGTCGGCGCCTTCCGCCATTTCCTGCGCCGACTGGCGCTCGCCGATCAGCTCCAGGTACGCGCGATAGCGCGTGACCACGGGCTCGAGGCGGGAATATTCCATCGACAGGTCGCGGAACTTGTTCGTGTCCGCGATCACACCCGGGTCCGCGAGCAGATGGCTCACTTCCTCGAGCCGCTCCGCGAGCTTCTCCAGTTTTCTGCGAATCGAATCTTTCATTCAGCCTTGTCCGGGACCAGCAGCGCACGCGCCGCCTCCAGTACTTCACTTTCACCGCGCTCGGCAGCTTCGCGCAGCCGCTGGCTGGGTCCGTGCAGCAGGCGGTTGGTCAGAGTGGCCGCCAGGAAATCGATCACTTCGCGCGGATCGCGCCCGGCCGCCAGCATGCGTCGCGCCTGCTCGACCGTATGAGCGCGAACCGACTCGGCGTCGTCGCGCAGTTGCCGGATCGTTGGGACGGCATCGAGCGTCTTCAACTGCTGCTCGAACTGCGCGATCTCCGTTGCCAGCATGTCGTTGGCGTCGTCGGCCGCGTCGCGTCGCGCCGCGAGATTTTCCTTCACGACGCTCTGCAGGTCGTCGATCGTGAACAGATAGATGTCTTCGAGCTTCGACACTTCCGGCTCGATGTCGCGCGGCACGGCGATATCGACCATGAAGATCGGCTTCCGCCGGCGCGCGCGCAGCGCGGCACGCACCGCGTCGTACGTAATCACTGGCGCCGGGCTCGCAGTCGAGCTGATCACGATGTCTGCCTCCGGCAGATGCGTCGCGAGCGCCTCGATGCTGATGGCGGAGCCGTTGAACTCCTGCGCCAGTTCCTGCGCGCGGTCGAGGCTGCGATTGGCGACGATCATGCGGCGCAGGCCGTGCGCGTGCAGGTGACGCGCGGCCAGTGCAATCGTCTCTCCCGCTCCGACCAGCAACGCCGTGTGATCTGCGAAGTTCTCGAACACCTTGCGCGCCAGCCCGACGGCAGCGGATGCGACCGAGACCGCGTTCGCACCGATGCGCGTCTGCGTGCGCACCCGCTTCGCGACGGAAAACGCTGTCTGCATCAACCGGTTCAGGTACGGCCCGGTGACCCGCTGATCGTGCGCAGCCCGATACGCCGTCTTCAGCTGTCCGAGGATCTGCGGCTCGCCCAGCACCAGCGAATCCAGGCCGCAGGCGACAGAAAACACGTGCTGAATCGCCGGAGTGCCGTTGAGCCGATAGAGGCTGCTGGCGATGTCCAGGTTGTGAGCCGTGAGGTCGTGCCAGCCGCTCAGCCACTCGACCAGCGGTTGCGGTTCCCCGTCGCTGAGGCAATACAGCTCGGTCCGGTTGCACGTGGACACGATCAGCGCCTCGCGCACGCCGGAGACGCCGCTCAGTTCCTGCAGCGCTGCGGGCAGCTCGTCGCCGGCGAATACGACCTTTTCGCGGATTTCGACCGGCGCGGTGCGATGATTGATTCCGATGACGAGGAGTGGCATGCCGTTGCTTGTTTCAAGCGGCTGCGATTCTCCGGGAAGCATGTGTATATGACAAGTTGCAGCACCGGCGGCCGGTCCGGGAGCCGCGGGCGCGTGGCTGTTATATAGTGCTGCGACGATGAAGCGACCCCACTCACAACCCGCCGTTCTGGCGACTCTGCTGGTAGTCACGTTACTGACGGCAGCGTGCACGACCCCCGGCAAACCCGCTGAGCAGACCGCGCCTTCCGGGCAGCCGCTGCCCAGCGATCCGAGCGCGCTGGTGCTGGGCGCCGAGGTGGCGCTCCAGCGTGGGCAGTATCGTGAAGCGTCGATGGCTTATGTCCGCGCCGCGACCAGCGCCTCCGACGAGCAGCTGTGCGAGCAGGCAGCACGCGTGGCCTTCGAACACCAGCAATGGACGCTCGTGACGGAAGTCGCCAATCACTGGCTGCAGTTGAATCAGACGAGCGAAGAGGCGCACCGCTTCGCCGCGTTCGCCGCGCTTCATATGTATCAGATCGATGTCGCGGCCGATCACTTGAACACGCTGCTGCAAACCGCGTTCATCAACCCGCAGGCGGGTTTCCTGCAGCTGCTGCCGCAGATCTCCGACGAAGGGGCTGCGCCGGCCGCGACGGCGGTGCTGCAGAAGCTGGTCGAAAAGTATCCGAATCTCACGGAGTCGCACTACGCGCTGGCGCAGGCGGCGGCGCAGTCCGACAACTTTGCGCTCGCCCTGGAGCATGCGAAGAAGGCGAACGAGCTCGGTACGTTCTGGTCGCCGTCCGGTCTGCTGCTGGCGCGAGTGCAGATGATGATGGGCGATCACGACGCTGCGCTCGCGACGGCGAAGAAAGTCCTGGAGCAGGATTCGCAGGACTCGAACCGGCTCGAATATGCGTTGATGCTGATGCAGGCCGGCAAGGAAGAAGAAGGGCGCAAGGATCTCGACCAGCTCGCGACGACCGAGACGATGGGACCGGTCGCGGAGCGCGCGCTCGCGGACATCGACTTCCAGCTCGGCAACCGTGATGCCGCCGCGAAGCGCTTCACGAACCTCGTGCAGAACGGCCGCTTCGTGTACGAGTCGCAGTTCTATCTAGGTGCAATCGCCGAGTCGCGCGACTCGTGGGACGACGCGCTGGCGATTTACGGCCGCGTGAACGGCGGCGAATTCGCGATGGCTGCGCAGACCCGCGCGGCGCGCATCAAGGCGAAGCGGCAAGGTCTCGATGCCGGACTGAAGCACCTCGAAGAGTTCGCGGTTACGCGCTCGCAGTACCGCATCGACGCGATCATCGCGCGCGCTAACCTGTTGGCGGGCAACGGCGATGGCAACGGCGCGCTGGCGTTGCTGGACAGCGCCCTGAAGGAATATCCGGATTCCGCCGAGCTGCGCTTCGCGCGCGTGTTCCAGCTGGAAAGCTCGGACAAGGTGAACGATTCCATCGCCGAGCTGCGCAAGCTCGTGGCCGACCGGCCGGGCGATCCGGCTGCAACCAACGCGCTCGGCTACACGCTGGTCGATCGCACGCGGCAGCACAAAGAAGGACTGAAGCTGATCGAAGACGCGCTCGTGCAGACTCCGGACAGCGGCGCCGTGCTCGACAGCATGGGTTGGGCATTGCATCGCGCCGGCCGCAACGACGACGCGCTCGGCTATCTCGAACGCGCCAAACGCCGCATCAGCGATCCGGAAGTCGACCTGCATCTCGGCGAAGTACTGCTCGCGCTGAATCGCAAAGCCGATGCGCGCGACGTGTGGGCCAAGGCGAGCGAGCGTTATCCGGACAACGACGAGCTGAAGCAGCGCCTGCAGAAAGTCAATTGACGACCGGCCCCTGCCATGCGCCGGCATTTCCTGTTCGCTCTCCTGTTGCTTTGCGCGGGCTGCGCAGTCACTCCGAAACAACCGTCAGGCGTTCCCGCTAACGTCGATCTCGCGCAGCTCGACCAATGGCAGGCGCGCGGCCGTCTCGGCGTGTCGGGCCCCGAGAACGGCGGATCCGGCTCTTTCGATTGGCAGCAGCGCGGCGATCGCACGGACTTGCAGATCCGCGGCCCGGTCGGCGTCGGCAGCGTGCGCCTGCAATTGCGCGGCGACCCCGCGAACCCGGATCTCAAACTCGAGACCGCCGATGGTCGCAAGCTCGAATCCACTGACGCCTGGAACGAGCTCGAATCGCGGCTCGGCGCCCAAGTGCCCGCGGGAAGTCTGCGGTTCTGGATTCTTGGACTCGCGGCGCCCGGCGAACACGTCTGGCACGAAGCGGCGCCCGATGGGTCGGTGACGCTGGAACAGGGCGGCTGGCGTATCGACTATCAGCGCTATTCGACTGAGCCCGGCGCGCGAGTGCCCGTGAAGATGAGCGCCAGCAACGGTGCGGCGCGCGTGCGCATCGTCGTCGATCGCTGGCGGCTCGGCCAATGAAGACGGAGCAGCTCGCCTGGCCCGCGCCGGCGAAGCTCAATCTCTGCCTGCACATCGTTGGCCGCCGCGCCGACGGTTATCACTTGCTGCAATCGGCAATGCAGTTCGTCGATCTCTGCGACGAGCTGCGCCTTCACGAGCGCCCGGCGGGAACGATCGAGCGCATCGCTGGACCGGCAGAGATTCCCGCGGAGTCGGACATCGCTGTAAAAGCAGCGCGTGCGCTCGCAACGGGCCGCGACGTCGCTGGCGTCGGCATCGAATTGCTCAAACGCATTCCTGTGCAAGGCGGTCTCGGCGGCGGCAGCTCCGATGCAGCAACGGTTCTCGTCGCGCTGAACCAGATCTGGCAGCTGCATTTGTCTGTCGACGAACTCGCGCGAATCGGGTTGACGTTGGGTGCTGACGTGCCGTTCTTCGTGCGCGGCTCGGCCGCGTGGGTCGAAGGCGTCGGCGAGCAGCTGACGCCATACGACTTCCCGGAGCAGCACTATCTGATCGTCAAACCGCAGGCTGCCGTGAGCACGGCGGAGGTCTTTCAGGCCCCTGAATTGACACGTAATTCCCCCGTCACGACAATACGCGGCTTTCTCGCCGCCGGCGGGCGGAACGACTGCACGACGTGCGTGCGCGGCCGCTATCCTGAGATCGCTGAAGCCCTTGATTGGCTTCAGGAATTTGGCGAGGCAAGACTGACCGGAACCGGCGCCTGTGTGTTCGTGGCCCTGCCCGACGCGCACGCTGCGCAGGCTGTCCGGGCGCGCTTGCCAGCGCGCTGGAGCGGATACGTGGTGCGCGGGCTGAATCGCTCGCCGTTGTTGTCCCGGGTCACCGATCGATAGTGGGGCGTCGCCAAGTGGTAAGGCAGCGGGTTTTGATCCCGCCATTCGGAGGTTCGAATCCTTCCGCCCCAGCCACGTCGTGGCGACTCAAGACGAGGATCTGAATGGATCGTTCAACGATGGCTGTGTTCGCGGGGAATGCCAACCCGCAGCTCGCGCAGGATATCGCGCGTCACCTGATGGTGCCGCTCGGCCGCTCGAGCGTCGGCCGTTTCAGCGACGGTGAGACGACCGTCGAGCTGCTGGAGAACGTGCGCGGTCGCGACGTTTACATCGTGCAGCCGACTTCGCCGTCGGCCAACGATCACTTGATGGAGCTGATGTTGATGGCGGACGCCTGCCGACGTGCGTCGTCGGCGCGCATCACGGCAGTGATTCCGTACTTCGGCTATGCCCGGCAGGATCGCCGGCCGCGTGCGACACGAGTGCCGATCACTGCGAAAGTGGTCGCGAACATGATTGCGAACTCGGGCATCGATCGCCTGCTGACGGTCGATCTGCATGCGGATCAGATTCAGGGATTCTTCGACATCCCGGTCGACAACGTGTACGCGTCGCCGGTGTTGCTCGGCGATGTGTGGAAGCAGAAGTATCCCGACCTGATCGTCGTGTCTCCGGACGTCGGCGGTGTGGTGCGAGCGCGAGCGCTCGCGAAGCGCCTCGACGATGCCGACCTGGCGATCATCGACAAGCGGCGGCCGCGTGCGAACGAGTCCGAGGTGATGAACATCATCGGCGAAGTCGCAGGTAAGACGTGCGTGCTCATCGACGACCTCGTCGATACTGCCGGCACGCTGTGTCACGCGGCGACGGCGTTGAAGGGCGCCGGTGCGAAGAAGGTGCTTGCTTACATCACGCACCCGGTGCTGTCGGGACCGGCGATCGAGCGCATCTCGCAGTCGGACCTGGATCAGCTCGTCGTGACGGACACGATTCCGTTGCGCGAGGAAGCGAAGAAGTGCCCGAAGATCCGCCAGCTCACCGTGGCGGGCCTGCTGGCCGAGACGATGCGAAGAATTCGGGATGAAGAGAGCGTGAGCTCGCTTTACATTGATTGATTGAAGATTGGGATTGATAGGCAGGTCGGTTGCGAACTGGTCGCGGTCGCAATCGGCCTTTGTAGTTGGACTGATGGAGTGAATACACATGAAGACCTCTTTTGAACTGGTCGCCGATCCGCGTGACGGCGTGCAGGGGAAGGGTGCGAGCCGCCGCCTGCGCCGATCCGGGAAAGTACCGGCGATCCTCTATGGCGGGCACAACGAGCCGCGCCAGATCCTGCTGGATCACCAGAATCTGTTGACGCTGCTGGTGAACGAGCGCTTCTTCTCGACGATCCTCTCGCTCAAGATCAACGGCGAGATGCAGCCCGCGATCGTCAAGGACGTGCAGCGTCATCCTGCCAAGAACCAGATCCTGCACATGGATCTGCAGCGCGTGCAGGAGAACGAGAACGTCCGCATGCAGATTCCGCTGCACTTCAAGGGTGCCGCTGCTGCGCCGGGCGTGAAGACGCAGGGCGGCGTGGTTTCCCACCTGCTGAACCTGGTGCAGGTGATGTGCCTGCCGAAGGATCTGCCGGAGTTCCTCGAGATCGACCTGTCGCAGATGGAGATCAACGACATCAAGCGCCTGTCGGACATTCCGTTGCCCGCTGGCGTGACGCTGGTCGATCTCGCGCATGGTCGCGATGAGCCGGTCGTGTCGATCCATCATCCGCGCGCCGAGGAAGTCGAAGCGCCGGTGGCCGCAGATGCTGCGGCTGCTGCTGGTGCCACGCCTGCTGCTGGTGCCGCTGGTGCTCCGGCTGCGGCGGGTGCTCCCGCTGCGGGTGCCGATGCCAAGGCGGCAGACGGCAAGCCTGCTGCTGGCGGCAAGGCTGCTGCTCCGGCTGCGGCTGCGCCGAAGAAGGAAGGCGGCAAGAAGTAAGCACTGCTGGCATTTCCGCCCGCCCCCCGAACTTTGCGGGGGCGGCGCGGATTTGTTTCGCATTGCTCGTTGTCGTCGTTCTGGGTCCTGCAATGGCCGGCACTCCTCTCAAGATCATCGTCGGTCTCGGCAATCCGGGACCCGAGCACCTGCTCACGCGTCACAACGCGGGCTTCTGGTTCGTGGACGCGCTCGCGGCGAAGGCCGGCGCGCGCTTTCGCAGTCACACCAGGTTCCAGGGCGAGATCTGCCGCACGCAGCTGTCGGGCGGTGAAGTGACGCTGCTCAAGCCGATGACGTACATGAATCGCAGCGGGCTTTCGATCCGCGCGCTGGTCGACTATCTGAAGGTGTCGCCGGCGGAAGTGCTGGTCGCGCACGACGAGCTCGATCTGCCGGTCGGCGACGTGCGCTTCAAGTTCGGCGGCGGCGCCGGCGGTCACAACGGACTGCGCGATACGATCACGCACGTCGGTGCAGATTTCTGGCGACTGCGGCTTGGCATCGGGCATCCCGGTGACAAGGCCGAGGTCATCGACTACGTGCTGCGGCGTGCGCCAAAGGACGAGGAAGAGAGCTTGCTCGAGGCAGTCGGCGACGCGCTTGCGACGCTGCCGATTTTTCTGGAGCAGGGCGCAGAGCGCGCCATGAACGGTTTGCACGGGAAGGATTAGGCCTAGTCCGGCAAAAGCCACGCCTTTTGACGGACGTTGTCGAAAGGGCCTTGGCCGCTTTCGACGGGAGAACTATGGGTATCAAGTGCGGCATCGTCGGGCTGCCGAACGTCGGCAAGTCGACTCTGTTCAACGCGCTGACGCGCGCGCAGATCGCGGCGGAGAACTATCCGTTCTGCACGATCGATCCGAACGTCGGCGTCGTGCCGGTGCCGGATACGCGTCTCGACGTGCTCGCGGGCATCGTCAATCCGGCGAAGATCCTGCCGGCGACGGTTGAATTCGTCGACATCGCCGGCCTGGTTGCCGGCGCATCCAAGGGCGAGGGCCTTGGCAACCAGTTCCTTTCACACATTCGCGAGACCGACGCGATTGCGCACGTCGTGCGCTGCTTCGAAGACGACGACATCGTGCACGTCGCCGGCCGCATCAAGCCGCTCGACGACATCGAAGTGATCAACACCGAGCTGGCGCTCGCCGATCTCGACACCGTCGAGCGCGGCTTGCAGCGCGCGGAGAAGGCTTCGAAGGCGGGCGACAAGGATGCGATTCGTCAGCGCGATCTGCTGAAGAAGCTGCGCGAGCATCTCGATGGCGGCAAGCCTGCGCGGTCGCTGATCAAGGATCCTGAAGAGCGCCGGCTGTTGCAGGAGCTGCACCTGATCACGCTCAAGCCGCTCATGTACGTCGCGAACGTCGCGGAGAACGGCTTCAAGAACAACCCGCATCTCGATGCCGTGCGGCAGCGTGCGGTCGAGGAGAATTCCGAAGTCGTCGCGGTGTGCGCGGCGATCGAAGCCGAGATTTCGCAGCTCGACGAAGCCGATCGCGGGGATTTCCTGCAGGAGCTGGGGTTGGAAGAGCCCGGGCTGAATCGCGTGATCCGCGCCGGCTACAAGCTGCTCGGGCTGCAGACTTACTTCACTGCGGGTCCGAAAGAAGTGCGCGCCTGGACCGTGCGCATCGGCGCGACCGCGCCGCAAGCCGCGGGCGTCATTCACACCGACTTCGAGAAAGGCTTCATCCGCGCCGAAGTCATTGCCTACGACGACTACGTCGTGAACAAGGGCGAGCAGGGCGCGAAAGAGGTCGGCAAGCTCCGCCTCGAAGGCAAGGAATACGTCGTCCATGAAGGCGACGTGATGCATTTCCGCTTCAACGTCTGAGGAAGGCTGTCGTGGCCGCGCGCGACTTCGAAATTCGTGATGAGCGCTTCCGCCAGTGCATCCGCACCAGCGCGAACATCGAGCGGCTGTTCACGGGCTGCCGCTGGACCGAGGGTCCGGTCTACTTTCCGGCGATGCGCTCGCTGCTGTTCAGCGACATTCCCAACGATCGTGTGCTGCGCTTCGATGAGCAGTCGGAGGCGGTGAGTGTCTTTCGTCAGCCCGCGGACTACACCAACGGCAACACAGTCGACCGACAAGGCCGGCTGGTGTCATGTCAGCAGGGCGCGCGACGCGTCGTGCGCACCGAGCACGACGGCTCGATCACCGTGCTCGCCGATCGGTTCGAGGGCAAGCGCTTCAACAGTCCGAACGACGTCGTCGTCAAGTCCGACGATTCGATCTGGTTCACCGATCCGTCGTACGGCATCGACTCGAACTACGAAGGGTTCCTGGCGCCGAGCGAGCTCGGCGAGCGACGCGTCTATCGCATCGATCCGCGCAGCGGCTCCGTACGTGTCGTCGCCGATGGGTTCGCGCAGCCTAACGGCCTGGCGTTCTCGGTCGACGAGCGACGCCTGTACATCGTCGACTCTGGCAAGGGACGCGGCATCATGCGCGTGTTCGACGTGCAGGGCGACGAGCTTCGCGGCGGCGATGTGTTCATCGAGTGCGCTGACGGGATGTACGACGGCCTGCGTATCGATGTGAACGACCGCATCTGGACCAGCGCCGGCGAAGCGGTCCATTGCCACGAGCGCGACGGCACGCTGCTCGGCAGGATCCTGCTGCCCGAGCGCGTGTCCAACTTGTGCTTCGGCGGCCCGAAGCGCAACCGGCTGTATGTCACCGCGACGTCGTCGCTCTATTCGGTGCTGCTCGCCGTCAGCGGCGCGAAGACCTTCTAGGGCGGGTGCCGGGGGAAGAAAGCGGCTCATTACTGAGCAGCGCAGCAAGAATGCCAGCGCTCAGCCGCGAGATCTGCGCTGTCGCAGCGTGTATCGGAAGCTGTGCTCGTATCGATTGAAGAAGCGCGCGACGGCTGCGCGCGAGGCGATTCCGCTACTCACTGCTTGTTCCGCAACCCACACCCGAGCGTGCGTGAGATTGGCCAACCGGCTTGTTGACTGCAGCTCGGCTGTCGTCACGCCGAATCTGGTGCAAGCATCGCGGATCAGCTGCGTTAGCCTCCCCGCACTGGATTGCGCGTCCCACCTGTCTCCCAACAACCTGTCGGCAAACGAATCGCTTCCGAGGATGCGAGGATCGCGTGCGTTGCACTCGGCGAATGGCGACGTCGCCAACGGGCGGCTCACGAGTGCTCGGTAGACGTCGATCGCGCGCTCACGATCCGAGTCGAGCATGCGGAGCGCGAATTCAGTCGTGACCCATGGCTCGGCACGCGTTCCGAGATATGAGTGATGACTGGACCACGGGTAGTCATCCGGTGTCGTGACGAGGCGCGCGCGTACCGGGTTGTGGTGGATGTAGCGAAGGAGCGTTATCAAGTATGCATCCGTATCGACCAGGACCGCGTGATAACGCCTCTCGAAGAAATGACCGGTGGTCTCAAGCCGCGCTTGGATTCTCCGAGCGTATTGGCTGGCGACGAGCAGCATGATTTTGCTGAGCGGCGTGTCGTCGACTTGGATCAACACGTGGATGTGATTGGGCATGTAGCAGTACGCATGAACGTGCGCACTGCACATGTCGATCACCTCGCTGAGGATGGTCGTCAGCAGCCGACGATCGGAAATGCTGAAGAAAATGTCTTGTCGATGATTACCGCGCAGCGTGACGTGATACATCGCGCCTGGTGCGTGAATACGAGGAGATCGCGGCATTCCCTGGCCACAGTTGGGTCAACTCTCGGCATCCTATTCGACCCGTCGATGTTTCAGCCCACGACTTGCCTGGCCGTCCGCCCAGTTTTGCGTGATCTGCTTTGCTGCACTGCTGAGTTTTGAGCCGTTTTCTTCCCCCGGCACCGTCCTAGGCGAGCGTGTACAGGCAGTCCACGAACGATCGGACCGCGCCGTCTATCCCCTGAACTTTCGGATTGTTCGACTCGATCACGTAGTACTCGTCTGGCGCGTGCGCACGTTCGCCGAAGCCCAGGCCGAAGCTGCCCGAGGCGAGCTTGAGCGGTGCGCCGGTGAACACGGAGCTTGGATCGGAGCCGCCGGAGCGTGGCAGCAGCAGCGGCTCGATGCCGTACTGGCGATACGTCGCCTGCTCGGCGCGAATCAGCTCCGAGTCTGCCGACGTCGACGACACTTCGTTCATGCCGCCGTTGATCACGACCTCGATGTCGCCGAAGCCGCGCTTGGCGAGATGCGCTTTGAGTTTCGCGACGGTGTCCTCCGGCGTCATGTTCGGCACGAGCCGCATGTCGAGCTTCGCGACCATGCGGTTGGGCAGGATCGTCTTGCCGCCGGGGCCCATGTAGCCGCCGACCAGACCTTCGATCGTTACCGTCGGTCGCGACACGCCGTCTTCCAGCGCCTGGCGCCAGGTCGCGTTGCGCGCCCAGGTCTTCAGCCCGATCGACTCCATGAGCTGCTTCTCATCGAGGCCCTGCGCCGCGAGGTCGAGCATCTTGTGCTCGGCCGGCGTGAGCGGCCGCACCTTCTCGAAGAAGCCGTCGATCGCCGGATCGCCGTTCGGCGTCACGAGCGTGTTCAGCGCCTGCACGAGATGCCACGCGGGTTGATCGACGCGCGCCGCCAGCGACGAATGCACATCGCGCGTCGGGCCGCGTCCCCACTTCTCGCCGCTCGCAATCAAATCGCACTCGATGTCGCCCTTGTTGCCGAGGGTGATGACGACACTGCCGTCCCACTCCTGCTCGGCCGATGGCATGAACACGCCGAGGCTCTTCGATAACGCTGCGCGCACTTCTGGCGCGAGCACGATCTGCGAAAAGTTCGGCGAACCGATTTCCTCTTCGCCTTCCGCAACCAGCACGAGATTGACCGGAATCTTGCGGCCCGCCCCGCGAATCGCGTGCAACGCCGCCAGGAACGACGCTTGCGGCCCTTTCTGATTCACAGCGCCGCGCCCCATCACGACCTTGCCGCGATCGGGCATGTCGACGAGCCGTGCTTCCCACGGCGGCGACGACCATTCATCCGGGTTCACCTGCTTCACGTCGTACATGAAGTAGAGCCCGAGCGTGCGCTTCGCACCGTTGTCCATCGTAGCGAATACGCCGGGATGACCCTTCGTCTGCATGCATTCGGCCCGCTGGAAACCTGCGTCGAGCGCGAGTCGCCGCATCATGTCGCAGCCCTGCGCCATGCCGACGTTCTCCGCGGCGATCGAGCCGACGCCGATCCACTCCTGCAGCCGCTTGACCGACTCGTCGTGCCGACGCTCGATTTCCTGGTAGATCGCCTTGCGATCGGCTTTGCCCGCGGCGCCCGCAGGTCCGGCAATTGCGGCGCCGGCAGCCAATGCACCAGCGGCTACGAAGTCTCTGCGAGTCAGTGATGTCACGATGAACCCCGCGGCGTTGTCGTTATCGAAGTCGCGAAAGCCTAGCTCACGCAGCCAAAAACTGCAGTAGCGCGTCGATGAATTCGGGCTGCCGCTCGATTGGCAACAAGTGGGCGGCTTCGAGCATGACCAGCTGCGCGCCGGGGATCGAGGCAGCGATCAGCGCATGATCCGCAGGCGTCGTGCCCGGATCCTGCGTGCCGCCGATCACCAGCGTCTTGGCAGTGATCGTCTTGATCGACTGCCGCTGATCCATGTCGCGAATCGCGGCCGCGCATGCGGCGTAGCCTTCCGGCTTCACTGTGAGCAGCATCGTGCGGATTCGCTCGACCGTTTCCGCATGAGCCATGCGATACGGCGTCGTGAGCCAGCGCTGCAAAATGCCGTCGATGAGGGGTGCAACGCCATGCGTGCGCACGGCCTGGATGCGCTCGGGCCAGTTCGGCGCAGCCATGTAAGGGGCGGTGCTGCAGAGGGCTATCTTGAGCACGCGGTCCGGCCACAACGTCGCGATCTGCATCGCCGTCATGCCGCCGATCGAAAGGCCGCAGAGGTGCGCCCGTGCAATACCGCAGGAGTCCAGCACGGCGAGCGCGTCGCGCGCGAGTTGCTCCATGGTGAGCTCGGTCTTCGAGCCGGTCGTCGATTCGCCATGACCGCGCACGTCGTAGCGCACGAGTTCGAAGCGCTCGCTCAGCGCCGCCAGCGAGTCGTCCCAGATTTCCAGGCTCGCGCCCAGCGGATTGAGCAGCAGCAGCGCCGGCGCGCCCGGTCGCGGCGAATGCTCGCAGCGCAGTTGTGCATCTTCCGTCGTGACCAGCTTCATGGCCGCAGCTCCGCAGTGCTTTGCAAGGATTGCATGGATCGTTTTTACGATGCGCGCCAATAGCATGCACCCATTTCGCAGGCCGCGCACGCAGTGCGGCAGCCAGGGAGGGCTGGCAAAAAAAGGATAGCGACTGCTACTCTTCGATAGCGATCGCTATCTTTAGCGCGGGGAGATCGACATGAACGACGCGAAGGCGGTCTTGGGGTTCGTGTGCGGATTGCTGCTGCCGGTCGGCGCGACGCTCGCGCAGCAAGGCGCGCAGACGCCGCAGATCGAGGAAATCATCGTTACGGCGCAGAAGCGCGCGCAAAGCCTGCAGGAAGTCCCGATTGCCGTGAGCGCATTCTCGGGCGCAGCGCTGCAGGATCATCACGTCAGTGACGTCACCGATCTCAACCAGCTCGCGCCCAGCTTGCAGGTGAAGACCGACGACAACGCCGCCAATCCGAAGATCTTCATCCGCGGCGTCGGTCTCAACGACTTCAATCCGAACACCGCGAGCGCCGTCGGCTTGTACACGGACGGCGTGTACATCGGCTCGCCGCTCGCGCAGATGGCGCAGTTCTTCGATATCGACCGGCTGGAAGTCCTGCGCGGACCGCAGGGCACGCTGTACGGCCGCAACACGACCGGCGGCGCCATCAATGTGATCACGCGCAAGCCGACCCAGGAGACGCAGGGCGACATCAGCATCGAGGCCGGTCGCTTCGATTCCGTCAACGTCGAGGCGGCGCTGGGCGGCGCGATCGTGCAGGACGTCGTCGCCGGTCGCATTGCCGTCAACGTCATCAACGACGACGGCTACAGCGTGAATCGCCTGACCGGACACTCCGGCAACAACACCGATCGCTGGGCCGCCCGCGGCTCGCTAAGCATCACGCCTTCCTCGACGTTCGATGCCCTGCTTCAAGTGCGCTATGGCAAGACCGACGGCGGCTCGATCTGGGCCTATAACCGCTCGCTGTTCCCGTTCACGGACGCAGCGACGGGCCCCGACGGCTTCTGCGCGCCAGGCTTCTATACGTCAGGCCAGTGCGGCGACATCGGCGGTTATTCCAACACCAGCAGCGATCTGTATCGCGGCGACTATCACCTCGAAGGCAAGGACCAGGTCGAGACCACCGGCGCGTCGGCGACGCTCACCTGGGATCTCGGCAACATGCAGTTGATCTCGGTGTCGGGCTACGACCACGCCGATCGCGACGACCACGAAGCGACCGACGCGGGCCCGAACGACGTCATTACGGCGACCTATCGCGCCAAGCAAAGTGTGTTCAGCGAGGAGCTGCGACTCCAATCCGCTGACGAGCAGTCGAGCGCGCAATGGGTCGCCGGTTTGTACTACGCGCACGACGATCTCGACACGGACTCGTACCTCGACGTGCTGCGCGTGTTCCGTCCGTTCTTCGTCACGCCCGACAATCCGAACGGCTTCTCGCCGGAGAACAGCGTCGGAGTATTCGGTTATCCGTACACGCAGAAGACCGAGAGCTGGGCGGCGTTCGGCCAGCTCGACTACGACTTCACGCAGCAGCTGACCGGTACGGTCGGCTTGCGTTACTCGCACGACAGCAAGGACTTCCACTACACGTCCACGGCGGAGTTCGGCGAGTTCACGATTTTCACGCTGGACGACAGCAAGGACTTCAGCTCCGTGTCCGGCAAGCTCGGGCTGCAGTATCGCTTCAGCGACAACGCCAACGTTTACGGCAGCTACAGCCGCGGCTACAAGAGCGGCGGCTTCTTCGGCGGCCAGACCGTGGATCCGGCCGACCTCGCGCCGTATGACGACGAGAAGGTGGACGCGTTCGAAGTCGGCACGAAGCTGCAATCGCCGGAGCACCGCATGCGCAGCAGCTTCTCGGCGTTCTACTACGACTACCAGGATCTGCAGGTCTACACGCTGCTCCTGCGCGGTGCGATTACCGTGCAGAACTTCACCAACGCATCGAACGCGCGCATCTACGGCGCCGAAGCCGAATTCAGCATCACGCCGCTCGAGCGGCTCGACCTGTCGATTTCCGGTGCGTGGCTCGATGCGACGTATCAGGACTTCCATTCCGTCGGTCAGGACTACTCCGGCAACGATCTGCCGAACGCTCCCCAGACGAGTGTCACGGCCGCGCTGCGCTATGAAATCCCGATGTTCGGCGGCGCGCTCGCGCTGCAGACCGACGCGACCTATCGGTCGAAGGTCTTCTACGACACCCGCAACGTCGAGCGCCTGTCCGATCCGTCACGCACGTTCGTCAATGCCCGCATCGGCTGGACCACGGCCGACCAGCACCTCGAGTTCGGCATCTGGGGCCGTAACTTGTTCGACGAGACCAACATCAGCGATATCATCCCGATCGAGGGGCTGGGCTTCGACCTGTTCTCGGTCGGTCCGCCGCGGACAGCGGGCGTCTACGCTCGATACAACTACTGACAAGAAAAGAGGAGCAGCTTGAACGCACCCGCCGAATGGATCGGCGAACGTCCCACCGCGCTACAGCTTGGCGTCATCCTCCTCGTCGGTGTCTGCGGAGTGATGATTGCCGGGCTGCAGCCGCTGTTGTTGGGCACGCTTGCGCAGGAAGGTCGTATCAGCGCGGCGCAGCTCGGTCACGCGGCCACTGCCGAGCTCTTGCTGATGGGCGCCGCGAGCGCTTACGCGGGCGGACGATGGAAAGCCGAGCGCTTGCGCGCGATCGGCATCGTCAGCGCGCTCGCATTGGCAGCGCTCAACGTCGCGACGGTCTGGACCAGTGGCGAGACAGTCACGTTGGTGCGCGCTCTCGCCGGCGTGCCGAGCGGCATCCTGATCTGGATCACCGTGGCGATGATCGCCCGTTCGCCGACACCGGAGCGGTGGTCGGGCATCTACCTGACGATTCAGACGCTCGCGCAGTTCGTGCTCGCTGCGGCGCTGGCGGCATGGGTCATCTCGCGCTCGGGTGCGAACGGCGGATTCGTCGCGCTCGCTGTCCTGTGCGTCATCAGCGCGCTCGCTGCAATCCTGCTGCCGGATCGTTTCGCGCCGCTGGTTGCGGACAACGCGTCCAGCAACATGCCGAATGCTCGCGGCTTGATCGCGCTCGCGGCTCCGTTCTTGTGGATGGCCTTCATCGTCGGCGTGTGGGTTTATGCAGAACCGCTGTCGCGACAAGCCGGCCACGCGCCGACCGTGGCTGGTGTAGCCGTTTCCATCTCGCTCGCATGCCAAGTGCTCGGCGGCGCGACAGCCACGCTGCTCGCAGGGCGCCTGCGCTGGTTTTCGGCGCTCGTGTTCTGTGCGCTGGTCAACGTTGGTTGCCTGCTCGCTTTTGCCGCGCTGCCGAGCGAATCGCTCTATTTGCTGACGTCGGGCGTCTTCGGGTTTCTGTGGCTGTTCTCGCTGCCATTCATGGTGCCGATGGTGATCGCGGCGGATCCGACGCGTCGTGCGGCGCTGCTCGTCGGCGGCGCAGAGCTTGCAGGCGGCAGTCTTGGGCCATTGCTTGCCTCGTTCGTCGTCAGCGATACCGACGTGCGCGGTGCGCTGGGCTTCGGCGCCGTCTCGCTCGCAGTCACTGTCGCAATTGCATTCGCACTGCATCGGCGCGAGCGAACCGTACCCGTTACCATCGCGGAAACCTGACCCCGAATCATGAGACGACCTGCCAAATCGACCCGACGGAAATCGCGTGCAGCTCCCAAGCAGGAGCGTGCGATGCAAACGCGCGAGCGCTTGCTCGACGTTGCCGGCGAGTTGCTCGGCAAGGTCGGTATCGAGCGCATCTCGACGAACATGATTTGTGCGCGCGCCGGCCTCACGCCGCCCGCGCTGTATCGCTACTTCAAAGACAAGTACGCGGTGCTCGAAGCGCTCGGACTGCGCTTGATGGAGCGCCAGAACGTCGTGCTGTCTGCGTGGCTCGAGCAGCACGTACCAAATGGTTTGGACGCGTTGGCCGAGCACACGGCGGATTTGTTGCGCGACACGGCGGCTGTCACGGCAGCCGAACCGGGTGCGGTCTGGACGTTGCGCGCACTGCGCGCCGTACCGCAGCTCGCGCACATTCGTATCGAATCTCACCGTGTCGTAACCGATCGCATGGTCAAGGCATACGCACCGCTCGTGCCCGGAATGTCGAAGAAAGAACTGTGGCGTCGCGTACGCATCGCCATCGAGTTCGGATTCGCGATGGACGAGATGCTCAACGAAGAAGATCGGATCAAGCGTAACGACATCATCAAGGAAGCGGCGCGCATGTTGCAGTGGACGCTGCGCGATCCCGCATGAACACCACGGCTGAATGGCAGAACTGGTCCGGCAGCGTCCAGGCGCAGCCGGCACGCCTGGCGAGTCCTCGGACCGAGGACGAGCTGGCGACGCTCGTGCGTGGTGCTGCCAAGGTGCGCGTGGTCGGAGCAGGGCATTCCTTCATGCCGCTGTGTGCGACGACCGGCACGCTGCTGAGTCTTGCCGAGCTGGATTCGCCGATCGAAATTGCTGCCGACGGTGCCAGTGCTTGGGTGCCGGCGGGGTGGAGCCTGAAGCGTCTCACTGCTGCGCTCTGGGAGCGCGGCTACTCGCTGCCGAACCAGGGTGACATCAATCCGCAGTCGCTCGCGGGAGCGACCGCCACCGGTACGCACGGAACCGGTATCGAGCTCGGCAGCCTGTCGACGTTCTCGCGCGCCTTCCGCTTGATGCTCGCCGACGGTTCGGTCGTCGAATGCAGCAAGGAACAGCGGCCGGAGTTGTTCGAAGCCCAACGCCTCTCGCTGGGTCTGCTCGGCATCGCCACGCGCATTCGCGTCAGTATCATGCCGGCGTATCACCTCGAGGAACGCATCGAGCGAGTGCCGCTCGCCGCCGCAATCGAAAAATTCGAGAGCGTGGCGCGCGAGCATCGTCACGCAGAGTTCTTCGTCTTTCCGTACGCCGACGAAGTCATCATGAAGACGCTGCATCCGCTCGCCGATCCCGGCGCGTTCAAGGAACCGTCGTCGAGCGACGAGACGATCTTCCGGTTCTGCTGCGATGTGACTGCCGTGGCGCCCGCCGTTGCACGCGTGTTGCAGCGACAGCTCATGAGATTGATCAGCTCTTCGCGGCGCACCGGTCCTGCGTATCGCATCTTTCCCTCCGAGCGCACGGTGTCGTTCGAAGAGATGGAGTACGAAATGCCGCGCGCCGCCGGCCTGAGCACGTTGCAGGAAGCGATCGCGTGGGTCCGCAAGCGCAAGCTGCCGGTGGCGTTCCCGTTCGAGTTTCGCTGGGTCGCGGCGGACGATATCTGGCTCAGTCCGTTCAATATCGGCCCAGGTGCATCGATCTCGATGCACCAGTACAGCAAGATGGAGTGGCGCAATCTGCTGGCCGCGGCCGAGCCGATCTTCCGCGCCAACGGTGGACGCCCGCACTGGGCCAAGCGTCATACGCTGACGGCGAAGGATGTCTTCGCCCTCTATCCGCAGGCAGAGCGTTTCTGCAAGATACGCGCGCAAGTCGATCCCGCGGCGAAGTTCGCCAACGCGCATCTCGCCGAGCTGTTCGGGATCGGTGCTTGAATGACGGGTGCTGACCTCATGCTCGACGATGTCCGTTTGCACGCTCATCTGATCGGCAAGCCCGGCTCGCGGCGCGAGCTGAACACGCCGGTGCTGGTGCTCGACCGCGACACGCTCGGCCGCAACGTGCAGAAGATGGCTGCGTTTGCCAAGCGCTCCGGTGTGGCTCTGCGGCCGCACGCCAAGAGTCACAAAAGTCTCGCGATTGCGCGCATGCAGTTGGACGCGGGCGCAGTCGGCCTGTGCTGCGCCAAGCTCGGCGAGGCTGAAGTGCTCGCCTCAGGCGGCATCCCTTCGATCCTGATCACCTCGCCGGTCGTGTCGGCACCGGCGATCGAGCGTCTGATCGCACTGAACGGACGCGTTTCCGATCTCATGGTGTGTGTCGACAACCCGGCGAATGCAGTCGCACTGGCAGCGGCGGTGCGCGAGCGTCCGCTCAAAGTCATCATCGACGTCGATCCGGGAATCCGCCGCACCGGTGTCGGGTCCGTCGCAGCCGCGGTCGAGCTCCTCAAAGCGATTCATTCGAGCAGCAGTCTCATCTTCAAAGGTGTGCAGATGTACTGCGGCGTTCAGCAGCACATCAAGGATTACAAGGAACGCTATGCGGCGATCGAGGAGCGCTCAGCGTATCTGCGCTCGGTCGTCACGGCGCTCGCAGAGAACGGCGGTGCATCCGCGATCATCACCGGCTCGGGCACCGGCACGCATCACATCGATGCGCAGCTCGGCTTGCTCACCGAGTGGCAGGTCGGCTCGTATGTGTTCATGGATCGGCAGTACGCGGAGTGCGATCTCGTCGGCGACCAGGAGCAGGCGTTCGAGTATTCGTTGTTCATCGACGCGCGTGTGGTCAGCGCGAACACGCGCGGCATCGCGACGATCGATGCCGGCTACAAGGCGATGGCAACGGACGGCGGTCCGCCGGTCGTGCTGTCAGGCGCGCCGCAAGGATCGAATTACATTTTCATGGGCGACGAGCACGGACTGATCGTCGATCCGACGCAGAAGCAACTCTGGTCGATCGGCGACATGGTGCGTCTCGCAGTTCCTCACTGCGATCCGACGGTGAATCTGTACGACGCGTATCACGTCGTCACCGGCGATACGCTGCAGGATGTCTGGCCCGTGAGCGCGCGCGGCCGCTCGCGCTAGCAACCGCGTCGGATCCGCGGAGCGGGCGCAACGTTTCTTGTCATTCCCGCCCTTGTCGATACAACAGGGCGTGACTACGATTCCCCGGCCTTCTTCAGGGGAATCGTCATGGATAAAGATACGAAGGCACGACAGTCGCAACTGTCGCGCGTCACCCGGCGCGCCCTGCTGCAGAGTGCAGCCTTCGCAGGTGTCGCCGCTTCGTTGCCCCGCTTCGCACGTGCGAGCATCGAGCCGATCGTCGAAGTCGCGAGCGGCAAACTGCGCGGTGCTGTGGGCAGCGTCCTGAGTTTCAAAGGCGTGCCGTACGGCAGCTCGACTGCTGGCGAGCGTCGATTCAAACCTCCGCGTCCCGTCGCTGCATGGACTGGCGTGCGGGATGCGTTGGCCTACGGTCACGCTGCTCCACAAGGAAATTCCCTGGCTGCGCCGCCGCCGACTCGTCCGGGCGGAATCTCCCTGGTGGGTGAGGGCGCGACGTTCTCGGAAGACTGCCTGTATCTGAATGTCTGGACGCCCGCCGCGGACAGCGCGAAGCGCCCGGTGCTCGTGTGGCTGCACGGCGGCGGATTCGCGACCGGCTCAGGCGGTTCCGTGCTGTACGACGGCACAAACATGGCGCGGACGCAGGACGTCGTGGTCGTGACGATCAATCATCGGCTCAACGTGTTCGGTCATCTCGATCTCAGTCGGATCGCGGGTGCCGAGTACGCCGACAGCGCGAACGTCGGGATGTTCGATGCGATCCTCGCGTTGCGCTGGGTCAAGGAGAACATCGCGCGCTTCGGCGGCGATCCGGGCTGCGTGACGATCTTCGGCGAGAGCGGCGGCGGTCGCAAAGTCAGCGTGCTGATGGCGATGCCTGCGGCGCAAGGGCTGTTTCATCGCGCCATCGTCGAAAGCGGCTCCTCACTACGCATGGACACAGCAGCGGTCGCGGCAGAACGTGCGAACAAATTCCTTGCGGCGCTCGACGTCAAACCGAATCAGTTGAGCAAGCTGCTGGCGCTGCCTGCCGACGCGTTGCTCGGAGCGGTTGGCAAGGCGACGGAAGGCACGGGGCAGTTCCGTCCGACGACGGGTGCATCTTCGTTGCCCGCACATCCTTTCGATCCGACCGCGCCGGCGATGTCGGCCGGCATCCCGATGCTGATCGGCACGAATCTCACCGAGGCGTCGTATGCGCTCGGCCGCGATCCGGCTGTGTTGGCGCTCGATGAAGCCGGCGTACTCGAACGCATCAAGCGTGTGTTGCCGGAGAAGGACGCGTCGAACGTGCTCGCGACTTACCAGCGGATTTATCCGAGCCTCGCGCCGAGCGATCTGCTGTTCCGCGTGATCACGGACCGCGGTTATTTTCTCGACTCGACGATCCAGGCCGAACGCAAGGCAGCGCTCGGCCGGGCGCCGGCGTTCGCCTATTCATTCTATTGGCAGCAGCCGCTCGCGCCAGGACGCACCCACGTGCCGCACGGTTCGGAGATCGCATTCGTGTTCAACAACCCGCAGCTGGCGCGCGGCGAGAAACCAGAGACGCTTGCTGGAGCCATGTGCGGCGCATGGGCTCAGTTCGCGCGTACTGGAAATCCGAGCACGTCGGCACTCGGCAAGTGGCAGCCTTACGACGCAACCAATCGCCCGACGATGATCTTCGATCGCGAGAGCCGGATGGAGAACGATCCTCGCGGCGAGCAGCGCAAGCTGATGCTCGCGTTCGGCTCGCAGCAGTACGCCCCGCGCGAAATCGCGCCGATGTAGGCGATTTCGAGTGCGAGGCATACAATCGGCGCCGCAATGACCGCCGCCGAAGAAGCAGCCCGTGCCGGAATCGACCTGAGCCTCATCGAGCTCAGTCTGAGTTATTCCTACGACAAACGCGCCGAGCAGCACCAGGCGGCTCTGGAACTCGCGTTGGAATTAGAGCGAATCGGGCGTGAGCTCCGTGGTGCAGCTGAATCGTCTGATTGAGCGTCTCTGCGACGCCGGCATCGACTTCGTGATTGTCGGCGGGTTTGCCGGCGTGTTGCATGGGTCGTCGCTCGTGACCCGCGATCTCGATGTCTGCGCCGTTCTGAGCGCCGAGAACATTGCAAAACTGCGTACGGCGCGCGCAGGTTGGCGCTCGCTACGTCAATGCGCCGAAGGGTTTCGAATCCTGCTTTCTCACGTTCGCGTCCGGCGCGCGGATAGAGCTGATGACAACTTCGCGTCTATCGCCGATGCGTCATGCGCCCGGCGTGGAGCGAATGGGTCTCACGCATCTCGCGATATCACTGGGATCAGAAGCGGCAGTGGACGAACTCACCGCGCGGCTGCGCGCCGAAGGCATCGTCGTGCTCGACGGTCCGCGTCGCACCGGCGACGGCTATTACGAGAGTGTGGTGCTCGATCCGGAAGGTAATCGGATTGAGATCACCGCTTGAGCCGGTACGAGCGTGGCGACGCGCCGGTGCTGCGCGCGAAGAACCGGGAGAAGTACGCCGGATCGGCGAAGCCGCAGGTCTCGGCGATCAGCGTGACGCTCATATTCGTGTAGAGCAGGCTGCGCTTGGCCTCCAACAGTCGGCGCGCATTCAACAGTGCTAGCGGTGCGCTACCGGTGCTGCGCACGCAGGCGAGCCGCAGACGTTCGGTGCTCACGCATAACGTGCGGGCGTAGTCCGCGATGCTCTGCTTCGTCCGGTAGTTCGCTTCGATCAGGGCGCGATAGCGTGTCGCGAGCTGCGAATCGGGCGAGCGCGTGTGAACCGGATCGGGTGCGAGCTCCAGCTTGCGACGCAATGCGGCGACGAGAATTGCGCTGAGCCACGACTGCGCCGCGATGCGCCGCCCTGGCAGGTGATTGCGAAATTCAGTGACGAGCGATTCGAACAACGTGCTCATCTGCGTGGCCGCTGTACTCGATAAGGGCGTGACGCTCGGCTCCTCGAGTACCCAGCCCAATTCCTGATGCTCGCGGGCGATCCGCCGCAGCAGCGCTCCTGATGCAGTGACGATCCAGCCATCGGTGCGGGGTTTGAAATCGAAGCCATGAACGCACGAGAGCGGCACGCTGATCAGCGCGACCGGCGCAAACTCGTGGCGGCCACCCTCGGCCAGGTACACGCCGCCGCCACGCTGGACCAGCAGCAGGTGATGCAGCTCGCGATGTGCGTGCGGCCGAATTGTCCAATCGTGCAGGCGACTGCGCTCGGCGATCGACTCGACGTGCAGGAAGCTCTCGTCGACGTCCTGGCTGGCCTCGCCATACAGGAAATACTGCGGAATACCGCGTCGCGCCACTGTCCCGGCCCAGGCTGTGAAGGCGCCGACATGCTACTCCAGTCGGGCGGTCCAGGCTTGGGAAAAGTCCAAGAAATGCTGGCTTTTCTCCATCGCGCGCCGGCCCGGCGCCGCCCAGCATGACGATCGTGCGAACACAGGTGGCCATCATCGGAGCGGGACCTGCGGGGCTGCTGCTTGGACAGCTGCTCCATCGAGCAGGCGTCGACGCTGTGATTCTCGAACAGCGCACGCCCGAGTACGTGCTCGGTCGCATTCGCGCCGGCGTGCTGGAGCAAGGAACCGTCGGTGTGTTGGAGCTGGCCGGCGTCGCGAAGCGGCTGCATGCAGAGTCGCTGACGCACGGCGGCGTCGAGATCGCCGTTAATCACATTCACCGGCGCATCGCGTTCCAGGACCTGATCGGCAAGACCGTTACCGTCTATGGCCAGACCGAGATGACGCGAGACTTGATGGAGGCGCGCAAGGACAGCGGAGCACCTTCCGTCTACGAGGCCGAATCGATCCAGCTCCACGACATCGACGGCGCATCGCCTTCCGTCACGTACACGTATCACGGCGAGTCGCGCCACCTCGACTGCGATTTCATCGCCGGCTGCGATGGCTATCACGGCGTCAGTCGCCGCAGAATTCCGTCGGACAAACTCCGCACTTACGAGCGTGTTTATCCGTTCGGCTGGCTGGGCGTACTCGCCGACGTGCCGCCGGCTTGGGACGAATTGATCTACGTCACCTCCGAGCGCGGGTTCGCGCTGGCAAGCATGCGCTCGGCAACGCGCGTCCGCTGTTACGTGCAGTGTCCGCTCGAAGATCATGTCGACCAGTGGAGCGACGAACGTTTCTGGGACGAATTCAAGCTGCGGGTCGGTCCTGAAGTTGCGGCGCGCATGACGATCGGCCCCTCGATCGAGAAGAGCATCGCGCCGCTGCGCAGCTTCGTCGCCGAGCCCATGCGCTTCGGTCGGGTATTCCTGGCAGGCGATGCGGCTCACATCGTGCCGCCGACCGGTGCCAAGGGGCTCAATCTCGCGGTGAGCGACGTGTTCTATCTCTACGAGGGACTGCTCTCGTTTTATCGCGAGCGCTCATCGCGCGGGCTGGACGAATATTCCTCGCGCGCGTTGCATCGTGTGTGGCAGGCAGTTCGATTCTCGTGGTGGTTGACGACGCTGCTGCACCACTTCCCGAACGAGGATGCGTTTGGAACCCGGGTGCGCGAGGCGGAGCTCGAATACCTGTTCGCTTCTCCGCTCGCGCAGCGCGTGCTCGCCGAGAACTACGTGGGCTTGCCGTTGTAGGTCACTCGGCAGCAGTGAGATTCCGGATCGCGCCAAGCACGTCGATCGCGGTCTGCTCGATCAATGGCGACAGCAGATCTTCGCCTTTCGCCTTGGCCTTCGCCGATGACGAATGAGTGGCGAACGGCTCCGTGACTCCGGTCTTCGTCAGCTGATACTCCAGCGTGACTTCGTCGCCCTTCTTGATGTTCTGCTCGCTGGCGCCGTTGATCGCCTCCATCGCTTCCTGCTGGGCGTTCTGCGCGGCAGCGGCAGAAGCGGCGGAGGCCACGGCTTGCCCTGCCATGATTGCGCCATAGTTGCCGGTCATGCCGCCAACACCGGGGACCATCATGCTCGCGACGCTCGCGATCGGTGCCGCAGCTGCCAGCAGTTTGCCGAAGCCTCCGCCGCCCTTCTTCTGAACCACGGATGTGTACAAGACGTACTCGCAAGCCGACTGCTGTGCTTCCGCATCGACTTGCACGGGAATGCGCGCGGCGAGCTGGATGAGCTCCACCGTCGGACCATTGAGGTACGAGATCATCGTCTGCCGCACCGGCTCGCTGACGTCTGCGCCGGAGGAGCCCTGACCGAGTTGCGCCCTCGGCAGCACCAGGCAGATCCGCGATTTGGTCGCGGCCGGGGTGTGCGTCTGTGTCTGGCCGGCGCTGGCCGTGGGTGCGGCGGCGGCGAACGCAAGACTTGCAGCGAGTGTCACGTAGTACGAAAGGGCAGGTCGGCTGGGTGCCATGGCGTCGTCTCCCCGGGCAAAAATGGCCAGAAAAATCTGGTGGCGCGCTTCTCTTATAAGAGGTGCTGGAGAAGCGCGGGCAGACCCGATCAGGGATTGCTTTTCGCCAGCAGATGTGCGGGCTAGAGAGGCAGGATCAGGCGCACGTGCGAGCCCTCTGCGCAGGACGAGAACTCGATCGAGCCATCGAGCTCGCGAGCGCGGCGACGCATGTTGCCCAGTCCACGGCCGGATTCCCTGCCGGGGGTGTAGCCGCGTCCGTTGTCGATCACGTCGACCAGCACCGCGGGCCTACCCGATGCATCCTCGCCAGTCGCAGTTCTCACCGTCACTTCGGTGGCGTGAGCGTGCTTGAGCACATTGGTCAGCGCTTCCTGCAGCACGCGCAGGACTTGCAGGATCTTGTGCGGACCGAAGTCGGGCAACGACGGCAGATCGGTCACTTGCCACAGGAAGCGCAACCCTCCCTGCTGCACTCGACGCTCGTTGCGAGCACGGAAGTTGGAGAGCACCGCCAGCAGATTGCCCTCGACCGGATCGCTCGAGTCGATGATCAATCGCAGATCGTCGAGCGCGCCGCGCAGAATCGGTTCGAGCGGTTGGAAGCTCGAATTGCCTTCGATGACTGCGAGCGCATGCACGAGCTGACCGCCGATGCCATCGTGCATGTCGGTGGTCATGCGCTCGCGCTCGGCGCTGATCGCGCGCTCGCGTTCGAGGCTTTGCAATCGTGCGTAGTTGTGTTCGAGCTCGCGACCCTTGGCAGCGACGCGATCTTCGAGCTCGCGATTCAGCGTCTCAGCTTCGGTCAGCGCGCGTGTCACGCGGCTGAGAAGTGTCAGGCCGAAGACGATGAGCACGAGGCTGACGGTGTACGACAAGTAGTGCACCGACCCTTGCCACACGATGCCGTAGTCGCTCAGGTAGTCGTACGCGCCGACAACCAGTGTGACGACAGCCGCGAGCAGCCAGAGCTTCACCTCGAACACCGGCTGGCGGCGGACAGCACGCAACAGGCGCCAAGCGATGTAGGCGTTGATCAACATCAGACCGGGCAGCCAGACGTAGGCCTGAACCCATGACTCCTGATGCGAGCCCAGGCGATGCGCGAAGATCGTCAGGGTGCAGATCACGCCGAACAGCAGAAAACCCTGCTCAGTCCGCGGCTGCGGCCCGTCGCAACCGGGCATGCGATTGATGAACAGCGCCGAGCAGATCGTGAACCATCCCAGTGCGATCGGCGGCAGCGAGAACCAGAATCCCGCGGGCGGGAGCAGGATGTGAGGCTCGATCAGCACCCAGTTGTACACAGCCCAGCAAAACGTCGCGCCGGAGAACCATCCATAGCCGGTTTCCGCCGGACGCACCCAGACCAGACCGAGCGTGAGCATGAACATCACCAGGAGCGCGACGATGACCGCGTGCACCAGCGTGACCTGCAGAAAATTCGCGTGGGCATACGCCGGCTGGATGCTCTTCGCCGGGCCGACGTAGGTAGCGTTGCGAAATGCGGCGTAGCGCACGCTGACCTGGTGCACCTCGATCCTGTTGGCGCCCGGCCTGAGCAGCGACGGCGAGAACTCGAAGTACAGCGGAGTCCGGAAGTACGCATAGGGCGGCGTCATCTGCGAGCTCGCGCCGACCAGCGAACCGTTCACGTACACCGCGAATGTGCCGTAGGTGAAAGGCAAGTAGACGGCCCACAGGTCGCGCGGCGTCTGCTGCAAGTCGATCTCGCCCTGATACCAGACGCTCGCAACGTTCCTGGCGTCGACCGGCGTGTAGTCGGTAGAGTCTACGAGATCCACCAGCGGCAGCTCCCGGCGAAACAGCGGTGGCTGCTCCGAGTCGCTGATGACCACACGGGCTGTCGGGCGCAGCAGCGCAGGGTCGATCTGCGGCGAGCGATCCACGATCGCCATCGCGAACAGATAAACGACCGGAACCAGGATCAGGCTGATCCAGTAGAAGGTCGACGGCGGTCGTGCGGAAGGCGTGTCGATGGCCTGCATCGGAAGGCTCGCCCGCGGCTCAAGAGCGAGAGTTGATCAACCCCATGCGCGTTGCTTCGTAAACGGCTTCGCTGCGCGAGCTGACTGCGAGCTTGCCGTAAATGTTCTTCGTATAGGAGCTCACGGTGCTCGAGGTCAGGCCGAGCAGTGCCGCAGTCTCGGCGTAGCTGAAGCCCTTCGCGGCCAACGCGAGGATCTCCATCTCTCGCGGCGTCAGCGTGACGCTCGACGGCGCCGGTGCCTGGCTGGCATCGGGGCGGAAGTGGCGGATGAGATGGCGCGCGATCGCGGGGCTGATCGGCGAGCCGCCCGCGAGCATCTGCCGGATGGCTTCGCCGATGCCGACAGCGGCATCGTCCTTGAGCAGGTAGCCGCTGGCGCCTGCCTTGATCGACGACACGACCTTGAGCTCGTCGCCGAACACGGTGATGACCATGATCATGACGGCCGGCCAGCGCCTGGCCGTTTCGCGAATGATGTCGAGACCGTCGCCGTCGGGCAGGCCGAGATCGACGAGCAGTACGGCGGGGCGCGTCAGTTCGAGCGCCGCGCGAATCTCGCGGCAAGTGCCGACCGCAGTCGTGACTTGCAGACCTGCCTGGGCCTCAGCGATGCGACGCACGAGGGAGGTGCGCGTGAGGTCATCGTCCTCGACGATGAAAACGGTATGGAACTGGGTGGGCACAGCGCGAGCATAGGCGCATCGCGCAGCGGGGGATACCCGGAAATAGGGGTGGTGTAAGCGCGCTCGACAGTCGCGAGCGCTACGCCGCCGGCCCGGCGGGCGCATACCAGTCCGTGGTGTGCCCCGCCGCAGCCGCGTTGCCTACTCCAACCCCATGCAATTCGCGTAATACGTGACCGTCGCCGGCCAGTCGGAAAAGATGCCGCGGATCTTGACCTGCTGCGCGAGCGCATCCAGCGCCTTGTACATGTCGCTGTCCTTCTTGATCGCGCGGCTGTCCGGATCGAACAGATAGTAGAAGCCGGCGGGGCCGGCGCCTTTGCGCAGGTCGGCACGCTCGAAGCTCCAGGTGATGATGTCGAAGCCGGTGTTCTTGATGTCGAGCGCGTACTGCGACGGCACGATCCGGTCGTGCGAATCGACAGCGAGCAGCGCGAAGATCGGCGGCGCGATGATCTGCACGCCGGCGCGACGCAGCTGACGAAGTTCATCGAGAGAGATGCGCGGCAGCGGCGGGCTCGCGGTCGGGTCGATGTCGTCGAGATACACGGCTTGCCGGCCGAAGCGCGGCTCGTGCTTGATCCAGTAGAGGATGTCGTTCTTGTTGAACGACTGCGCGAACACGTCCTGCGGATCGACGCCGGCTTTCTTGAACTCGTCGATCATCGCCTGCGCGTAATTTTCCTGGCCGCCGAACACGGTCATGATTCGTTGCGCATCGCCTTCTTTCAGCTCCGGTGTGTGCTTCACGCCGAGTTTGCGATTGAGCGCGATGCTCTCGCGCAGCGTCAGCAGTGTGCCGCGCGAGTTGTAGAGGTTGGTGCGGAAGTCCGGCGTGCCGCCGAGGAAGCCTGCTGCTGTCGTCGCGCTCGGATTGGAGGCGTCCATCTTGCCACGCAGGGATTTGAATTCATCCAGCGTCAGATCACTCGTACAGCACTTCGGCGAGGAGCCCGCGCCGGTCCACGGCACGCTGCACTTGTTATTGAGATCCGTGGCGACGATGTTCGTCGTGGTGTGCAGATCGCACTCGGCATGACGGCACACGAGCTCGCCGTCCTTCGTGAACGTCACGTCGCACTCGACGATGCCGGCGCCTTGTCGTGCGCCAGCCTCATAGGATTCCTTGGTGTGCTCGGGGAACTGCAGCGGCGCACCGCGATGTGCGATGGACCAGGTGCTGCGACGAAACGGGCCGTTCTCGCAGAGCTGCAGCTTTTCCTTCAAGCGGCTGTTGTCCATGCCCTCGACCAGGAAGAAGGGACGCACGCCGACCTGGATGTTCGAGTCCTTCCGGGAATCGGAATCGTGCGCGAGCGCGGCGAACGACGCGAGCGCGAGCATAGCGAGGGTTAACGAGCGTAATCCCATGACATCCTCCTGGAGTGCTGCGAAGAAACGGCAGCCGGAGAGTGCCAGTGGGCAGTGGCCCGACGGTGAAGGTTGGGTTGCCGTTCAATGAACGAAAGCCGGCAACGATTGCTGTTTTCCCCTTCTGCGGATGGGCGCGTCGGAAGAGCGCAGCCATAGTCGGGTCATGCATGGAACGGCAGTCGCGTTAGCCGTCGTCACTACGTTTGTGGCTGTGCTCGCGAACGCAGCACCGACCGTCGTAGTGGGCGATGGCATCAAAGGGCCTGCACAGATGGTGTGGGTTCCTGGCGGCGAGTACCTCATGGGTAGTGACCATGAGCTCGCGCAGGCGAACGAGCGTCCGGCGCATCGTGTCAAAGTGGGCGGTTTCTGGATGGACCGTCACCACGTCGACAACGCGCAGTTCCGCCGGTTTGTAGAAGCGACCGGCTACGTCACCACCGCAGAGCGCAAGCCCAATTGGGAAACTCTCAAGGTGCAGCTGGCGCCGGGCACGCAGCGGCCGCCTGATTCGGCGCTGGTGCCCGGTGCGATGGTGTTCGTCGGCACCGATCATCCCGTTTCGCTCAATGACTATTCGCAGTGGTGGCGCTATGTGCCTGGCGCGAGCTGGAAGCACCCGCAAGGCCCCGCCAGCAGCATCGAAGGCAAAGACGATCATCCCGTAGTGCAGGTTTCGTACGAAGACGCGCTCGCGTACGCGAAGTGGGCGGGCAAGCGCTTGCCGACCGAGGCCGAGTGGGAGTTCGCCGCGCGCGGTGGTCTCGAGCAGGCGACGTACGCGTGGGGCAACGAGTTCACGCCCGGCGGCAAGAAGATGGCGAACTTCTGGGACACGAAGCAGCGCAAGTTTCCGGTGGTGGTGAATCCGCAGGCAGGAGGCGCGGCAGGCACGTCGCGACCCGGCAGATTTCCCGCGAACGGTTATGGCTTGTACGACATGACCGGCAACGCCTGGCAGTGGGTTGCAGATTGGTATCGAGCCGACTACTTCCGACAATCGTCGCCGAAGGAGCTGACCGTCAATCCGCGCGGGCCTGCCGACAGTTGGGATCCGGCCGACCGCGGCGTGCCCGAGAGCGCGCCGAAGCGCGTCACACGCGGCGGCTCGTACCTGTGCAACGAGGAGTACTGTCTTTCCTATCGCCCGAGCGCACGTCGCGGCAATGACCCGTACAACCCGATGTCGCATCTCGGCTTCAGGCTCGTGATGTCACAGCACGATTGGGAAGCGAGCAAGCGATGAGGTCGCTGGGGAAGTGGCTCGCTGGTCTTGCCCTGCTCGCGATCGCGACTGCGGTGACCGCCGCCGAGCCGCTGGCGTCGTGGAACGATGGCGCTGCCAAGCAGGGCATCGTGACGTTCGTGAACGCCGTGACGCAGCAGGGCGGCAAGGACTTCGTGCCCGAGCCCGAGCGTATCGCCGTCTTCGACAACGACGGCACCCTGTGGAGCGAGCAGCCGATCTACGTGCAATTCGCTTTCATGCTCGATCAGCTGCGAGCGGTGGCGCCGAAGCATCCGGAGTGGCAAAGCAACGCCGCTTTCAAAGCGCTGATGGCACAGGACAAGAAGGCGCTGGCGGAGATTGGCCAGAAGCCGGTGCTGGAGTTGCTTGCAGTTGCCAACAGCGGCATGACTGTCGGCGAGTACGATCAATCGATCCGCAATTGGTTGAAGAGCGCGCGGCATCCGCAGCTCAAGCGTCCTTATACCGAGCTCGTGTTCGCGCCGATGCAGGAGCTGCTCGGGTATCTGCGCGCCAACGGCTTCAAGGCGTTTATCGTCTCAGGCGGTTCAGTCGAATTCATGCGGCCGTGGGCCGAGCAGGCGTACGGCATTCCGCCGGAGCAGATCATCGGCAGTCAGCAGGACGTGACCTTCGCCATGCGCGACGGCAAGCCGGTGCTCACGCGCGCGCCGAAATTCGTCTTCATCGATGACGGGCCGGGCAAGCCGGTGGGTATCTATCGACAGATCGGCCGCCGCCCGATCGCCGCGTTCGGCAATTCCGACGGCGATCTGCAGATGTTGCAGGTCACGGCGGCCGGCGCAGGTCGACGCCTGATGGTCCTCGTCCATCACGACGACGCGGAGCGCGAGTTTGCATACGACCGTCAGTCGCACGTCGGCAAGCTCGACCGCGCCTGGGACGAAGCGAACGCCGCGCACTGGATCGTCGTCAGCATGAAGTCGGACTGGAAGAAAGTTTTCGCTTTCCAAAAATAGAGGAGACGCTGTCATGCCGAGCAAGTACGTCGCCGCGTTTGCAGCGGTGGGCCTGGCCTTCACGATCTCCGTACAGGCGCAGCAGCCGGCGACCGACAGCAAGAAACCGAACATCGTCGTGATCTGGGGCGATGACATCGGGATGTGGAATATCGGCGCCTACACGCACGGCATGATGGGCAGCACACCGAACATCGATCGCATTGCCAAGGAGGGCATGCTGTTCACCGATCACTACGGCCAGCCGAGCTGCACCGCCGGGCGCGCGGCGTTCATCATGGGCCAGCTGCCGATCCGCACCGGGATGACGACGGTCGGTGTGCCGGGCTCGAAGCTCGGCATCCAGAAGGAGGATCCGACGCTGGCTGAAGTCCTCAAATCGGTCGGCTACGCGACTGCACAGTTCGGCAAGAATCATCTCGGCGATCGCAACGAGTTCTTCCCAACGGTGCACGGCTTCGACGAGTGGTTCGGCAACCTCTACCACCTCAACGCGGAAGAGGAGCCCGAGCAGCTCGACTACCCAGGACAGAAAAATCCCGAATACACGAAGACCATGGGGCCTCGCGGCACGTTTCACGCCTGGGCCACGGACGTCGACGATCCAACGACCGATCCGAAGTTCGGTCGCATTGGCAAACAGCGTATCCAGAGCACGGGGATGCTCACGCGTGAGCGCATGCAGACCTTCGATAGCGAAGTGTTGGGCGAGACGCTGAAGTGGATGGACAAGGTCGGGCACGCGGACAAACCGTTCTTCCTGTGGTTCAACTCAACGGCCATTCACATCTGGTCTCACCCGCAGAAGAAGTACGTGCAGCGCGCGGTGGAGGAAGGGCGCGCCGAAGAGGACGTGGTGCGCGCGAAGATGCTCGAGCACGACGAGTATGTCGGCCAGATCCTGGACAAGCTCGACCAGCTTGGCGTCACCGATAACACCATCGTCGTCTACTCGACCGACAACGGCTACGAACTGCTGTTCTGGCCGGACGCCGGCTATTCGCCATTCCGCGGCGAGAAAGGCACGACCTGGGAAGGCGGCGTGCGAGTGCCGCTGCTCATCCGCTGGCCCGGTCACATCGCGCCGGGGTCTGTGTCCAATGGGCTGCAGAGCCACGAGGACCTGTACGTCTCGCTCGCCGCTGCCGCAGGCATGCCTGACATCAAGGAAAGGTTCCTCAAGGGGGACAAGCTGGGTGGCAAGCTGACCTACAAGGTCCATCTCGACGGCTACAACAACCTGGACATGTGGACCGGGAAGACGGACAAGTCCGCTCGCCAAGCCTATTTCTACTACGACGAAACCGATCTCATGGCGGTCCGCGTCGGCAACTGGAAGATGCACATCGGCGTGAAGCAGGACGGCCTGTGGTGGAACGACAAAACCTATCCGAGCGTGCCGTACGTCTTCAACCTGCGCATGGATCCGATGGAAAGGATGGATCCCGAATCGCACGAGTACGGCTACATCGGCCGCAAGTTCTTTGCATCGAAGATGTGGGTACCGACAGCGGCCGGTCCGTATATCACCGAGCTGGTGCAGAGTCTGCTCGCCTATCCGCCGCGTCAGGGCGCCGACAGCCTGAGCGCAAAGAAGGTGCTCGATGACGCCATGAAGAAGCTGGAGAAGAATCCGGGCAAATGACTGCGCGATAGACTGCGACGTGCACAGTTGCAGCCGCGGCGGCGAGTGGTGGAGAGGGAGGGACTCGAACCCTCGACCTCGGCATTATGAGTGCCACGCTCTAACCAGCTGAGCTACCTCTCCATCGCGCCTCGGGGGCGGCCGGACGGCCGTCCCGCAAGGGCGGGCGATTCTACAAGAATGAAATCTGGGCCACAAACCGGAACAATTTCCCGGGCATTTCAGTCGTGTTCCTGTCCTTTCGTAGTCAGGAGCGAGCGAAATGTCCCCCGACGAGCAGGCGATCCGCAAGCTGATCGACGAATGGATGCAGGCCAGCGCCCGAGGCGACCTGGACAAGGTGCTGTCGATGATGTCGGACGACGTCGTCTTCATGACCGTCGACCGCGAGCCCTTCGGCAAGCAGGAATTCGCCGCGCAAAGTCGCGCGATGGCGGGCGTCAAGATCGAGGGCAGCGCGACGCCGGTCGAGATCAAAGTGCTCGGCGATTGGGCGTACTTGCGCAATCGGCTCGAGGTGAAGATCACTCCGCCGCACGGCGATCAGGTCAAGAGCGCCGGCTACACACTGACGATCCTGCGACGCGAAGCCGGTCGTTGGGTCATCACGCGCGACGCGAACCTGATGCCGCGATAAACTGCGGCATGCCTGCAACTCAAGCTTTTTCCGTCGGCGGCAAGGTGGCGGTGATCACCGGCGCGTCCAGCGGCTTCGGCAACCACTTCGCCAAGGTTCTTGCGCGCGAGGGTGCGAAGGTCGGATTGGCTGCGCGCCGCGTCGACGTGCTTCGGTCGCTCGCGCAGGAGATCCGCGGTGCTGGCGGCGTAGCCGCAGTCGCCCAGCTCGATGTCGCGGACGCGGCGTCGATTCCGGCGGCACTCACTTCGATCGAACGTGAGCTCGGTCGCATCGACGTGCTCGTCAACAACTCCGGCATCTCGATCGTGAAGCCGGTGCTCGACTACACCGAGCAGGACTGGGACGCGGTTGTCGACGTGAATCTCAAAGGCGCGTTCTTCGTCGCGACCGAAGTTGCACGACGCATGCGGGCGGACGGACGCGGCGGCAGCATCATCAACATCGAATCGATCCTGAGCTTCCGGCAGACGGGGCACATTCCCGCATACGTCGCGTCGAAGGCCGGTCTGACCCAGCTGACGAAGTCGATGGCGCTGGAGCTCGCGCGTCACAACATTCGCGTCAACGGCATTGCGCCGGGTTACTTTTCGACCGACATCAATCGCGACTTTCTCGCAAGCGAAGCCGGGGTCGCGATGATCAAGCGCATCCCGCAGCGGCGCGCCGGCAATCTCGAAGATCTCGAAGGGCCGCTGCTGCTGCTCGCCTCGGATGCTTCGCGCTACATGACCGGCACGACGCTGGTCGTCGACGGCGGTCATCTGGTCAGCAGTCTCTAGAAATTTCCCGGAGCAGATCGATGCAACCCAGTCCTGCGATCACGCCGCGCACGCTGTTCGAGCACGACCACGAGATCTTCCGCGACAGCTATCGCCGCTTCGTGCAGAAGGAAATCGGCCCGCACACCGAACGCTGGCGCGAGCAGGGTTACGTCGATCGCGAAGCGTTCCGCAAGAGCGGCGAGCACGGCTATCTGATGATGTGGGCCGACGAGAAGTACGGTGGCGCCGGCATCCGCGACTTCCGCTACGAACAGGTGATGATCGAAGAGAATCTGCGTTACGGCGACATCGGCTTCTTCAACACGCTGCACTCGCGGCTCGTCGGTCCATATCTCGGCGAGCTGGGCAACGAAGAACAGAAGCAGCGCTTCCTGACGCGCGCTATCCAGGGCGACTGCATTCTCGCGATTGCGATGACCGAGCCGGGTGCGGGCAGCGATCTCGCCGGCATGAAAACGCGCGGCGAAGATCGCGGCGATCACTGGGTGATCAACGGCTCGAAGACGTACATCTCGAACGGACAGATCGCCGACCTCATCATCGTCGCGGCGCGCACGGTGCCGGACAAGACGCACGGGCTCGGCTTGTTTCTCGTCGAAGCAGACATGGCGGGCTTCAAGCGCGGTCGCAATCTCAAGAAGATCGGGCTCAAGGCGCAGGACACGTCCGAGCTGTTCTTCGACAACGTCAAGGTGCCCAAGGCGAACGTGCTCGGCGATCCGACGCGCGGCTTCTACTACCTCACGCAGTTTCTCGCCGAAGAGCGGCTGATCACGGCGTGCCAGTGCATCACCAATGCGCAGATCGCCTACGACCTCGCGTACGACTACATCACCAAC
>DATJIP010000087.1:0-5996 GCA_035493235.1 Steroidobacteraceae bacterium
TCGATGTACTGCATGTACTGGCGCGTGATCTCGGCGATCGGGATGTCGAGGATGTCGAGGTTCTGCTTGCGGATCAGGTACAGCAGCAGATCGAGCGGACCTTCGAACGCCTCCAGGAACACCTGCAGCGCGTCGGGCGGAATGTACAGATCGCGCGGCAGCTCGGTGACCGGCTCGCCTTCGACGACCGCGAACGGCATCTCGGTCTGCTGCGGCGGCAGCGCGGCGACCAGCGCCTCGGCATCGGCCTCGAGCTGCGAGCCCGTGTTCTCCACGAGTTTCAGTTCGGGCTTCATCGGTAGTTCATGCCCATCGCCGTATGCACTTCCTCGAGCGTCTGTCGCGCCACGTCGCGCGCCTTCTCGCAGCCTTCCGCGATGATGCCGCGCACGAGATCGCGATTCTCCTCGAACTCCTGCGCGCGCGCGCGGATCGCCGTGATCTCCGCCACGATGACGTCGGCGACTCGCTTCTTGCAGTCGAGACAGCCGATGCCAGCCGAGCGGCAGCCCTGTTGCACCCAGGCCTGAGTGTCCGCGTCCGAGTAGATCTTGTGAAGATCCCACACCGGACATTTGTCGGGATCGCCGGGATCGGTGCGCCGTGCGCGCGCCGGATCGGTGACCATGGTCTTGAGCTTCTTCGCGACCGAGTCAGGATCCTCGCGCAAGCCGATGGTATTGCCGTAAGACTTCGACATCTTGCGACCGTCGAGGCCCGGCACTTTCGGCGTCGCCGTCAGCAGCACGTCGGGCTCGACCAGGATGCTGCGACCGGTGCCTTCGAGGAAGCCGAGCAGACGCTCGCGATCCGCGACGGTCAGGCGCGCATTGCCCTCGAGCATCGCGCGCGCAGTGGAGATGGCTTCCTGATTGCCTTCTTCTTGATAAAGGCGCCGCAACTCCTTGTAGCGCGTGCCGTTGCGGCTGCCGAGACTCTTGATCGCCTTCTCCACTTTCGTTTCGAAGTCGGGCTCGCGGCCGTAGATGTTGTTGAAGCGGCGCGCGACCTCGCGCGTGACCTCGACGTGCGCCACCTGGTCCTCGCCGACCGGCACGTACGCAGCCTTGTACAGCACGATGTCGGCGGCCTGGAGCAGCGGATAGCCGAGGAATCCGTACGTCGCGATGTCTTTGTCTTTGAGCTGCTCCTGCTGGTCCTTGTAGGTCGGCACGCGCTCCAGCCAGCCGAGCGGCGTGATCATCGACAGCAGCAAATGCAGCTCGGAATGCTCGGGTACGCGCGACTGGATGAACATCGTCGACGCCGCGGGGTTGAGCCCGGCGGCGAGCCAGTCGATGACGATTTCCCAGACGTTGTCTTCGAGCTGGCGCGTGTCTTCGTAGCCGGTCGTCAGCGCGTGGATGTCCGCGATGAAGAAGTAGCACTCGTACTGGTACTGCAGTTCCGTCCAGTTCTTGAGCGCTCCGTGATAGTTGCCCAGATGGAGCGCGCCGGTGGGGCGCATCCCGGACAGGACACGGCGGTTGTTTGCAGTATTCGCGCTCAATTCAGATCAGAAGAATCAGATTATTACGTGCGTTTGTTGAACGAGCGGCCAGGAGGTATGCCGCGAGCCGCGGCGATTATACGCAGCTTGACAGGCGAAGGTGTCAGGCTAAAGCCTGACCCACAGGCCTCTTGCAGGTGTGGGTTCGACTTTAGTCGAACATCTTCATTCGAAGGCCGTCACGTCGCCCTTGCCGCGCCGGGCAACGACCGGCGCCGGACCTTCCAGGTCGATGACGCTGGTCGGCTCCAGGCCGCAATTGCCGCCGTCGATCACGGCGTCGACGGAGTGATACAGCCGCTCCTGGATCTCGCGCGCGTCGGTCATCGGCAGATCGTCGCCGGGCAGCAGCAGCGTGGAGCTCATCAGCGGCTCGCTCAGCTCCGACAGCAGCGCGAGCGGCACCGGGTGGTCCGGCACACGGATGCCGATCGTGCGACGACGGGGATTTTGCAGGCGTTTCGGCGTCTGCCGCGTCGCCGCCAGGATGAACGTGTACGGCCCCGGCGTGAACGCCTTCAGCGTGCGGTACTGCTGGTTGTTCACGCGCGCGTAATGCGAGATCTCCGACAGGTCGCGGCACACGAGCGTGAAGTGATGATGCTTGTCGGTCTGGCGGATGCGCGAGATGCGCTCCATCGCCTCCTTGTCGCCGATGTGGCAGCCGAGCGCGTAGCAGGAGTCCGTCGGGTACACGACGATGCCGCCCTCACGGATCAAGGCCACCGCCTGCCGTATGAGGCGCGGCTGCGGGTCCTTGGGGTGGATCTCGAGATAACGGCTGGGCATCCGATGTTCTTGTACAGGGGATCCCCGGCAGGAGAATCCCGTCTGGCCGGGTCGGCTCTCACGTATCATACCCGCCCTCTGCTACCCCTCCGCCGTGTCCATGCAGCCGCTTCTCGACCTCCTCCCCGTCATTCTGTTTTTTGTCACCTACCGCTTTTCCGACATCTTCGTCGCGACGGGCGTGCTGATCGTCGCCGTAGTCGTACAGACGGCCGTGCAATGGTTCCGCACCCGCAAGGTCAGCTCGGTGGCATTGATTTCGGCGGCGCTGGTGCTGGTGTTCGGCGGGCTGACGCTGATCATCCACGACAAGGCATTCATCCAGTGGAAGGTCACGGTGCTCGACTGGCTGCTGGCCGCGGGGCTGCTGGCGAGTCACTACTTCGGCGAGCAGCCGTTCACGCAGCGCTTGCTCGGCGAGCATTTCATCGCAGAGCGCTCCGTGTGGCTCAAGCTCAGCGGTGCCTGGATCGTGTTCCTGCTCGCGCTCGGCGGGCTCAATCTGTACGTCGCCTACAACTACCCCGAAAGCACCTGGGTGACCTTCAAGCTCGTGGCGATCGGCGTGCAGTTCGTTTACATGTTCGCGACGATTTTCTGGCTGGCGTCGAAGGCGCAGCAGGTCGAGAGCAAGTGAACGCCGCCAGCCGCATCGAGCGGATCCGGGCGCAGCTCACAGCAGCGCTGCCCGGCGCTGCAGTCGAATTGATCGACGACAGCCACCGTCACGCCGGCCATGCGGGTGCTCGGGATGGCCGCGGACATTTTCGCGTGCATATCGTCTCCGGCGCCTTCGCCGGCCTGCGCCCGCTGCAGCGCCATCAGGTCGTGTATCGTGCGCTGGACGAGCTGATGCGGACCGATATCCATGCCCTGAGCATTACGGCACTGACGCCCGAAGAAGAAAAAGCCACTTAGGCCGCCACGGACCTCGGAACCGCCAGGACTGCTGCGACTCGAACACCTACTACATCTCCAACAGAGAGCTCTCATGACCCACTTCCGACCTCACACGCCCATCGTGCTGGCCCTGCTTGCGCCGCTGGTGCTCGCCGCCTGTAACAAGGCCGCCACACCCGCGCCGGAGGCAACCGGCGAGCACGTCGCCACGGTCAATGGCAAGGCGTTGCCGAAGTCCGAATTCGACCTGTACGTCGCCAACATGAGCCGGCAGTCCGGCCGTGAAATGGCCGGGCAACAGGACCAGCTGCTCGATCAGTACATCAGCATGCAGCTCGCTGCTGACGAGGCGGAGAAGGCGGGCATCGAGAAAGATCCGAAAGTGCGCGATCAGCTGGCGCTGGCGCGGCTGCAGGTGCTGGTCGACGCCGGGCTGCAGAAATATCTGGAAGCGCATCCGGTGCAGGAATCCGAGCTGCGGCCGGAATACGACGCGCAGGTCGCGGCACTGCCCCGCGAATATCACGCGCGCCACATCCTGGTCGACGACGAGGCTGCAGCCGTGGCGATCACCAAGGAACTGAAGGGCGGTGGCGATTTCGCCAAGATCGCGGCGAAGCGCTCCAAGGACTCCTCCAGCAAGAGCGGCGGCGATCTCGGCTGGTTCACGCTCGACACGATGGTCAAGCCGTTCGCCGACGCGGTGAAGGCGATGCAGCCCGGTCAGCTCACCGAGCAGCCGGTGCAGAGCCAGTACGGCTGGCACGTGATCAAGCTGGAAGAAACGCGCGCCACCAGCGCCCCGCCGTTCGACGAAGTGAAGGACCGCGTGAAGATGATCGTCCAGCGCAAGAAGCTGCAGACGCATCTGGAAGACCTGCGCAAGACCGCGAAGGTGGAGAAGACGGCGGCAGCAGTGGCTGCGCCGGCAACTGCCGACGCCAAACCGGCAGACAAAGCCGAATAGCGCCGCGAACGAACCTCAGAGCGAGTTCAGCAGCTCCAGGAATGCTTTTTCGTCGAGCACCACGACACCGAGTTCCTGCGCCTTGGCCAGCTTCGAGCCGGCCTCGGCACCTGCGACGACATAGGACGTCTTCTTCGACACGCTGCCCGCGACCTTGCCGCCGAGCTCGACGATGCGCTCGCTGGCCTGGTCGCGGCTCATGCTGTCGAGACTACCGGTGAGCACGAAGGTCTTGCCCGCAAGCGGCCCCTCACCGCTCGCAGCTTTGCGCGCCTGCGCCTTCAGCTGGATGTGTTTGCTGAGCGCAGCCAGCACGTCGCGGTTGTGCTTTTCCTGGAAGAACTTGTAGACGTGGGCCGCGACTACCGGGCCGACGTCGGGCACTTCCTGGATCTGTTCCTCCGTTGCACCCTGCAGCTCTTTGATCGAGCCGAAGTGATTCGCGAGGGCCGCAGCGGTGGCCTCGCCCACGTCGCGAATGCCCAGGGCGTAGAGAAAGCGCGGCAAGGTTGCCTTCTGCTTGCTCTGTTCGAGCGCCTTCACCAGGTTCTCCGCCGACTTCTCGCCCATGCGATCGAGCTCCGCGAGCCGCTCGGCCGTGAGCTCGTAAAGATCCGCGGGATTGTTCACCACGCCGCCTTCGACCAGCTGATCGATCAGCTTCGTGCCGAGGCCGTCGATGTCGAGCGCATGCCGGCTCGCGAAGTGGCGTAGTGCTTCCTTGCGCTGGGCCGGGCAATACAAACCGCCGGTGCAACGCGCGACCGCTTCGCCCTCTTCGCGCTCCACCGCCGAGCCGCACACGGGACACTTCGAAGGCAGCTCAACCTCGCGCGCGCCTTTCGGACGGCGCTCCAGAATGACCTTCACGACTTCCGGGATGACATCACCGGCGCGACGGATCACGACGGTGTCGCCGATGCGCACGTCCTTGCGACGCACTTCGTCCATGTTGTGCAGCGTTGCGTTGCTGACCGTCACGCCGCCGACGAACACCGGGTCCATGCGGGCGACCGGCGTCAGCGCGCCGGTGCGTCCGACCTGAAACTCCACGCCGCGGACGATCGTGTTCTCTTCGTGCGCCGGAAACTTGTGCGCGATCGCCCAGCGCGGCGCGCGCGCCACGAAGCCCAGATCGCGCTGCTGCACGAAGCGATTGACCTTGTAGACGACGCCGTCGATCTCGTACGGCAGGCTCGCTCGCTTCGCGCCGATGTCGCGGTAGTACTGCAGGCATCCTTCGGCGCCCTGCACGATCTTCAGCAGCGGCGAGATCTTCAGGCCCCACTCGCGCAGTTGTTCGAGCGCCTCGCTGTGTTTCGCCGGCAATTTCCAGCCGTCGGTTTCGCCGATGCCGTAGAAGAACACGTCGAACGGCTTGTCGGCGGCGGTGCGCGGATCGAGCTGACGAATGCTGCCCGCGGCGGCGTTGCGCGGATTCACGAACGTGCGCTCGCCGCGCTCCAACGCGCGCTGGTTCATCGCTTTGAAGCCGGCGATGAGCATGAAGACTTCGCCGCGCACTTCGAGAAGCTTCGGCGGCGTGCCTCGCAGAACCGTCGGCACTGCTTTGATCGTGCGAACGTTGTGAGTCACGTCCTCGCCGCGCAAGCCGTCGCCGCGCGTCGCGGCCTGCACCAGTCGTCCGGATTCGTAACGGAAGCTGATCGCCAGACCGTCGAGCTTCGGCTCAGCCGAGTACTCGACTTGCTCGACGTTCTCCAGCCGCTCGCGCACGCGCCGGTCGAATGCAACGATGTCTTCATCCTCGAAGCCGTTGTCGAGCGACAGCATCGGCCGCGAGTGGACGACTTCCTGCAGCTCGCTGAC
>DATJIP010000088.1:0-19840 GCA_035493235.1 Steroidobacteraceae bacterium
TTGGCGAGATGCGTGCGATACGCTTCGGCCAGGCGATGCTTGATCGGTCCATTCGACGCCAGCATCGATGTGGCGGCGAAAAAATGCTCCCAGGCCGTGCTCATGCAACTAAACCCCCGCGTTGGGTCAAGGTCGCCGAACCGCGCGCTTGTGGCAGCGCTGCAATGTTCGGACGACGGCAAATGCTGAGAATCTACTTTAACTTCGCTTGGCTGCTTTTCTTACGGCAGCTCAAGCGCCTAGAGCCGGAATATACTCCTGCAACTTCGAAAGGCAAGCAGGCGTCCACCGCATTTTGCGTAGCCGTTGTGCGTGCGGCCTGGACGCCCGGAGAGCTCCCATGACTGGTGTGAATGCTGTGGTGATGATCAAGGCCGAGACCAGCCTCATCAACGAGCTGGCCGAGCAGCTGGCGGAGCTGCCGGGCGTCGCCGAGGTGTTCTCGGTTGCCGGCCAGTACGATCTGGTCGCGCTGGTACGCGTGCGCGAGAACGAAGAGCTGGCCGATGTGATCAGCAATCGCATGCGCAAGCTCAATGGAATCATCGGCACGGAGACGCTGATCGCGTTTCGCGTGTACACGAAAGCGGAGCTCTCAGCGGGCTTCGATATGGACTGAAAAGCCGGCGTTGCGGGGCCTGGGGCAGCGTCCCGCGGCGTATCTATGAGTACGCATAATGTATATTATGACAAATTACGATATCACTAAATCGGGACTGTCCTGCACCAGAGCTTCTGGGAATCGCTAGTTGATCAACCGAGCACGCGGCGGATCTTTTCTACGAGCGCCTCTTCTTCTTCGTCTGCGCCATCGGCATCGATGAGATCGCTGGCCGTCGAGATCAGCGTCTTGCGCAGATCGGGAGTCAGCGCCTTCTTTGCTTCCGCAAGCAGCGTGTCGATGCCCGCGGCCGAGATTCCACCGCCGTCCTGCGTGGGCAGCTCGGAGTAAACGGCATCCGTCACCTTGCCGAGCAGCTTCGAGAACTCCGGCATGCTGGGATTGCCGAACAGCGGAATCGCTTTCACTTTCTTGTAGAGCACGTCGCGCTCTTCGAGGCTGCCGACATTGTCGGCGCCGAGCACGGCCGCGAGAACTGCAAGAAAGGCTTCCGTGTTCTTCTCGAATTTCAGGGCCATGGTGGATCCGGGTAATTGGCAGCGACGTGCTGCGAGCGCCGGAATCTACTATAGCCAGGCGCGATCTGCAGTGAAATCGACCGTCAGCCAGAAGTTCGGGAAGACCGCGTTCAAGCGTGTCGCGATGTCCCGACGGATGGAATCGGCGATTGCAGTATCGATACGCGAATCCGGCGCGACCAGCACATGGATCTCGATGAAGCGCGCGCGCCCTACTTTCGCCACGTAGCTCGAATAGTCGACGAACGTCCGCTCGCGCACGATGCTCTCCATGACGGAATGCACCTGCGAATCGAGCTCGTCCGGAGCGACCTGCAGCACCTCGCCGAGCGAGCGCCACAAGCCGATCAGCGGCACGGGCAGCATCGCCAGCGCAATGATCAAGAGCGCGGTCGCATCCAGGTAGGGAATCCAGCGCTCGAAGCGCGTGCCGTTCAGCCCCAGGGCAAATCCGAACCCGAGCAGCAGTGCCAGACTCAGGCAGGCACTCACCAGCCAGCTGCGCGAATCGATCTTGAGCATCGGCGACTGCAGCTGCTTGGCCCGCCGGTGCAGGAACAGCGTCATCGCAATCCCGATGATGCTCAGGGCGCCTGCCCAGGACGCGGCCATCCCGTAGGCGACGTCCGTCCCGCCGCTGGCGAGGCCGTTGATTGCATCGACCGCTGCGTACACGCAAGCCACGACGAGAATGCTGTCGCGGAGCACCGCCACCAGCGGCTCCAGGTGCCAATAGCCGTACTGGAACTTGTGGCTGGAGCCGTGGGCGATCAGCTTCACGACGATCAGCGAGACGATCGTCGGCACCACATCGACGAAGCTGTACATGCCATCGAAAATGATCGCCTGCGAGCCCGTGGCAACGCCGCTGGCGACGCCCACCAGGCCCAGCAAGACCGTCAGGGCGATCGAGAACTTGAGCGTGGCCTGTTCGATGTTGGACTGCTTGGACGTCACGGCTCTGGAGCGTAGTCAGCCTCAAGCGGCACAATCTATAGCGTCTGCGGGCAAACCTGGCAGATCGCCAATGGACAAGGGTTACCTCTTTCTTTCCTACGCTCGCGTCGACGCGCCGCTGGTCAAGCTCGCGTCCACCCTGCTGACCGCGCGTGGCTGGAAGACCTGGGTGGACCGCAGCGACATCCCCTCGGCCTCCGATTGGATGAGCGCGATCCGCGCCGGCATCGAGCAGGCCGATGGCTTCGTCTTCGTGATGACGCCCCACTCCATCGCATCGCGCATGTGTCGCGTGGAGCTGTCGATTGCGACCGAGCTTGCGAAGCGACTGCTGCCATTGATGCCGATCGATGCTGCGACCTGGGCAACCGACACGGCCAAGATCAATGCCGATCCGATGTTGGCACCTGCCGCTGAAGTACCCGCCGAGCTGGCCAAGCTCGACTACATCGATCTCGCGGACTTCGTCGACCGACCTGACCCGTTCGCTGCCCTCATGGATGAGCTGGTGACAGCAGCATCGCGCGATCTCGATTGGCTGCGTCGCCATACTCGCCTGCAACAGGATGTCAGGCGCTGGGTCGACACTCGCTACGCGCCGTCAGTACTGCTCCGCGAGCCGCTGCTTGCCGAGGCTGAAAGCATGCTTACGGTGACGGACAAGGATCCTGCGCTCACGCCTCTGCAACGCGAATTCGTCGTTACCAGTCGCACTGAGCTCGCCCGCGAGCTCGAGCGCGAGGCGGCGCAGCTCACTGCACGCATTCTCGACCTGCCGCCTGAGCGGCTGCATATCGGGCTCATGCTCGCGCTCGAGGGACGCGAGCGGTATCTCGCATCGCCGCGGCTCGAAGGCGCGTTGCGCACGCTCTTCGCGCGCTGGCCGCACTGCTTCTTCCTCGCGCACGAACCGCCCGTGTACTCGATCGCATTCAACCGCGACGGCACGCGGTTCGCGACTGCAGCCACCGACGGTGTGCGCGTCGTCGAGACAGCAACCGGCCGTCTGGGGCGGAACTGGCGCGGTACCGTGCCGGCGACGTGTATCGCATTCCTCGGCGACGGCAGCTCGTTCGCCGTTGGCTGGGCGGACGGCCGGGTGCAGATCGCCCAGCTCGACACGCAAGACGCGCTCGAATTTCGCATCGGCAAGGAGGCGATCGCAGCTCTGGTGCAGAGCCCTGATGGTGCGCATCTCGCTGCGTATGGCGGCGTCTCGGCCGGAGTAATCGATCTACGCAGCAGCGGTTCCGTGCGGCTGCCGCCGCATCCCGGCGCGGTGCATCGCGCCTGCTGGCGCTCGGCCGATCAGCTCGTGACTGCGTGCGAGGACGGCAACGTCCGCGTGTTCAAGCTCGCCGAAAATAATAGCTACTCGTTCAAGCTCCCGGAGCATGCCGTGGACGACCTGGCGGTCGGCGCCGGCCCGGCGCATGAAGTGTTCGCAGCTGGCATGTTCGACGGCCTTGCCGTGCTGGATGTCGATCCCCCCAACGTGCTCGCGCATGTGCCATTCAGCAGCGGCACCCCCATGGGCCTGGCTGCGAGCGACGGCATGGAACGCCTTGTGATGCAGAACGTCTTCGGACACGTGTTCGTGGTGGACACTACGAGCCGCAAGGTCGTGTTCGAGCGGAACATCTTCTTCTCTCTGGCGCAAGCGCTGACGCTTGGACCGCGCGGTGCGCGGATCGGAGCCGGCTCGAAGAGCGGCGCCGCCAGCGTGACCACGATCGATACCCAGCGTGAGCAGATTCTTGCGGGACATCAGGGGTTCGTCACAGCGATTGCCATCGACGCTACGGAGCGTCGAGCTCTCACTGCCGGCGCGGACGCAACTGTGCGGCTCTGGGATATCGCCGGCGTACCGGGCCGGACGTCGATACTCGTGAGCACACCGCTGCACGCCGACATTTCGGCCGACGGATCGCGGATTCTCACGGCGTCACGCGACGGCGCGGCGCGGCTGTTCGATCGTGCAAGCGGCGCGCAGATAGTCGCAGTGCCCGGCGTAGGCGAGGCGCTGCGATCCGCGGTGTTCGCGGCGAACGATACACAGATGCTGCTGGCGTATCGCGATGGCCGTCGTGATTTCATCGATGTGGCGAGCGGCAAGTCCGTGCGAACTCTGCAAGGGCCACCGCTCGAGCTCCAGGAATGGGTCGCGCAAACCGCGGATGGCCGCTGGCTGCTCTCGATTGAATTCGCCAAGCTCACGCGCGTGCTCGACGCGCAGAGCGGCGCGGAGGTCGGCGATCTCACAGTGGAGGTGCGTAGCGGGATCGAAGCAGAGGCGGCGCGTCGCACCGGACAGGCGAGCGGTGTCGTGCAAATCAGGAAAGGCGACGGCGAAGGTCCGCCCTACTTCGAATTGCTGGTACGAGATCAGCAACTGGGCGTGCTGCATGCGCCCTCGCAGCTCGTTGCGCCGATTCTGTCGCCGGATGGTGCGTACGTGTTCGGCGCCGGGATCGATCGACCGGCGATCTACGTATTCGACAGCCACCGCAACGTGCACATTGCGACCTTGCCTCTCGAGCACAACGCCAACGGTGTCCACGTGAGCGCCGACGGACGATGGCTGCTCGCTACCTGGCTCGATCGCGTGACCGTCATGGAGTTTCCACCGCTAGACGAGCTCGTCGTGCGAGTACGCGCACAACTGTCGCGAGACCTCACCGATGCCGAGCGGCAGGAATTCGGCATCGAGGTCACTGCTCCAGCCACTGCCAGCTGACCGGGATTCGTTTGCCGCTGGTGTCCTTCACGATGGTTCCGCGCGTGACATAGCCGACGCTGACGTCCGGAAACATGCGGTTCATCGCGATCCGCGCCGCCTCCGGATCCGTGATCGTCGTGCGCCGGCCGGCGCGCAGCACCTTGCCGTTCGGATCGATGAGGAACCACAGCTCCTGTCCGGCGGGAACGCCTTCGCTCAACGCTGCGGCATCGAAATGCTCGATCACCCGCCGCTGAGCCTCGACGGTCGCCAGCATCCGGCCTTCCATCGCATGCGCCTGCCGGGGTGCCAGTGTGAATGTCGGCGCCGAAGGATCCTGCGCCAGGGCGCCGGGCACCATCACCCACGCGACCGCAGAGTAGTTCGGTCCGATGGGAATCTGCAGGACCAGCTGCTGACGCACCTCCGATTCGAGCACGCCTGCACGCTGCAGAAACGCCTGCCAGTTGCGGGCAAATTCGTCTTCGCGGTCCCAGGATGGACGCAGGGTCATCTCGATCTGCGACACCTCGCCGCGTTCGTTCACGACGGCCCAGACGTACGTCCGACCGTCCTGACGAGTCGAGAGCAGTTGCGGATAGAAATGCCCGACAGCACGCGCGAGCAAGGCTTCATCTTCTTTCCAGGTTGCCACCGGCGTCGGGAGCACAGGTAGTCCGTCCTCGGATTCTGCTGTCGTCAGCGATGGCACGGGTGGCGCGTTCACGTTCGCAGCGGCCGCAATGAGTGCGACGCTGCACGTCCCCAACAATGCGCCTAGCACGCGCCAGTGTGCGCGTATCGGCGCGTGCATGATGCGAATACGCTCTTCGAGCGATGAGCTGGATTCGGAAAGACCGGCGGCCGCCGCTCGCAACGGCACCAGGTGGGTGGCCACGTGCAAGAGGACCGTGGCGTATTTCGACCGCGATTGCCCACCGCGCAGCACGCGCGAATCGCAATCGACCTCCATTGCAAAGCGGAGCCTGCGCAGTTGCCACCAGACCGGCAGATTCCACGGGATCAGCGCGGCAACGAGCAACGCTGCTCCGAGTACGCGAACGTCCCGCGCGCGCAGGTGTTCGAGCTCATGCGCGAGCACGATCCTCTGCGTCGTCACATCCTGCTGCAGCAGCCATCGTGGGATCACGATGCGCGGCCGAACGATTCCGACCACGGCGGGCCCGACGTCGTGGGAAATGCTGACGTTCACGCCGTCTACGCGCTCATCGGTCGCAGACTGCAATCGTCTGCGGAGCTGCAGCCAGCCCATTGTCAGCGTCACGAGCGCCAGCGCGCTCATTGTGGACCATCCGGCGAGCAACCACGTGTCCAACGCGAAGCGTCGTTCGACAACCCGCGCAGCACCGCCGACCCATGCAATCGGCGTCAGCTCATAGACAGGAGCCTTGTCTCGAGCCAGCGCCGCTAAGGTTGTCGCTGGTCGTTCGGTCGTTCGCGAGCCCTGCCAGCCAAACAGCAGCGGCAGAGCCACCGTCAGCAGCATCGCAGCAACCCAGATCCAGCGACTCTGCACCCTGCGAAGCAGTGCGATCCGCTCGGCACTCAACGCAGCGCAACTCACGAGCAGTGCGACGACGAGTGCATAGGTCATCCACGCGGCGATCATGCTTTCTCCCTGCCCGGCTTCTCTTCCAGGATTTCGCGAATGCGCCGCACCTGGTCGTCGTTGAGCTTGCGATCCGCGACCAGTTGCGTCAGCAGCAGGTCCGCAGAACCTTGAAACAGCTTGCTCGCCAGGTGCCGGATCGCGCTCTTGCGTGCAGCCTGCTGGCGGACCCGCGCAAAGTAGCGGTGCGCGCGTCCATCAGGCTCATGACCGACGTATTCCTTGGCTTCGAGATTGCGCAGGATCGTGAGCACTGTGGTGTACGCCAGAGGATCGCCGAGCTTGTCCTTCACCTCCGTGACCGTTGAAGCGCCCTGCTCCCACAAGACCGCCATGACCTCCGCCTCTCGATTGCTGAGCGAGACGCTCATGGTTTGCTCTCCTCTGCAATCCGCTGTGCCTTGTACGTCTGTCCGTCCTGATTCAATACCAGCGACTGCGCGGGCGCGGTGCCCGATTCGGCGAACACGAACTGCGCCTCGATGTCTTCGGGAAAGAACTCACGCGGCCCGCTGGCAAAGATCGCCGACGGCCCCTGCCCTGTCATCTGCACGACGAGATGGTCCTCGTGACGCGCCACTGTCATGACGACCCCATCATCGAACTTGTAACGACCGACGTAGCGCTCCAGCGCGTCTGCGGAAACAGCAATCCGCGGATGCTGCTTGATGAGGGCCACGCTCGGATCCAGAACATGCCAGCCGATGTCGTCGACACCGACGTTGGTCGCCCCATTGGTCAGTGCGACAACCGCCACGCGCTGGCGAGGATCGAGCGCCATGAACGAGCGATAACCGTCGGCGCGGCCGCTGCTCCAGATCGTCGTGATGTCGCGAGACGCGGTAACTCTCCAGCCGAGTCCCATTCGCGTGTCGGGACCATCCCCAGGTCGCCGCGGCTCGAGCATCGTCGCGCCGGCGGCAACGAGCGGTTGCGGCCCACGACCGAGAAACAGCTCGATGAAGTCGAGCAGATCGTCGACGGTGGAGTACAGCCCGCCTGCAGCGTCGAGCGCTCCCGTAGTTTCGTTCGGCACTGGTTGCCGCTTGTCGTCGTATGGCGTCGCCAGCCGCGATCGCAGCGCGCTGCTCGGCACGAACATTGTGTCGCGCATCCTGAGCGGTCCGATGACTCGTTCGTTGAGCAACGCTGCGTAGCTTTTGTCGGCGCAGTGACCGAGTGCGTTGCCCAGCAGCCCGAAACCCCAATTCGAGTATTCGAATGCGGAGCCCGGATCGCGCGTCAGTTTGAAATCTGCGAGACCTTGATACAGCTGCTCAACCGTGTAGCCGGCGTATTTGTTGAGAGCTGTCTGCGATGCCAGGTTGCTCGGCCGCAGCGGCAGACCCGAGGAATGCGTAGCGAGATCGACGAACGTGATCTGCTTGCCGCCATGCTCGGGAACGCGGACACCGGCTGGAAGACAAGTAGCGACTGGCGCATCGAGCGTCACCTGTTTGCGTGCCGCCATGTCGGCGAGCATCAATGAGGTGAAGACTTTCGTTAGTGACGCGATCTCAAAGACCGTCGTGCCGTCGACTTTGCGACGATCCTGCACGCTCAACGTGCCGTAGGACACGATCTGCCGTCCCCGCGGCGAGCTGATGCCGACGACAATGCCGGTGCCCCACTTGCGCACATCGACGCGGTCCACGAGCGTCGCCTGCAAGGCGGGCTGGTTGACGGGTTTCGCCGCGACACTCGTTGCGCCAGCTACCCCCAGCAGGACTCCAAGCAACAACCTGTGCCACGTCGGCATGCGGATCCTCGCAACTACTAATCGACTAGTAGGTTGCGGCATCCGTGCGCTCTCTGTCAACTATCCAGATAGTAGACGCCAGCCCGGCTGCCGTGCCGCCCGACTGTGGCCGAACCGGCGCTTGCCCGTCGTCCTGATGGCACCCGTAATGCCGCCTCCTAGACTCGAATTCCCCTGGTTGTTGCGGAGACAGTTCATGAAGACCGGTCTCATGGCGATCGTTGCGCTCGCTATCTCCTTCCCCGCCTGGTCTGCCGATGCGCCGGCCTCTGGCACTAAAGCGGCCGCCGAGCCCACGCCCGAGCAGATCGTGGCCCAGTTTCGCGACGACCTGCAGGCGAAATCTGCGGATGTGATGGCCAAGGCTCTGACGCTCACGGCGGATCAGGCCACGAAGTTCTGGCCGCTGTACAAGGAGTATCAGAAGGAACAGTCAGCGATCGTCGACGGGCAGATTCAGGCTACGCAGAAGTACGCGAAGAATTACGGGCAGCTGAAGGATGCCGATGCGCTCGACTTCATCAATGCGCTGCTCACGCGCGACCAGAAGACGCACGACCTGCGGGTCAAGTGGCTGGCGAAGTTCCAGACGGTGGTGCCACCCGTCACCGCAGCTCGGGCCATTCAAGTCGAGCGGCGTCTCGGACTGGTCAGCCAGATCGGGGTTTCTTCGCAGATCCCGTTGATCAAGTGAGCTACGGTCGGAACCACGCGTTACCGACCTGGAAATAGATCGCCGTCGTCTCCGCGCTGAAGCCGACGTCCAGGCCGGCATGCAGCCCGAACTTCCGCGCGAGCTCGTAGCGAAGACCGACCGCTCCGCTCGCGATGTCTTGCGTGGCAGAAAAATTCGGCCGGGTGCTGTGCGCAGTGCCAGCACCCACCGCTACGACGGCGCTCCAGCGCGAACGGAATTCCCAGCGCGCTTCGAGCTCAGCGGACGCCATCTCATCGCCCTGATAGCGCATCGCCTGCACGCCACGCAGCTCGATGTACGGACGCAGGAAGAACGGCGCGTCATCCGACGCCTTCTGGTAATCGGCGCGCAGACCCAAGGTCACAGCCTGCGAGAGCGGATACCAGCCCATCACGACCTGCTGGAAGCGTTCGAAGTCCGCGCTCGCACCGAGGTTCTCGCGCGACATCAGGTACACGGTCTCGGCGAAAATGCCGCGCGTCGGCGTGAACACGTTGTCGCGACTGTCGAACTCGAGGATGGCAGCCGGCGCGGAGATATCGACGTCGACGCGGTCGGCGAGGCCCGGAAACACCGGCTCGTCGCGCAGCTTCGGCTCGACTTGCGAGTAGATGTAGCGCAGCCCGATCGACAACGGCGATTTCGGACTGATCTGCCACGTGCCCTGCACGAACAGCAGACTGAAATCGAGCGTGTAGCGAACCGCCTCGTCGAGCGACGCGTGATCGCCGCCGAGCCCATAGAAGTCCAGGTTGATGTGCCCGCCTCCCGTGCGCGCGAGTGTCTTGAACCGTCCGTCGAGCCACCGGCTCGCATCGCTCGCAAATGCAGCGCGCGTGCCGTTCTCCGTGCCAATGGCACCAATCGCCGAGATGTTGGGTCGGGCCCAACCCTGCTCGCCCGCCTTCTCGCGCGGTCGCAGGAACATGCCGACCATACCGCCGCCGTAGCCGACGGCTGGCTCCGTGATGATGACCGGCACCGGCAGGAAGCCCCGCGGCTTCTCCAGGAACGAGCTGACATCGAACTGGCCGTCTTCGGGATCGCGGAATCGCGAGGGTTCGGGCGCCGGCGGTCCCTCGTCGGCGGTGTAACAGATCTGCGGCGCAGTCGCGCCGAGCGCGAGGAGAACGAAACGAGCGGCTGGAGTCGACAATGGATTGCGCCAAGTGTTTGCAATTGTCATTTCCGGCCAGTTTCCTCCGCGCGTCACTCCGTAGAAGGGGCGTTATGAGTTAGGCTGACGCCCGCAGAACTCCCAAAACTCCAATGAACACGGGGACCCGCATGAAGCGCTCTCTCTTGCTCGCGACTGCACTGCTCACGCTCACCGGCACCGGCCACGCAGCGCAACCCAAAGCCACGCCGCTCCCTGACATCACGATCTATCACCTCGAAGGGCGCCGCTCGGAGCGCATCGTGTGGCTGATGGAAGAGCTCGGCATGCCCTACAAGCTGGAGTTCAAGCGCGGCGATCTCGCCGGCTCGATGGCGAGCATCAAGGCGATCAACCCGGGCATGCCGGTCGCGCCGACGGTCAAGTACGGCGACCAGGTAATCGTCGAGTCCGGTGCGATCATCGAGATGATTCTGAACCGCCACGCGCCGGGCAAGCTGCAGCCGGCGCTCGACAGCCCGGACTATCCGTATCACCTGATCTGGATGCACTACGCGGAAGGCTCGCTGGCCGCGCGACTGTTCCAGGATTATCGAGTGTGGCGCATCCAGCCGCCGGAAAAGCGCTCGCCGCTCGTGGATTCCGAGCAGGTCGTGCAGTTCGCCGAGGATTTTCTCGGCAAGCATCCCTGGTTCGGCGGCGCGGAGTTCTCCGCGGCGGACATCATGATGAAGTTCCCGCTCGACGTTGCGACCGGTCTCAACATCGTGGACGCGAAAGAATTCCCGAACGTTGCCGCGTGGAAGACGAAGATCGAAGCTCGCCCGGCGTACCAGCGCATGCGCGCGAAGGCGTTGCCCGGTGGGATGGTCGGGTCGCCGCCCGCGTTGCCGCAGCACGCGCCGTCAGGTCCGCGCACTCCGCCAACTCCGCCGTCGCAATAACGGGCTGCCCTACTCCAGCTTCAGCTCCATTCGCACTTGCCCGTCTTTGAGCGAGGCGCCGCGCTCGGTCGTAATGAACACACGCTCGGGCGCTACGCCCGTATTCGTGAGAACAGCAGACTGCACTGCCTGCGCGCGCTGACGGGCGAGAGCTTCGAGTGTCGGCTGGTCAGGCTGCATGCCTTCGAGCAACCGCGCTTCGATCCAGGAAGTGCGCGCGTTCCAGTCGATGGTCTTGTCGGTCTGTGTTTCGGCTGGATATTCCGGCGCGACCTTGTTCGTTGTCTTGTACAGCGCTTCGAGCTGCGTCAGTCGCTTTCGTAGCGCTGGTTCATCCGCCGTGGGATCGAGCTGGGGCACGCGCGCGTACAGATTCGCCGTGGCGATTGCCTTGCTGTCCTCTTCGGGCAATACCGTCACAGGCACATCCAAACGAAGCTGCGGCCGCTCGGCGAGCCCGTGCGCAAGCTTGTTGAGTTGCTCCATCTGAGATGCCGGCACCTCGGCGGAGCCAGCTTGAAAATCCACGTACGCCAACTCGTCGCCGCCCCCGAAGAGCGAGCCCAGCAGGGCGAACGGTGCAGTCGCGATCTTGGTGAGCAACCCGAGCAGCGCTTTCCAGACGATCGGGCCGATGCGGAACGACGGATCGTCGAGGCTGCCGCCGATCGGCAGCTGCAGGTCGATCACTCCGTTGCGATCCTTGAGCAGCGCGACCGCGAGCTTGATGGGAATCGGCGCAGCGTCTTTCGAATCCGTCTTGTCGCCGAACTCCAGATTGTCGACCACGATGTGGTGTTGCGCGTCGAGCTTGCGATCCTGGATCTTGTAGCGCAGCTCGGTCGAAAGCTTGCCCTTGCTGATGTTGTAGCCGGCGAACTTGCCCGAGTACGGGTTGAAGGTCGTCAGCTCCATGTTGCGGAAATTCAGCGCGAGGTCCGTGTACTTCGCGGCCGAGAGCAGATTGACTTCGCCGGAGATGTCGACCGGAGCATAGCGATCGACCTTGCCCGCCAGCTGCACCTTCGCGCGCGAGTTGGGCTCCGACGAGAGCCCCGTGATCATGCCGTCGAGGTCGACGATGCCGGTGGCGAACGAAGGCGTGATCGAATAATCGGCGAACAGCGCCGAGCCGCTGCCCACGCTGATGTTCTTGATGCGGATCGGCATCGCCTTCGACGGCGGCTGCGCGGCTGGCTGTTGCGTGGCCTCGCTCTCGGCCGCGGCGTTCGCATCACGCTTCAGTGCCGCGGTGACGTTCAACGTCTGATCCTGCTGAATGATCACACGGGCGTAGGGCTGGCGCGCGAGGACGCGCTCGATCGTGAGGCGATCCGGGTTGTGCGAAAAATCGATGCCGGTGACCGAGAGATTGCGCCACTTGATCAGGTCCTCGTTCGCCGGACCGGCGATGGTGTGGAGATTGGCGAGCTGTACGTCGCCCTGGAATTGCAGTGACGACGGCGCACCCTCCGGCGCTGCAGTCGACACGTTACCCTTTACGCTCAGCAGTCCCGATCGCAGTGTCAGGTTCGTCGCTTGCGCGACGTAGGGCTGCAGCATCGTTAGATCGAACTCATGCAGATCGAGAGCGAGTGCGGCGGTAACCGGTGTGAGCTGGAACTGGCCGCTGCTGTTCAGCAATGGCTTGCCGCTGAGCCCGAGATCTGCCGTGAGATTCATCCTGGCGCCCTGCTCGCTGCTGAGTCCCGCAACGGTGACTGCGATCGGCGCGACGTTGAACTTCACGGTCGGCGACAACGAACGATCTTCGAGATCGAGAGCGGCATCCGCGACACGAATCTCGCCGACGCCCCATTTCCACGGCCGGCTAGACGCAGGCGTCGCAGCTGAGTCGGCAGCTGCGTCGCTCGACGGCTCGCTCTTCGCGAGACGCGTGACGCTCAGCGACCCATCGCCTTCCCGGCTGGCGCTCACTTTCGCGCCGTCGATCTCGACCTTCTCGACGCGCACAGTGCGTGGCACGAACGAGAACTGCGTGCCTGCAATGCGCAACTTCGGAATGACTGCGACTGGCGGCGACTCAGCTTGCTCCGCCACTGCGAAGTTCTCGAAGGTGACTTCCGGCAATCCGATGTCCAGGACCAGAGTCGGATGCAACGAGAGCTGGTATGTTCCGCCGAACGACAGCGTGCCAGCGACCAAGCGAACCGGCAGTTGACGTCCCTGCAGATACTTGTCGATCGTCTGCGCCTGCAGTTGCCCGACAGTGAACTGACCGTGCGAGCCCAGCGGCTGGGCTGTGAAGCTGCCCGACCAGGCCAGGGTTTCGCCCGCGCTGGAACGCGCGGCAAAGTCGTACGCGTTCTGGTGATTGAGATCGGTCTGAAAGTCATCCAGCGCGAAGCGGATCGGCGTCAGCGTGGCCGTGAACGTCTCGGGCCGGGTGCGATCCTGGAAATCGACTCGTCCGTCGTTGACCGCGAGGTGGCCGATCCGAATCCGCGGCAACGGCTCGTCCGGCCCGGGAGCAGCGGCGGGTTGGGAAGTGTCGGCGGGCGGCGCAAGCTTCGCGAGATTGATCGTCCCGTCGCTCTCTACGATGAGATTCACGTCCGGCGCATCGAGCTGTACTTCCTTCAGTACGGCAGCGCGCCGCCAGATCGAGGCGAGCTGCGCATTGACGACCAGCTGCTTGAATCCCGCGATGGGATCGCCGGCTTTCTCCGACAGCAGCGCATCGCTGACGCTGAGCCGGAACGTGAACGGATTGAACGTCACCTCGCCGAGCGCAAGGGTGCGGCCGAGCTCTTCTGCCACATACTTCTGTGCATTGGTGCGCAGCAGGTGCGGCACCAGGAAGAACCCGAGCAGCGCGTAGAGGACGATCAGCCCTGCCGCGATGCCGAGCGCCCAGCGATGCAACGCCAGGATCGCGAGCAATGCTCGAAGCATCGGCTGTGGGCGGCTCGCCAATTCTTGTTCCCCGGACGATCGGTTGGAAGGCGATGGCCGATCATACTCGCCTGCCTCCGGACCGACAGCTGCCCGCGCTTCGTCTATCGCCGCCTGCACCGATATGCTATCGGGACGTCAGTCACATCGCCCCGGAGCGCTCATGCCCAGCCGTCTGTTCGAGCCGATCGCAATCGGCGCTGTCGAGTTGCCGAATCGCCTCGTCGTTGCGCCGATGTGTCAGTACAGCGCGAGTGACGGCTCCGCGACCGACTGGCACCTGCAGCACCTCTCGCAGCTCGCATATTCCGGTGCAGGGCTCGTCGTGGTCGAAGCCACGGCCGTGGAACGGCGTGGTCGTATCACGCACGCGTGTCTTGGGTTGTACAGCGATGACAATGAGGCGACGCTCGAGCGCGCGCTGCACGCCGCCCGACGTGTTGGCGGTCCGACGCGATTCGGCATCCAGCTTGCTCACGCCGGGCGCAAAGCTTCGACGCATCGACCCTGGCAAGGCGGTGCGCCGCTGGGCCCCTCCGAGGATCCCTGGCAGACCGTATCGTCGAGCGCGACTGCGTTCGGCGAAGGTTGGCACGTGCCGCATGCGCTGACTTCCGGCGAGATCGACGAAGTGGTCGGGGCATTCGTCCGAGCTGCGCAACGCGCGGTACGCATCGGATTCGACGTGATCGAAGTGCATAGCGCGCACGGCTATCTGCTGCACGAGTTTCTGTCACCGCTGGCGAACACGCGCACTGACGACTACGGCGGGTCGCTTGCCAATCGTCTGCGATTCCCGCTCAAGGTGATTCGCGCCGTGCGAGCGGCCGTGCCGGGCAATGTCGCGGTCGGGCTGCGGATCTCGGGAACGGATTGGGTCGAGGGCGGCTGGGATGTCGCGCAGTCGATTGCGTACGTGCGGGCTGCACAGGATCTCGGCATCGCCTACGTCTGCGTGTCGAGTGGGGGTATTCGGGCGAAGGTGCAGATTCCTGCCGGTCCGGGTTATCAGGTTCCGCTCGCACATGAGATCCGGCAGGCGACTGGCGCTGTAACGCGCGCGGTCGGCTTGATCACCGATCCGCAGCAGGCAGAGCAGATTCTGGCGGCAGGCTCGGCCGATATGATCGCGCTCGCGCGTGCTTTTCTGGACGATCCGCGTTGGGGTTGGCGTGCCGCCGATGCGCTGGGCGCGAAGGCGCACTTCCCGCCGCCCTATCACCTCGCGCGAACCGAGGGCTGGCGTCGTATCCGCGATCAGATCGCTGCGGGGACTTAGCAGCTAGCCGGCTTCTTCGGTCGCGCCCGCGAGTGACTCACGTCGCGCTCGCGGTGCGCGTCTGCGCAGATACATCAACCAGCCGGTCACCGTGAACAGCGGCATCATCAGGCTGGCGATCAGGAAGACGATCACGCCGACGACACCGAAATAGCTGCCGGAGTGCAGCGGGAAGATGCTCGACACGAGGCGCGCGGCGAGTTTCTTGTCCTGGTAACGCTCCGACTTCGACACCTGGCCTTCCTTGTCGATCGCGAGCGTGTTGAAGGCGCGTTCGTGGCTCGGTTGTGCGTCGAGGTAGCGAAACTCCAGCGGGCGGTCCGGAGCGGCGGCCAGATTGACGTTGACCGCTGTGAATCCTGGCACCTCGCGGGAGAAGGTCTCCCACGCGCGGGTGAAGTTCGGAATATCCGCTTTGCCTCGTGCTTCGCGCGGTCCGCCTTCACCGCCGGCCGGTCGCTCGACGCCAGCAATGCTGTAGAGACCGTCGCGGTACCACTCGTACGACCACTGCAGTCCTGTCAGCGCGATGACGAGATAGACCGGCAGCACCCAGGTGCCGATCACCGAGTGCAGATTCCACAGGAACGCGCGGCCCTTCAATCTGAAGTCAGGGACGAACCACGTCCTGAGGCGGCGCGCGGCGCGACCGCGCGGCCAACGCAGATAGAGTCCTGTGAGCGCCATGAAGATGAGCAGCAGCGTGCTCGCGCCGACGATCTGACGGCCGATGTCGCGATCGCCCAGTTCGCCAAGCATCAACCAGCGATGCAGCTGACGCACGTTGCGAAAGAAAGTCTCAGCGCCGCCCGACGCAGCCGGCAGCAGCGAGCCCGTGTAGGGATCGACGTAACGCTGCTCACGCGGCGCAAATGTCACACGAACCGTTGCGCCCGGCTCGCGAGCGATGTTCAAGCCGGCGATGCGCTTGTCCGGTTCGTTGGCTGCAATCCGTGTTAGCAGCTCGGCAGGCGCGAGCGGTGTTCGACCGTTCGCCTCGACTTGTCGGCTATCGCGCGCGAGCGATGCGACGATCTGCTGCTCGAACGACAGCAGCGCGCCAGTCGCGCCTACGATCGCCAGCACGATGCCGACGGTGATGCCGAAGATCCAGTGCAGCTGGAACAGAACTTTGCGCGGCGACATCAGACTTCGGCCCAGCTCCGCAGAAGGTTGTGATAGACGCCCGTCAGTTGGACGACCGACGCATGCGCTGGATGATCCGCGCCGAGACGGCGGATCGCGTTGTCGAGATCGAACAGCAGCGCGCGTTGTCCGTCGTCGCGCACCATGCTCTGGATCCAGAAGAACGACGCGACGCGTTTGCCGCGGGAGATCGACTTGACGTGATGCAGGCTGCTCGCCGGGTACAGCACCATGCTGCCGGCGGGCAACTTCACGTTGTGAACGCCGTAGGTGTCTTCGACGACGAGCTCACCGCCGTCGTAGTCCGCCGGCTCCGACAGAAACAGCGTCGCCGAAACATCCGTGCGCACGCGCGCACCATTGGCACCGACGACGCGGATCGCATTGTCGACGTGCGTGCCGAAGCCGTCGCCGACTTCGTAGCAGTTGAACAGCGGCGGGAAGATGCGGTTCGGCAGCGCCGCGGAGATGAACAGCGGATTGCGAGATATCGCGGCCACGACAACCTTGCCCAGCTCGCGCGCGGCTTCCGAGTCCTCCGCCAGCTGACGATTGTGCTTGACCTGCGCCGACTGATGGCCGGCTGTGACGCGTCCGTCGATCCACTCGGCGCTCGCGAGCAGCCGCTGGCAATGCGCCAGTTCCTGCGCCGTGAGCACACCGGGGATTTGCAGCAGCAAGCAGCGCCTCGTGCGCTTAGAACGCGAAGTCCGCGCTCAGCAGGAACGAGCGTTCCGCGCCGGGGTTGTAGCGTCCGCCGTTGTTGTTGAGGGCGAGCGCATAGACCTCGTCGGTAACGTTGTTGACGTTGAATCGCAGCGTCACTTTCTCGCTGGCCTGCCAGGCGGCGGTCGCGGTGTAAACCCAGTAGTCCGGCAACGACGGTGCGGCGCCGTTCGGTATGGTCAGCGAGCTGCGCGCAACCGTGTCCATGTAGCGCACGCCGCCGCCGATCTGGAAACCGTACGGCAGAGCGTACGTGGTCCACAGGTTGCCGGAGTTCTTCGGCGTCCATTGCAGCGTCGCGTCGGTCTGGTTCGTCACAGCCGAGCGCGTGAATTCGCTATCGAGATAGGCGTAGCCGGCGAACACCTGCCACTGCGGCGTGATCAGGCCGCTCACAGTCACTTCGATGCCGTCGACTTGCTGTTCGCTGTCGAAGCTCGCAGCGACCACCGTGCCGCCGATCGTCTCGCTCGTGACGACATTGGTGTTGACGGTGTGAAACACGGCCGCCGTGGTCGCGAGGCGTCCTTCGAGCAGATCCCACTTCGTGCCGATCTCGTAGTTCGTGGATTTCTGCGGCTCGAGCGTCGGGTTGTTTGCGTTGCTGGCCACGGAAGACAACGTGAAATTCAGGCCACCCGGCGGCGTCTGCGTCGTCGCTGCGGCGAGATAGATGCTGCCGTTGTCAGCAGGCTTGAACACCAGGCCGGTGTTCCAGCTCGTGAGCGTGTCCGAAGTGTTGAGCTTGATGTCGGCGATGCCCGATCCCGGAATCGCAACGCTGAGGAAGTCGGTGTCGTAACGTTCCACGCGCATGCCTGCCGAGAACTGCCATTGCCGGCTCAGCTCGATCGTGTCGAAGCCGTAGCCTGCGACGGTTGTGGTCTCGCCATCCGTGAACGCACCCGTACGCGCCGGCGCAAAACCAGTCACCGGGTCGTGGGGATTCGGGTGGTAGATGTCGGCTGCCGGCGCGGTGCCCGCACCCGTGCGCCCTGGGCTGATCTGCTTCTCCTTCGCATACTCGACGCCGGTGCTCATCGAATGCGACAGCGAGCCGGTCATGAACTCGAAATTGAGATTCGTCTGGTTGGTGAGATTGCGGTTGATACGCTCATTGATCTGCCGCGCGCGCGTCACGAGTCCGGTGACCGGATCGAACGCCGCGGGATTCTGGATCACCGTGACGACCGCGAAACGATGGTTGTCGCTGTAGCGCGTGAGATTGCGCAACGTGACGCCGGGCGCGAAGTCGTGCTCGACGCGTGCGGTGTAGCTGTCGGAGTCGATGTCGTCGAAATCGACGCCGGAAATGCCGTAGAAGTTCGTCTGATCGACGTGGCCGACCGGCGGCGTCGTCTCTGTGAGGCCGGGCAACGCTGCAGACGGCAGGCCATAGTCCGGCGTGTTCTCCTGACGCAGGATCTGCGCAGCGATCGAAAAGCGCGTATCGGTGCCGAGTCCCAATGCGAACGACGGAGCGATGCCCCACGCGTCGCGCTGTACTTCATCGCGACCGGCCACGCCGCCGTCCTGCCACATTGCATTCAGGCGCACGGCACTGCCGCCGAGGAAGTCTTCCGGCAGCGGCTGATTGAAGTCAGCCGTCGAGCGCACGCTATCGTTGCTGCCGTAGGTGAGTCCGATGGCGCGCAGCGGCTGCTGAGTGGGCGTCTTCGTGACGAGATTCACCGAGCCCGAAGCGTTGCCGCGCCCGGTGTACGAGCCGGACGGGCCTTTCGACACTTCCACCTGGTCGAGATTGAAGACGTCGCGGCTGTACGCGCCCTGGTCCCGCACGCCGTCGATGAAGATGCTGTTGGTGGCGTCGAAGCCGCGCATGAAGAAGCTGTCGCCGGAGGTGTTGGAGGCACCGCCGCCCTCGCCCGCCAGCATCGTGATGCCCGGCGTGTTGCGCAGTACATCGGAGAGCGTAACGGCGGCCTGCTCGCGAAACACGTCCTTCGGAATCACGACGACCGTCTGCGGCACGTCGACCAGTTCAGCCGTGTACTTCGGCGAGGAGACTTCGCTGCGATACTTCTGGCCCTCGACAGTGATCTCTTCGAGAGTCTGGCCACGACGCCGATTCTGCCGAGACGCCCCGCTCGGCTGTGGGTCTGCGGCTGCAGTCAGCACCGCCGACTCGCCATCGCTGGTGGCTTCCTGCGCATGCAGCACTGCGGGGCTTGCAGCGCCGAGCACGAGACTGATCGCAGCGGCGACTGGGCTTTTGGACGGCGTCATCGCAGAGCTCCCTGTTCTTCATTTTCGAAGCGGGAGTGACTGTAATGCGAATCATTCCTATTTGCAAACGCATCTTGATGAGCACAGCCAAGCCTGCAGAGCAGTTAAAAAAAGAGGGCCGCCAGACAGTTGGCGGCCCTTCTTGCAGATCCTCTGCTCTTTCGTGGCGTCTAGTTCTGCTGATCCTGCGCGACCCGCGTCCCGCCCTGATCCACGAACTTGTACGTCACCGCGCCGAAGAACATCTCGTCCCAGCTCTGCTGGCCCCACGGCACTTTGCGCGCCGGATCGGGGTTCGCTTTGTTCTGCGTCGAGTTGTCGAACGCTGCGACCGCCGTGACCTTGGTGCCGGCCGGCATGAACTTCGGCTCCGCCAATTCGTAGTCGAGCTGCCAGTTGTAGTTGTACCTCGCGATGTTCAACAGCTCTTCCTTGCGGCCGTCCGGGTACTCTGCATAGAAGCGCATGCGCTTACCGCGGAAATGCATGTGCGGCAGCATGCTGTACAGGTTCGCGTCCTTCTTGATCGTGATCGTCTGCCGCATCTCGTGATCCGGGTCGTA